>DBVU01000023.1 GCA_002308195.1 Bacteroidales bacterium UBA1256
TGCGGAATACCGCGCATGGTAGCCAACAGCACATATGCCAGTTTAACGCGGCGCAAATCTTTATCCTTAACTACATCCGCAATACGCGCCATGTCGTGGTTACCGAGGAAGGTAAACAGTTTGTTTACATCAGCATACATATAATCCATCGCTACGGCATCATATACGCGTGTCAGGCCATTTCCCCAACCTGTGCCATCATTCTCCAGTGCTTGGCGAATAGCTTCCTCTACAGGGAAATCCATGACGGTTGGCAGATTGCTGTCAAAACCATCAAAGTTCTTTGTTCCGCTCTGCCAATAGGCCACTGCGGACGCAGGACGCGTCCAACATTCACCCACAATATTGATATTTGGATATTCTTTGCGGATTGCTGCAAGCCAATCTGCCGCAGGCTGTTTCTCTATGTAAGGGTAAGTATCTACGCGCAGACCATCTAGATTGGCATACTCTATCCACCAAATAGCCCATAGTTGGAAATACTTCAGTAGGTCCGGATTCTCCAGATTCATATCTGGCATTGGATGGTCGAACCAACCGCGATTGCTAAGCTGACGGTCATATTCCGAAGCGTTGATGTCATAATTGGCGGAGAAAACATTATTAGTGTTGGTGAACTCCGGGAACTGGTTGATCCAGTCTTTGTATGGCAGGGCAGCCATCCACCAGTGTGCAGAGCCACAGTGGTTAGGAACCATGTCCATCAGTATCTTAATGCCTTTATCGTGCGCTTTCTGTACCATTTGTGCGTAGAGCGAGTTGCTTCCGTAACGCGGGTCAATGTGATAATAGTCGGAGCATGCGTAGCCGTGATAACTCCAAGCCTGCTCATCGTCTCCCAGTAGCGGAGTTGGCCAGATAGCGGTACAACCGAGTTTGGCAATATGGTCTAGTGAGTTGATAATTCCCTGAATATCACCTCCCCAACGGCCGTCAACATTGCTTTTGTCGGCTTTCTCTCGTGTGTTGTCGGTCGAGTTATTGCTCTCATCCCCATCTACAAAACGGTCGGACATAATCAAGTATACAACATCGGCAGTGGTAAAACTCTCGCGTTCACGACTGCCTGCACGACGCTCGCTTATGACATAGTCATAAGTTGCTTTTTTGTTGCCTTTCTTCAAGGTGATACGATACATGCCCGGTTGGAAAACGCCGAAGTCGACAAACAAGTAGTTCGGGCTCTCAGCGTTGTGCTGCTTGCCTGGCACTAGGCCTATACACTCGCCGCGCATCACTTTCCCGTTTATCATCTGTTGTACACTTACCTTGGCGTCTTGCAAATCTTCGCCATGAAACATCAGCGTTAGTGGTGTTTCCATGCCAGTCCACCAACTCAAAGGCTCAACTTGTTGAATCTTAGGTGCTGCCATCGACCCTTGCGCACAGAGTAGGGCAGCTACAAGAATAGAAAAATACTTTTTCATATTATATTGTGTCAATCATGATTTTGTCCAAACTACGGTTGTCTTTCAGCAATTTCTGGTACTTGTCCCAGAATGCTTTCATTTCGGGCGATGGCGCTTGCAAGAAATGTTCTGTTCCCTGCTGCTCAATACGCCCGATTACCATGCCCAGACTTATCTTATGTGTATCTAGTGCTGGCTGGTAAGTGCGCTCTTCTGTAGTCTCGTTTTGTACTTCCGTGAGTATGCCTGTCTCAACTAATCGTGACAATAGCTGATTTACCAAACGGATGGGTAATTTGTCGCGAATGGCTAATTCGTGTGCTGTATAAGGGGCTTCGTCTGCTTCAAACCGCGAAATGATAGAGGAAAGCAGATATAGCATCACGAAATCTTTGTACCTACGAGACATGCGATTCAGATCATGCTCGTACTCAAATTCCTCGTTGTTTTGGATGGCGTATGACATCTCCGCACCAATCAGTATCAACAGACTGGTATATTGCAACCATGTCATCAAGATTGGAATGGTAGCAAAGGCTCCGTACACGATACTCGTGCGGCTCAACATGGCTATCAAATAGACGGAGAGCATCTGCAACAACTGGAACAGTGTGCCCATGATGACGCCTGGGATAAGCGCACTCATAAAGCGTACTTTCGTATTTGGAATGGCCATGTACATCACCGTGAAGAGCAACCATACAAGCACAAACTGCAGGAATTTAACACCACTGGTATGGAAGAACTCATGCAGGAAACCGATATGTGGCATGTTCTCTGCGGCCGAATGAACGAAAATATTGATACCCGCACTGCATACTATCAGCACCGGAATCAGCACAACTATCGCGATATAGGTCGTCACCTGGCGCAAAATAGAACGCGATTTCTCTACGTTCCATATGCGGTTGAATGCGGTTTCTACGGACTGGAAGAACGAATAAACCGCCCACAGAAGGATGAGAAGACCGATACCAATGAAAACACCGCCTTGGGCCGTATCCAGATAGCGTTGAACCATCTCCATGATAGTCGGCACCATATTCGTCTCGCCTAGGAAGGAACTGTTCAGTTGTTGCTCTATGATGTCCGCCACTCCAAAACCTTTAGCCACGGCCACTATCATCGCTAGGATGGGGATGATAGCAAATATCAGAGAGTAGGTAAGGCTCTTGGCCTTATCATTCAGGTTCTTGCTTGTGAAACCGCGTGCCACCAAAACGATGGTGCGGATAATGCCGTAACCGATGCGCTTAACGCGAGTGTCCATCTCGGTTGCGGTCAGACGCCACATGTCGTAGCGAACAAAATTGATTATTTGGGAAATTTTCTTCATGGGCATCAGGATCCCCGGAGGGATAAGTAGGCCTATAAGCCGGGTTCTGTACCCCAAGGGGCGTCTATCATTAATCTCGAACGATGTGTTACCACATGTTTCTCTCGCTTCCTACCCTCCGAC
>DBVU01000040.1 GCA_002308195.1 Bacteroidales bacterium UBA1256
GGTATTAGCTCATCTGGCTAGAGCGCAACACTGGCAGTGTTGAGGTGAGCGGTTCGAGTCCGCTATACTCCACAAAAAAGCACCCAAGCGGGTGCTCTTTTTGTTTCTATGGCGCGCTAAGGCGCTTCATCTCCATCGCCTCCGGAGTCTTGCGTGACGAAGCCTTCAGGTATGATCTCCACTCGTCGGTCTTTCTCCAACTGATGCTCTCCGGCATTATATCTATACGGGTGCGTGGCGCCATACGATTTCACTTCCATTCTGCTCGAGCTAATGCCCTTCGACCGCAATATAGCCGCCACGGCTTGCGCTCGCTTCAGTGCCAGTCGTTGGTTGTATTGCTCCTTACCGATAGAGCAAGCGTGTCCGTTGATATGGATGCGCAGTTCCGGATAACGCTTCATGATGGAGGCAACCGAATCCAACAGATACTCGGGTTCCAGAATCGGTTTGTAGTCATCAAAATTGAACCAGATAACGGATGTGGACAACAGGTTATCCAGGTGTTTCTCTTCTTTGGTGACTGCCAGTTGTTCGTGTACAGCCGTTCTCATGATGGTATCTCGTACGCGCACGGTATCGTTCATTCGGATAGTATCTACTATCCAGATAGTGTCGTGCACCTCTTTCACAGGAATCAATTCGGGGAACTGCTTCATCAGTTTCTTCAGTTCACGCTTCTTCTGCTGGGTAGTTTTGCCCGGCCAAATAGAAGCACCCACCTTGAGTCCCACAGTCCACGGATGCATAGCTCCGACGCGATTGGTTCCTATCAATCCATGATACGTTGGCATGAAAGCGTAAGCGTTGTTATGGTCGTTGGCAAAGCCCAGAGGCTGACGGTCGTCCAACTTGACTGACGAGAAATTGTTCATCATATATTGCGCGTAGAGAGCCACAATGAGTTCGCTGCGCTCGTTCAGTCGAATAGTCGGACCTACTTCGCCGTACAACATCGCATTGACCTTGTGAATATGCTGCCTGATACTCTCTTCCTGCTTCACATACGGATCCGTCTCAAATCGCCCGGGCAGATCGTGCAACTCCAGATTCCACTGGTCGTACCAGGCTGTATGAGTCACTGTTCCGGATTTGTACTTATAGTTCGACAGCGTGGGAAACGAGATTTGTAATCCCGCCGAACCATGTAGTCCTATCAGATCATTATCATCTTTTCTCCACTTACAGCGAATACCAATAGGTATAGACAGTATATACGACTGTTGCACCTCGCGCCAATCTTCGAAATTGATACGATGGGTATATTGCTGACCCTCGTAGTCTGTCAGTCCTTCCCATGCTATCTGCTCGGTCAGGGTGGCACTCGTCGCAAAGCGGGTTATATTCAGTCCGGTCTGCAGTCCGACATAGCGCTTGAAGAACCATGTATAACCTGCACCCAGTGTGAACGAGGCAGTGGCGGTGGCTTTTCCGCCTTCCAGTTTATATCCCAGTCCACTTGCTCCCACACCGGCATTCATGTCGATATAGTGCTTGTGGTAAGGTTTTTTCTTCTTGGTTTTCTTGCGTGAAGGGGCACCTACGGCTGATATAGCACAACAAGCCGCAAGAACGAATAAAATCAATCGAAAACGGCTCATAATACAATCAGTTTACAGGTGAATAGATGCTCATTGGCTGACACAAAGCGTGCGAGGTAGATACCCGATACAGCCGGAGCATGGATAGTGCGCGTGCCTATTTCTACCGTATGCTGGCCGCAGCAAACGCCCTGCAGGTTGTAGAAATAGAGTGTTCCGCTCTCTTCTGCCTGTATCTGCATCATCGATCCGGCCAAAGTAGGTATTGGATAGAGATGAACCGGCGCATTGACTTCGTTCAACGCGGTGATGGGTCGCATCTCATATTCGCAACTACGATAAACCGTACCATCTGCGGTGGTCATCAGTACCTGGTAATAACCGTTCAGTCCACCTTCCTCGTAGTACGATTGCTCAGTAGCGCCAGGAATCGGTTCACCGTCTTTGTACCACTGGTAAGCGACGAACGTCAGGTCATCATCGCAGTTAGGCTCACAGTTCTTGTCGCTGTTGTCCACAAAGACTACATCGTTCCATTTGCGGTGAACGTAGCCATCCATATCCAGCGAGAAGCTGAGCGACTGTACTTCGCCCACACATCCTGCTGTGCCCGATGTAGATGCGGTATAGAAGAGCACTGTGAACGAGTATTTGCCCAATGGAGCATTGGTAGGCATCGGCACCCGAATCTCATTGCCGCTGGATGGCAATGATTCGCCTCTGCGTGATACGAATCCCGCTGCTTCGGCTTCGGCCGAGAATGTGACATCGTAGGCGTTCGGATTGCCTTCTTCGATGGTGTAAACCAGCACCAAAGCTGTGTCAGTCTGACAAACAGAGACTATCGGCTGCACCTCCACTTTCGGTCGTTTGTAGGCGCGGCAAGTGATGGTACGCGTCAACGGACAACCATCGGGAGTCTGGTCGTTGAAGGTGACAGAAGCACCATCGGCCAGCGAATATTGCTGAGTATGACCATCCTGATATTGATAGGTATCGCGATAAGGCAGTTCAGCCGCACAAGGCGATACTACTTCTTCGCGTACTTCTTCGTAACCCGTATGCCATACTACGCTATCGGTCGACAGTTGCCATGCAGAAGGACACAGGGTATTCTTCACCGCACGGCGGATGACCAATGTAGCAGGCAGACGCAGACCCGAGAAAGAGTTAAGTTGCAGCGTAGTGTTGAGCGATGCTTCATCCTGATGGATAGTGTCCAGCGGGGTGTTTTCACCTGCGCGGTAGATGAGCCAGCAGTAGATGAAGTCGCCATCGCCTTGCGGAGCAGTCTGCTGCGCCACTTGTATCGGCAGCGTGAGTTCATCTTGATGCGTATAGCACTTGCGGTTCTCGCTGTGACGAACAGCACCCGCCTTGTAGGCTGCGTAGATGGTAAAATAAACCGAATCGTTCGATGTAGTCCAATCCATCAGACCCGTATCGTCTTTCACCTGGCGGCGGAAGACATAGGTCTGACCGTCGGTCATGGTCACAGTACCCAGATCCAATGCCACGGTGTCGCTATTCGGTATCACTTCTCCGTTGCACAACCAGCGATAACTGTAGCGTCCATTACCACCTGTGGCCGGTGCCACTTCCAGTATGGTGTCTGTCAGTTCCGGCGTACAAACCTTTTCCTCAATGTGCATGATAGTTCCCGCACGCAGACTGTCGAATACCACAAACGTATGCGAATTAGTGGATTGCAGGAAAGAATTCTGACACGATTGTTCTTTCACTCGGCGGTCGTATGTATATTCACCCGGCTCGGTGAAATGGATCGGACAAGTAGCCGTACTGATAGGTTCGCCCGTATTGTCATCGTAGATGGTGGTTTGTTTCTTTCCTTGTTGCGTATCACCGGTCACATAATCGACAATAGTCTGATTCATGGCCCACGCATAGGTAAATTTGCCTCCACCACCCGAAGCATCTTCTTCGCTCAATACCACCGTATCTTTCGGCAGACCGTAGATGGTATCGATTTTCTCATATAGACTACCCGGTTCGAATTTATCCAGCACTTTCAAGTACGAATAACCCGGCGACTCGGTCCAAGTGGTAGTACACTGGTAGTCGTGCGTATAGCGCTTGTAGGCATATTCACCCGTTTCGTTTGTATTCAGCACCAGGCTGTTGTACCCTTTCTGTCCGCCCTCGTAAATCGTATCGAGCAGTGTGTAGATCTTGTTGCTATCCGTATCGTAGGTCACCGCATAGCGAATCACCAGATACTGGTAATCGGTTGGTGCCTCTTGTTCATCATCCTTACCTCCCGATGGCGCTTTGCCGCTGTTGATAGTGCTGAATTTGAAGTTACCCTCTTGCCAGCAAGCTCTACCTTCGCCTCCTATCTCACCCGGGTCGAATGTTTCGTAACCACGCACGTAAGTGTAGATCTGCTTCTTGTCGTTGCCCAGCGACACAGTCAGCAGCACTTCCTGGTTACCGCAGGGACGGAAAGTCTCAGCCGTAGAGCTATTCTTGATATGAATCACCGACTCGTTTCCGGAAACCCACTGGATAGCATCTGCATGGTCCAGACCGAAGGTCTTACGCGGTTTGTTACCTTCCTTCGGCGTACCTACCGCCTCCGCACGCTCCATCGGCATATTGTCCGCATCCAGCCATATACCGTAGGTGGACAGTTGTGCAGCAGGCAGATCGCCGAAGCAAACCAACTTGGGATACGCATTATTCTCCGGGCAAACCCATTCGGCGGTCTCCAGTTCGAATTTCTCCTTCATCTCCGTGGTTTTCACTACGGCGAAAGTGGCATTGTCCAGCACGGTGGAACTGTTGCCCACGGCATCCATACGCGTTACCTGTTGGTCGAAATAGACATTCGTGATCTTGTCAGCCGCAGCGGCGTTCTGACCGATGAGCGAACCAATCGTTCCCGCTCCGGAACAGTAACCGGTATTGTAGCACCAGTCCAGCGTAGCGGTGGCGGTGTTGGATCCGACCAAACCTCCTACCACAGAATTGGCTTTGGTAATCAGACCGGTGTTGTACGAATAGGATATCGCACCTTCGTTCGTTCCCACCAGACCGCCTACGCGGTTACCGTTGTTGGCCAGAATCTGCGCCATATTGAAGCAGTGGTGGATAGTACCGCGATGGATACCCACCAGACATCCTACATCGTTGATTCCGTCGGTGAAGATCTGTCCCTGAGCGATAGCCAGATGATGAATCGTGGCCGATGTGCCGGTCTCGGCAAACAGACCCACAGAGGTATAGTTACCGGAGATGTAGAGATTGCGAATCACATGGTTGTTACCGTTGAAATCGCCGTTGAACGGATTGGCTGCACAGCCGATCGGGAGCCATTTCTTGGCCGGTTCCAATGCTCCGCCTAGATCGAGGTCGGCGGTCAGTTCAATCGTATAGCCTGCGAAATCAGTGGTCTGACTTTGCTCGGCTATCCAAGCCAATTCGGCGGCAGTACTGACCGAATAGGTGGTTCCGCTCGGCGTAATCGCGCTCGACGAACCGTCCCATGGCGTTTGAGCATGTAGGCCCACTAAGCCCCAGAGAAGGACCAGGCAGGCTGATAATAAACGGTAAAGATGTTTCATGGTTATCGTTGTTTTTGATTATTCGTGAGTGATCTCCGGAGCATACATCCGCAGATAGTTTTCAGGCAACGGCAAGCGATTGGGGCCGCACGACTGTCCGTACGGATTACGCTTGAAATCGCCATTCTCTTCTTTGCGCTCCTGGCCATCCAGGAATTTGGTGAAGAGGTAGATACCCAGTCGTTGCCAATCGGCTACCATATTCTCTGCTTGCGAGCACGAGTAGTTGGTCAGGAATGTAGCTGCATCGTCGGCCGACAACTGGGCTGCTTGTTCCAGCACGCCCGGAAGCTGCATATTGAATTTGTCGTCCCAGATTTGTTGCAGTTCGTGAATATGCGGATACATTCGGTTGTACTTGGTATAGGCCCAGTTGGCTACGATATTGAATGTCCACCAGGCCGAAGTCAGGCTAAACGTATAACTGTCACCATTGCCTTGCGCCAGACATTCGGGCACATGGGTGGTGCAGGAGAAGAACGGTGCGTAGCAGCTGCACGCCGCATCGTCCACAGCAAACCAGAAGATACCGTACGGTTGGTTCGCATTCATCTGTGCCACGTACGACCAGGCTGTCTGTTGCGTAGCCGTAGGACGCTCGTACCAGTATTGCGTCGAATCGAGTTTGAATCCGAGTCCACCGTAGCGCAATTTGCTGTTCCACGGTCCTGCGTCCGGACCTTGCGTAATATCGAGTGGTGTGCCTTGATACTCATCGCGCATGCACTCCTTCATATCCTGTGCCGACACCTTGCGATCGGGCACTACCCACAGCGGCATATGCTCGCCTGCATCTTTGCCGCCCGACTCACGGTAGGTCTTACCGGTGGCGTAATCGTAATAGCGCTCCACATCCGCAAAATGACGGAAGAAAGACCATACGCGTGCTTCGCAGACGAAGAGTCCGCTGAAGTCGAACGGAGCATATGCTTCCTGGTAACTAAAGTCCTTGTCCGCTCCGCTGAAATAACCTTTCTGGCGAGCAAAACCGATCAGGTCTTTGTCGTACATCCAATCACCATTGCAGATGCAGTTGAGAGCTTTCTGCAGACGTTTCTGCTCTTTGCTGAGTTTGGCTTTGCCTTGTGGTATAGTGGTGATGCGTGCCTGGTTGGCGTGAGCCGAGATAGCATTGTCGGGAATACGTACTGCCACCCAGTTGGCTCCTTTCCGGCCGGGACCTTTGCCTATCAGATCCATGATCCATACTTCGTTGGGATCGCCTATGGAGAACGATTCTCCCTCGCTGGCATAGCCATACTGATTGACCAGCGAAACGATGCATTCGATAGCCTCACGTGCGGTGCGACTACGTTCCAACGCGATATAGATCAGGCTGCCGTAATCGATACCTACGGTGTCCCACAGTTCTTCGCGTCCACCCCAGGTGGTCTCGCCTATCGTGACCTGATGTTCGTTCATATTGCCGATGACGCGATAGGTATGCGCTACTTGCGGAATGCTGCCCAGCGGTTTGCCGGTGTCCCAGTCATTCACTTCGCGCATGGCTCCTGCGGGCCAATCGGTAGCAGGCGAAAAATGGAGAAAACCGTACATGCCATACGAGTCGGCCGCATACGATATCATGGTTGAACCATCGGCCGAAGCATCTTTGCCGACCAGAAAATTGGTGCAAGCCTGCAGGGGCGAGAGACTAAGGGTTAACGGTGAGAGAAGCAGCAGAGCTGCCAAGAGACGAGTTTTTCTCATTTTTTATTACGTTTTTGAGCGTTTGTAAGTGCTATCTGATATGCTTTTCTGTAGTAACGGAAGAAGTATTTCCATTCTGCTTTGTGTGCGATACTAGCCGCGTTGGCGCGGGCCTTCTGTACTTGTTCGGGTGTTAGATGAGCGAAGCGAAGCAGATGATTGGCCACCTCTGTGGCTACTTCGTCGAAATTGGCATCGGTTCGGTTGATAGTAACCACTCCCTGCTCCATCGTCTCGGCACCGAAATGGCGTTGTGCCCATTCGCCGTACCCCGCCAACGAGGTAGTGATAGTAGGCACATGGAAGGCGCAGGACTCGAGCGGCGTATAGCCCCAGGGCTCGTAGTAGGAAGGATAGACCGTGGCATCCATACCGATCAGCAGATCGTAGTAGGTCATGCCGAAGAGCGGGTCATGCCCATCCAGATAGTATGGAACGAAGACCGCACTCACTTTACCTTTGCGCGATGGGGCTCTGTCGAGATAAGGAATCATGACAAAGGCTATCACTTCGCGTTCGGTTTGTTGACTATGGTAAATCCGCTGCGCCAGTTTATCCAGGGCTGCAGCAAACACATCGATACCCTTGTTTTTCCATTCCTGGCGGCCTGCAATACATATCATCAGCGCATTCTCCGGCACTACTCCTCCCAGTTGTTCTCCGGCCACGCGTCTGAGCGCTTCACGGGCCTTCTGGCGCTTTGCATCGAAGGCTTTGCCCTTGGGCACAAACCCTGATTCGAATCCGTTGGGAGTGACTATGTCGGGCGCTTTGTCCAGCAGTTGGCTACATTCGCGCGCCGTGATATCGCTTACCGTAGTGAAGCAGTCGGCGTAGTGAGCCGCTTGTTTCTCGACCGAATGTTTGCTGACCATATTCAGTTCAGCCGCCATCTGGTCGCCGTGATACCCCTCAAAATAGTCATACAGCGGTTTGCCGTTGCCGGCTATGGAGCGGCCGATACCCGTAGCGTGGGTCGTGAAGAGCGTAGCTATTTGTGGGCAGTGGTCGCGCAGATAGAATACGGAGAAAGCCGTTTGCCATTCGTTGGCGTGCGCACATGTCACGGGTTGCTTCAGGTAGCGGAAGAGACTCTCCATCACCATGCCCGCAGCGTAACCAAAGAGACACGACTCGTCGTAATCGCCATAGGCGGCGTGGCTCTGCACGCCAAATTTGTTCCATGCCCAGGCGTAGATATCGGCTTTCTGTCTCGATAAAGCGTCGGCCTTGAGCAGTACGGCGATAGGTTGGCCGGGTATGTCCCAACGGCCTACGCGGATAGGCAGATTCAGTTGGCTGACAGCCGACTTGTGCCAAGACTGCAGCAGACGTTTGTCCTCGCGGAACCATATATCGCTATGTTTGCCAAAATCGGGTCCGAAGAAGATGACCTTGTCCGGATGCTCCTGCTGCATACTGGCTGCACGCGTGCTGAGGACGGCATAGATACCACCTACGCGGTTGCAGACTTCCCAACTGGTCTCAAATATATATTCGGGTTGCATCATAGTTGTGTCGTGTCAGCTGCCAGGCGCGTAACACCGGTCAGGGCGTTGAGTTGAGTAGGAGTAGTGACAAACTTATTGTTGTCCGAGCCGATGAAAGGCATATACCATACGCCTTGACTGTTAGCCCAGTAGATGCGATTGTCTGTCAGATCGAGCGTCATAGCCGGGCAATCGGCCTCGTCTATCTGTACGCGGTTGGAACCATCGATATTGGCTATCCACAGTCCGTCGGCGCGGTAGTAGAGTTTGCGGTTGGCGATATGGAAACCCCGGATGCCGGAGAATGTGGTTGCCAGCTCGGCCAAGGTGAACTGATGGCCATTGTAGGTCTGTGCCGTATCTTGCTCGGCGTCCAAACGTGCGGTGGCGGAGGCATCGGCCTTGGCCTCTTCGGCACGCGGGCTGAAGATACGCTGACGATAGTCGGCATCGGCCGTACGAATCAGCAGCGAATTGGTCTGGCGGTCAAGCACCACAAACGATTTTCGGATATACGTCGTTTCGTCATTCAGCAGCATATCCAGCCAAATAGGCGCGGCCTCCATCGGTTGGGTGAAATAGACCGTGATAGCCGATTCGGTCAGCGAGGCAGTGGTGTCGGCCAAGCGGATATAATCGGTGTTGATCGGGAATGCCCAAGCGTAGGTGATCTCGTAGTTGTAGGGGTTGTACACCTGTGCAGAGAACGTGTAGTCCTGGTAGATATAGAACACGCTGTCGGCGCTACCGAACGAAGGAACCGTATCGGCTACGGTGATCTCCTTGGCCACTTTCCATACGTTCTTGTTGTCCACCTTGAGCGTCACCATATAGGTACCGGGTTTTTTGTAGGTATGCGACGGCGACTTGAGCGTAGAGGTAGCTCCATCGCCAAAAGTCCATGCCCACTCCTCGCCCGACGTACTCAGGTTGCTGAAGGTCACGCTCTGTCCGGCACGCGGTGCCGAAGGGCTAAACGAGAACTCGACTTCATTCTTCTTGCACGCTATCAGCGCACAGCAGACGGTCAATAATATGCAGATTTTTTTCATAATCATCACGTGCATCCAACCATTGGATGGCTTTGTCGCGTCTGAGCCATGTCAGTTGTCGCTTGGCGTAGTGACGCGTATTTTGTTGTATCAGTTCGATGGCTCGGTCCAGGTCGTATTGGCCGGACAGGTAGCCAAACAGTTCTTTGTATCCCACTGTTTGTAGGCTATTCAGATGGCGTCGGTCGTACACCGCTTTGGCTTCGTCCAGAAACCCCTGCTCCATCATTTGCCGCGTGCGCTCGTTGATGCGCGCGTATAGTTCTGCGCGCGGACGATCCAGTCCCACCTTGACGATGCGGAAGGGGCGCTGCTTGCGTGTTTTGGTTCGCAGCCGGCTATAGGGCTTGCCCGTAGTCAGGCTGATCTCGATGCAGTGGGCCAGTCGTGCTGGATTGTCGCGATCTACTTCGTCCCAGTACGCCGGATCCAGTCGCTTCACTTCCGCTTGCAGCCATTCTATCCCTTTCTCCTCGTACCCTCGTTGCACGCTCGCGCGTACGTCGGCGGGCACCGTAGGTAGATCATCCAGTCCATCACACACAGCATCCGCGTAGAGCATCGATCCTCCGGTCAGAATGACTATGTCATGGTCTGCGAAGAGGGTTGTTAATTTATCCAGCGCATCCCGTTCGTACTGCCCTGCACTGTAATCCTCGTCTAGTGAATGGGTGCCAACGAAGTAGTGCGTGACGCGTGCCTGTTCGGCGAGCGTAGGGGCGGCTGTGCCTATGGGCAACTCGCGGTAAATCTGCCGGCTGTCGCAGTTGACGATCGGGCAACCTAGGTGCTCGGCCACGCGTAGCGCCAGTTCGGTCTTGCCGACTCCCGTAGGACCAAGGATAAGGACTAAGGTTTTCTGCATGCAGTATTCAGCGGTCTGCTTTTAGAACATCGAACCATCGTCGAAGCTGAGATCCTGGAATCCCTCCATATCGATGTCGCCCAGGTCCAGTTCGTCGCGGAACTCATCGTCAATCTCGAAGTCGTCGCCACCCTTGCCGCCTACGGCCAGAGGATCTTCGCTTTTCAGTTGTTTAGGTGCTTTGCCCGTACTCTCGACGCACTCTACGCCATTCATCGAGCCGGCTTTGATCTCCTTGAGGCTACCGAAGAAATAGCGCTCGAACATAGGGTCGAAGATGTAGATGAGTCGTTGACCCTGTTCCTCGAGCAGGTCGCTCAGTCGGGTCTCATTCATCACCATATTGTCGTACTCGAAGTTGGAATCCATCTCTACGAGTGTCACTTCCTGGCCTTTCTCCCACTCGTCGTTGCAGAGGAAGAAAGAGGTCATCTGGTCGTCGGGATAACCGACACTCTGGAGGATCGCATTGTGCAGGTCGAGGAACGTGGCATCGGCATCGGCCTCATACACGCGGCGGAAATTCGGATCGCCTTCCTCGCACGAAAATGTAAGTTTGTATATCATCTGTATAAACGTATTAAATTTGTTTCACAATGAGGGTGCAAAGATACGAAAATTATTTCGTATAGCCAAAAAAAAGTACAAAAAAATGGAAAAATATTTGGTCATATCAAAAAAAAGCAGTAATTTTGCACGCTTTTTCCGCTAATCAGGTCAAAGCACGTTGTGAGCCTCTGGCGATTGCATTAGGTATAAGCGAGTGAACGAATGAACGTTTAACGAGTGAATGGCCGAATAGTAGTAAATGCTCATTGCGTATTTACTAATCCATAAATACAGAAAAGAATGGATTTGATGAAAGTAGCCGAGCAAGCTTTTGCCGGTGAGAAAAAAGAA
>DBVU01000017.1:0-1963 GCA_002308195.1 Bacteroidales bacterium UBA1256
GAAGCGGGCTCGCTGCGTGGCAAGCGTATTGTCACACTCGATGTCGCATCTATGGTGGCCGGTACTACATACCGCGGACAATTTGAGGAGCGAATGAAACAAGTCATCAGCGAGCTACAGAGCCATCCGGAGATTATCCTCTTTATTGATGAGATACACACCATCATCGGAGCCGGCAATGCACAAGGTTCGCTAGATGCGGCCAACATACTCAAACCCGCCCTCGCGCGCGGAGAAGTGCAATGCGTAGGAGCTACTACCACGACCGAATACGCCAAATCGATTGAGAAAGATGGCGCTCTGGAACGCCGATTCCAAAAAGTGCAAGTTCGGCCTACCACAAGCGAAGAGACATTCTCTATCCTCACCAAACTGAGCGAGCATTACGCAGCTTACCACAACGTGACTTACAGTTCAGATGTGCTATGGGCGTGTGTCAGTCTGAGCGAACGATATATTACTGACCGCTCGTTCCCAGACAAAGCCATCGACGTGATGGATGAAGTGGGTGCACGCATCCATGCGCGCCAACAGGCAGAGACAGACAAAACAGTAGAGCCCTACAATGTCACACTGGACGATGTAGCTAGCGTAGTGAGCATTATGTCGGGAGTACCTGTTCAGCGTGTGGCCAAAGCAGAGAACGAGCGACTCAGAACCATGAGCGAAGTGCTGCGCAGCCGAATTATCGGTCAGGACAAAGCTGTGGAAACTGTGGTTCGGTCGATTCAGCGAAGCAGACTTGGCCTACGCGATCCAAAACGCCCCGTGGGCACATTTATTTTCCTGGGGCAAACAGGTGTTGGTAAAACTTATCTGGCACAATGCTTAGCAGAGGAAATGTTCGGCAGCCGTGATGCCATTGTGCGGTTTGATATGTCGGAGTATATGGAGAAACACACCGTGAGCCTATTGGTAGGCGCGCCTCCGGGCTATGTAGCACATGAAGATGGAGGCAAACTGACTGAGGCCGTGCGGCGTAAACCCTACTCGATTGTTCTCTTCGACGAGATTGAAAAAGCGCATCCGGACATATTTAATATTCTGCTGCAAGTATTAGACGAAGGTCGTCTGACCGACCGCCAAGGGCATGTAGTAGATTTTCGCAATACGATTATTGTGCTGACCAGTAATGTGGGAACGCGCCAACTGCAAGAGTTCGGAAATGGTATTGGTTTTGGCATGGACGAAGTAGATCCGCGAGCCAACAATCAGACTCTAATCAAGGCGCTACAGAAACAGTTCCCGCCCGAGTTTATCAATCGCATTGATAATGTCATCACTTTCGAGCCACTGGGCAAAGAGAGCATCGCACGCATTGTGCGCATCGAGATTAGCCAATTGCAGCAACGACTGAAAGCCCAAGGTCACCAACTCTGTGTCAGTCAAGAACTGATTGACCAATTGGTAGAAAAAAGTTTTGATCCAAAGAATGGAGCACGCCCTGTGAAGCGCGCCGTACAAACTTATCTGGAAGACCCACTGACAGATATATTGCTTCGCAAACCCAACCAAAAGAAAATAACACTCAAAAAAATATAAGATTATGACAGTAGAAATTACAGATGCTAACATCAAGGATGTGATTGCATCAGGCAAACCCGTAGTCGTTGATTTCTGGGCCGCGTGGTGCGGGCCATGCAAAATGTTGCTACCTATCGTAGAGGAACTGTCCAACGAATACGAAGGTCGTATCATTGTCGGCAAACTGAATGTAGACGAGAATTCGGACACTTGCGAGGAGTACGGAATCATGAATATTCCTACAATGCTCTTCTTCCAAAACGGCGAATTGGTTAATCGTCACGTAGGCGCTTGCCGCAAGCAAGACTTGGCGCAATTGTTCGACGCATTATTGTAAAAAATCAATAAAAAACGCTTTTTGTTTGCACAATTCAAAAAAAAGCAGTAATTTTGCGCCCTATTTTGCCGTAATGGGCACGGTTTTTGTGTGCCATACGGC
>DBVU01000017.1:2068-4646 GCA_002308195.1 Bacteroidales bacterium UBA1256
GGTTCGAATCCCGACCGGATCACTCGCGCGAGCTAAGGCTCAATACGATGAACAAAAAAATTTGTTCATATGAATTTTCGCCTTGCTCTCGCTCTCCCCACCGCAAACAGCCTATGGCTTGGTTTACGTTTGGGGCCCAAAATACAAAAATACAATAAGAAACATCGTATATAACTATTATACATGCGTCAATTAAAAATCACAAAATCAATCACCAATCGTGAGTCAGCTTCGCTAGACAAGTATCTGCAAGAGATAGGTCGCGAGGAGTTGATTTCGGTGGAAGAAGAAGTGGAATTGGCCGGTCGTATCCGTAATGGAGACCGCGCAGCACTGGAGAAACTAACCAAGAGTAACCTACGCTTTGTAGTGTCTGTTGCAAAACAGTATCAGAACCAAGGTTTGAGTTTGCCTGACCTGATTAACGAAGGCAACTTAGGTCTGATTAAGGCAGCAGAGAAATTTGATGAGACCCGCGGTTTTAAGTTTATCTCCTATGCCGTATGGTGGATTCGCCAATCGATTCTTCAAGCTCTGGCCGAGCAAGCACGTATTGTGCGATTGCCTCTGAACCAAGTAGGTACACTGAACAAGATCAACAAAGCCTACCAACGTTTTGAGCAAGAGCATGAGCGTAAACCATCGCCCGAAGAGCTAGCCGAGATCGTAGATCTACCGGTTGAGAAGATTGCGGAAACAATGAAGATGTCCGGTCGTCACGTGAGTGTCGATGCTCCATTTGTAGAGGGCGAGGACAACAGTCTGATTGATGTTATGGTAAATGAGGATTCGCCAAATGCCGATCGCGGCTTGATCAACGAGTCTCTGAAAACCGAAATCAATCGTGCGCTGCAAACCCTGACCCCGAGAGAGGCAGACATCTTGCGTAAATTCTTTGGCATCGGAACTCCCGAAAAGACGCTCGAAGAGATCGGAGATGAACTTCATCTCACCCGCGAGCGTGTTCGCCAGATCAAAGAAAAAGCAATCCGCAAACTAAATCAAACACCGCGTAGCCACATTCTGCAAACCTATCTAGGTTAAGCACTCATGATGATGAAGTGAAAAGAGAAACGCCTCCAGAAATGGAGGCGCTTTTTTTGTTTATCGTTGGGTTGTATTAATCAAAAAGTGCGGATTGTGTTTAATCGAAAAGTGTGGGTTGGTCGTTTTCCAATTGTCGGAGAATGGCGCGCATAAGTGTTTCGCGAATGAGTCGGCTGCGATTGGTCACGCCATATTGATCGCAGAACCGCTCGAGCGCGCGTTGCTCCTTCGAGTTGAGCAAGATACTAACGCGATATTCGCGTGGCATCTTTTGTTTTCTATTGGCAGGCGTGGGTTTCATAGATCAGAAGAACACGGAAAAACGCAGACCTGTGCCCGCAAAGATACGACCGGTGCGATTAATAAACTCTACTCCTTCTACGGTTTCTACGACATTGAGTTTAGCCTGTTGGAATTGTGCAAAAGCGGTTAATTCCAATGCCGTTTTTTCGTTAATCTGGTAGCGATAACCAAAATCCAAATCCGCGTGCGCGCCTCCGACATATTTCTTATCCTTGTTGAGCGCGATGCCATAACCTACGGCAAATCCAAAGGTTGGCGCATGTTGCTGCTCGATAAGTGGCAAGCGTAGCGCAGCCGTGATTGGCAGAAAATGATACACATCCGTAGGATCGGGTTTTGCCATTAGCGCGAGGCCGTGGTAACCCACTCCGAGTCCGACGAAAATATGCTTGTCGCCTATATGATGCGACCCCACCAACAAATCCACATCATACGTTGCGCCTGTTCTTTCCGAAGGCTGAACAGCCGCGCCGCAAGACAACTGAAGTTGAATCGACACTTTCTTGGTGGTGCCAATATTGTCTTCTTCCTCCTCTTTTACCGCCACTTCCGCAGGATCGTCAGCCAATATCTCTTGCACGTCGGTCTTGGGATATTGGAATCTCGCTCCGGAGGCATCACGGACAATGACCACCTCTTCATTCTGGAAGACGATGGTTCCTTTCACGCGCGCACCCGTATGCAAAACAATGGTTTCTGCGCGCGCACACAACGCGAGCGCAGAGAAGAGAAGTAATATGTAGATGCGGTTTTTCAAATTCGGTGCAAAGGTACAAAAAATAATTGAAAATGGAAAATGGAAAGGTGAAAATCTCGTATTTTTTGCACTTTTAGGCAAATTCAAAGTCAATTTGGCTGCGATTGGTATCTACGCGGACCACTTGGACACGAACGGGATCGCCGAGGACAAAATCTTCCGGATGCTCGATGCACTCCATGTGAATCAGTCCTTCGCAATGGCTATCGTCGAGTTGGACAAAGAATCCGAAATCGGTAATACCGCTAATATGGCCATCGAACACTTCGCCCAGATGCTGCTCCATCCAAAGCGTTTGGAAGAGTTTGATGGAATCGCGTTCGGCCTGTTGAGCCTCTTGTTCGCAAGCGGAACAATGCTCACACATCATCTCCATTTCTTCGCGATTGGGAGTATCTTTTTTGCCCGTGAGAATATACTTGTCCACGAGGCGATGAACCATCAAATCGGGGTAGCGGCGGATAGGCGAAG
>DBVU01000110.1:0-9291 GCA_002308195.1 Bacteroidales bacterium UBA1256
AGCGAAGGACAAACGGCTCCAATCAAGATTGAGGCAATGCGCGGTATCGGTTCGCTGACCAATATCAAAGGCAAACGGACGTATTTCCGTGGTCGTAAGCTGAACGAGAAAGAAATGACGATTCAGGCGGGTGAAATCAATGGTGCTCCATGGGTCATCACCGTTAAGGCGGAGGATGGCAGCAGTACGCACACCTACAAGATCAAAATCGAAGGATAAAAGTTTAGAGAAGTGTTTGAAGAATTAACGACAATTGATTGGGTGCTGCTGGGAGTGCTGTTTGCGCTCTTTGTCTTTCAGGTTTATTGGTATAGCCGCTATCTGGCAGCGCCCGTTCGTAAGATGAGGAAGGCGCTGAAATCGCCTCAGGACAATCAGCCTTCCGATGCCAACTTACCCGGCGTATCGATTGTGTTGAGCGCACACAACGAGAGTTACAATCTCTCTACCTATCTGCAGGCTCTGCTTACGCAGGATTATCCTACATACGAAGTGATTGTGGTGGACGATGGTTCGCAGGACAGCACACGCGATGTGATAGATTCATATATGGTGCAGGATTCGCGTTTGCAGACCACTTTTGTGCCTTTCGGCGCGCGTGTACGTTCGACAAAGAAACTGGCGCTTACTTTGGCTGCCAAGGCTGCAAAATACGATTATCTGTTGCTGACCGATGCCGATTGTGTGCCAGAGTCGAATCAGTGGATTCGCAAGATGATGGCCGGTTTCCAGGAACCGTCTATTGACATCGTGCTGGGCTTTGGACCTTATTTCTTCCAGCGCGGACTGATCAATCGCATCGTGCGCTACGACACGCTTTTCAATGGCCTGCATTACTTGGGAGCAGCGCTCTGCGGTCATCCGTATATGGGCGTGGGACGTAACCTGGCTTATCGCAAGCAGTTCTTCTTTGAGAGTGGCGGTTTCACTCACCTGATGGACAGCAAGGCCGGCGACGATGACCTCTTTGTCAATCATACGGCCACCAAGCAAAATACGGCCGTAGTGCTTGACCGCGCTGCATATACCTGGTCGCCCGCTAAGACCACGCTGCGCGACTGGTTGCAGCAGAAACGGCGCCACTTGTCCGTTTCGCCTGCCTACCGGCAGAATACCAAACTGCGTTTGGCTGTAGAGCCTATCACGCGCGGACTATTCTACGCTATGACGATTGCGCTGATATACTGTGGATTGCAGTCGCCTATCACCTCGTGGCGCGCCATTCTGATGCTTGGCATTACGGTGCTGTTTTTCCTGGCTCGTTGGTGCCTACAGACATCCATACTCAACGATTCGGCACATCTGATGGGCCTGCATCGTTTCCGTATGAGCACGACATTCTGGTTCGATCTGATTCTGCCGCTGATAACGCTTTGGATGCTGATCATCCCTCGTCGGAAAACTAACAAATGGTAAATAACAAAAACACTATACAATTATGGCTGAACAACAAAAACTGAACATCAACATCACGCCGGACAAAGCAACCGGCTTGTTCGCAAACTTAGCGCTGATAGCGCATACTCCAACTGAGTTCGTGCTCGATTTTGCACAGATTATGCCGGGCATCCAACAGGCTAACGTAGTGGCACGTATCGTCGTGACACCCGATCAGGCCAAGAAACTGCTGGGCGCGCTGCAGAGCAACATTGCACAATATGAGAAGAAATTCGGCGAGATTGAACCCATCGGCCCAATCCCCGGTTCGACTATCCCGTTGACTTTCCCTAGTGGCGAAGCATAAAAACATTATTAACCTTATAATCAAAGATTATCTTATGAAAACTTTTCCTGCATCGCAGTTGATCATCAATGCCGATGGTTCTGCGTTCCATTTGCATCTAAAACCGGAATTTCTGGCCGACAAAGTGATTCTAGTCGGTGACCAGGACCGTGTGAATATGGTTGCTTCGTTCTTTGACGAAGGAAGCATCGAGTGTGACGTTCAGAGTCGCGAATTCCACACCATCACCGGTAAATTCCAAGGCAAACGTATCTCATGTATATCGACCGGTATCGGTACCGATAACTGCGATATCGTGATGAACGAGATTGATGCATTGGCCAATATCGATTTTGCTACTCGCACAGAGAAAGCCGAGAAACGCGTGTTGGATATCGTTCGTATCGGTACGTGCGGTGGTATGCAAGAGGATATTCCTCTGGGCACTTTCCTCGTTAGTCAGAAATCCATCGGATTTGACGGCGTGTTGGCGTTCTACAAAGACCGCGACAAGATAGCTGACGTAGGCTTTGAGAAGGCATTGGTGGACTTTATCGGTTATCCGAAGAAAGCTGCTGTGCCGTACGTAGTGGCTGCCAATCCGGAGTTGGTTGACCGCATTGCCAAAGACGACATGATGCGTGGTTGCACTATCGCTGCCAACGGATTCTACGGCCCGCAAGGACGCGTGCTGCGTGTCGATCTGGCTGTGCCCGATATCAACGAGAAAATCACGGCCTTCCGCTACGAAGGACAGCGCATCACCAACTATGAAATGGAGGGCTCTTGTATTGCAGGTTTGGCACTCCACATGGGACACCGCGCTATGACCGTTTGCTGCGTTATCGCGCAACGTAAGATTGAGGCGGCTAACACTGACTACAAACCGCGTATCAAAGAACTCGTAAAAACCGTACTCGAGCGTATCTAATGAGAAAAATTTGTATCCTTTTGGCGGCCGTGGCATTGTGCTGTGGTTGTCAGAAAAAAGACCAATCGTTCCAATACACTGTGGATAAATTCTATGACTTGGAGATACTCCGCTACGATGTTCCGGAGTTTGACCAGTTGACGTTGCAACAGAAGCAGTTAGTCTATTGCTTGAGCGAAGCTGCGTTGTGGGGACGCGATATTCTGTTCGATCAGAACGGGCGTTACAATCTGCGTATTCGTCGCGCTTGTGAAGCACTCTACCTGAACTTTCCGTATGAGAAGGACTCTCCTGAGTTTGAGGCTTTCGAGCGCTATCTGAAACGTGTTTGGTTTAGCAATGGTATTCACCATCACTACAGCGAAGACAAGTTCTTGCCTGAGTTTACGCAAGACTGGTTCGTGACTGCTTGCGCAGATGCGGGAGTGGAGTATGACGAAGCTATCTTGCCTGTGATGTTCGATCCCGCTGTGATGCCGAAGCGCATGACGCAGCAGGATGGAGTAGACCTGGTGGCCGGTTCGGCCGGTAATTACTACGGCGAAGGCGTGACGCAGGCAGAGGCAGAGGCCTGGTATGCTGCGCATAAGGACAACTCGGATGAGCCGCTCTGGATCGGCCTGAACTCGCAACTCGTCAAGAACGAGAAAGGTGAGATAGAGGAGCGCGTTTACAAAGTAGGCGGCCTTTACGGTGAGGCTCTTGAGCATGTTGTCTATTGGCTCAAAGAGGCATTGCAGTACGCCGAGAACGATGCGCAACGCTTGGCGATTGAGAAGATGATTGCTTTTAATGAGACGGGCGACCTCAGCCTCTTCAACGAATATTGCATCGCGTGGGTGAAGGACCTCGACAGCCGCGTGGATTATGTCAACGGCTTCACCGAGACCTATTCCGATCCGCTTGGCATTACCGGCACATGGGAGTCGATGGTCAATTTCAAAGATCTGGCTGCCACCCATCGCACGCAACTCATCTCCGACAACGCACAGTGGTTTGAAGACCACTCTACGACAGACCCAAAATACAAGAAAGAGGAAGTCAAGGGCGTGAGCGCCAAGGTCATCACCGCGGCTATGCTGGCCGGCGATTGCTATCCCGCTACGCCTATCGGTATCAACCTGCCGAACGCTAACTGGATTCGCAAAGAGTACGGCTCCAAGTCGGTCACTATCGACAACCTGATGCACGCTTACAACGAGGCTGCCAAAGGCAATGGCTTCAACGAGGAATTCATGATTGACGATGATATCCGCGCGCTCTACGAGCAATACGGCGCCCTTTGCAACGATTTGCATACCGATTTGCACGAGTGTGTTGGTCACGGTAGCGGCAAACTGATGCCGGGCGTGAGCAAAGACGCGCTCAAGGAGCATGCTTCGACCATCGAAGAGGCCCGTGCCGATTTGTTCGGTCTTTATTATCTGGCCGATCCGAAACTCGTAGAACTGGGCTTGTTGCCTAATAAGGACGCCTACAAAGCCGGTTTCTATCAGCAGATGATGAATGGCGCTATGACCCAACTGGTGCGTATCGAACCGGGCAAGGACATCGAGGAAGCACACATGCGCAATCGCCAACTGATTGCCAACTGGGTTCTGGCGCATACGGATGCGACGAAACCGGAAGTGGAGATTATCGAGCGCGATGGCAAGCACTACTTGCGTATCAACGATTACGAGGGCGTGCGTCGTTTGTTCGGTCAACTATTGGCTGAGATTCAGCGAATCACTTCCGAGGGCGATTATCCTGCCGCTAAAGAGATGGTGGAGACCTACGCGGTGAAAGTCAATCACGCACTGCACAACGAGATTCGTGCACGCTACGAGAAACTTAATTTGGCGCCGTACAAAGGCTTTGTCAACCCCGTTTACACGGCCGTGACCGACAAGGACGGAAAGATAACTGATGTGAAAATCGACCTCACCGAAGGCTACGTAGAACAACACTTGCGTTACAGCCGCGACTATAGTCCGCTACCGAGTGTCAATTGATAAATCTCAAATATNNAGTGTCAATTAAACTGCCGATATCAAAAAGTATTGCCAACAGAATTCTGTTGCTGCAAGCTATTCACGGGGACCCTCTAATGAGGGTCTCTGCGGATATGCCCGATGATGTGCGCGTCATGCATGATGCGTTGACTGCCTTGCGTCGACATAAGAAAGGCGAACCGCTGACACTCAACCTCAAAAACTGCGGCACGGCTTTGCGCTTTCTGGAGGTCCATCTCGCCCAATGCTATTCGGACGAACCAATCACTTTGACCGGCGATGCGCGACTGATGGAACGTAAAGGCAAACCGACTTCGCAAACCACTTCTGCACTCATTCTCCATGGCATCGATGTGCCTGTCGAAGCGAACGAATCGCCCTATATCACGATGACGCGCGAGGTGGCGAGAAAATATAAAATCTCAAATGGCAAATGTCCAATGGAAACCTGTTGGAGCAGCGCTTCCTTCTGGTACGAATATCTTGCCATTCATGGCGGAGAATTATTGCTCGAAGGACTTATTCCCGATAGTATTCAAGGCGATCGCGTGGTGGCAGATATATTCGCTGAATTCTTTGGTGTGGAGACCACTTTCACATCCAAAGGGGTACAGATAAAAAAATCTCAAATCACCAGTCAGAAATCATCAATTGCAATTGATTTCGAGCGAATCCCCGACCTCTATCCGCCTATCGCGTTGACGTGCGAACGCCTGGGTTTTGCTTTGCAGGCTACGGGCACAGAGCGTTTGCAATACAAAGAGTCCGATCGTATCGAAGCTGTTCGTCTGCACGAAGTACGCAACGACCACCGCATGGCCATGGCGCTCATGGCTGCCGACTATATCCAACCTTTCCCCGCCTCCTCAGAAACGAAGGAATTGGAGAAATGCATCGCCAAAAGTTACCCTACGTTTGCCGAGCAATTATCGAGACTGTTACCTGACAAAGACGGCAACGACACGGCAACGACACGGCAACGACACGGCAACGAGAGCAGAGCAAACTGTACTCACATCGTACCCAAGAGAGGGGTAAATGACGACAATCTGGGCAAAAAACACGCACTCAGCAAACTCATTCGTGCAGCCCAATCCGACTATGTCTGGCTCCATGATGATGATGTCGTATGGCCGAATGCCGCAAAGAAGCCTTACCTAACCTTCCCTAAGGGGAACGAACTCACCGCAGACTTATATATCCTGCCATTAAGAATGGAATCCTCCCTCCCTTTATGGAGGGGCGGGGTAGGCTTGCTTCCTCTTTTACAAATGGCCGAATACGCGGCGATACAAGAACTGACTATGCGGACAGCCAAGAAGGGCGGAGCAGTGATGTGTTCGGGCGCTAATCTGATTGTACGTCGCGAAGCATGGCTGGCCTGCGAATCGGAAATCCATCCAGAGATTCCGAGTGGCGATGATATGTTCTTGCTCGAGGCGATGAAGCGCCACGGCTACAAGATTGGTGTCATCGACGAACTGGATTTCACAGCTATCGTCCGTCCGCAAACCACCTGGCGCGCTTTCTGGCGCCAACGAATGCGTTGGGCAGGCAAGGCGCCGCATTACACCGACCGCGACATCCGTCGTTGCGGTGCACTGGTCGCAGCGGCCAATATCTTGCAAATCCTTTGCCCGCTGATTATTCTCATAAAGTTCCCGATAGAGTATCGCCTCATCAAAAAGCGTGAGCCACAAACCTCGTGGCTTGTGGCTCTATTGCTCGAGATAGTCTATCCGTTCTATCTCCTTATTTCTCTTGTAGGCGGTCTCTTCCGCCAACAGTCTTGGTAGATTAAACCACTCCGCTGAAGCCCATAAAGGCCATGGCGAGCAGACCTGCCGTCAGCAGCGCGATAGGCGTGCCTTGCATTGCTTTCGGCACTTTGTTCAGCGCTAGTTGTTCACGCAGACCTGCGAAGAGAACGAGTGCCAGACCAAAACCGATAGCAGTGGCTAACGCGAAGAGTGTGCCCGTCAGCATTCCGTGCTCAGCGCCCATCGGCAGTTTCTCTGTGCCGTTGGCAACCAAGATGGCTACACCCAAGATACAGCAGTTGGTCGTAATCAGCGGCAGGAAAACGCCCAGTGCCTGATAGAGCGACGGACTGATTTTCTTCAGGATAATCTCAATCATCTGCACCAGGGCAGCGATGATGAGAATGAAGAGAATCGTCTGCAAGAACTCCAGACCCCACGCTACGAGCAACATCTGCAGCAAATAGGTAACCACAGTGGCCAGAACAAGCACGAACGTTACCGCTGCACTCATACCGAGCGCCGTGTCAATCTTCTTACTAACACCCAGGAATGGGCAAATACCCAAGAACTGGCTCAATACGATATTATTAACAAATATCGCAGAGATGAATATCAGAAAGTATACCATAATTCGTTTTGTGTTTAGTGATTAGTGATTACTTGTTCTGCAGTTTGTTGACTGCTCCCATTAGGTAAGCCAATGCGATGAATGCACCCGGAGCGAGAACAAATATCAGCATGGCGTAGTATTCTGGGAATACATGCAGACCGAAGATAGCGCCCGAACCAAGCAACTCGCGGATAGCACCGATAACGGTAAGCGAGAGGGTAAATCCAAGACCCATTCCCAGACCGTCCAATGCGCTTAGACCAACGCTATTCTTGGCTGCAAACGCTTCTGCACGACCTAGTACGATACAGTTAACCACAATCAGCGGAATAAACAAACCTAGCACCTCATAGATAGCAGGCAGATAGGCTTGCATCACCAGTTGTACCATCGTCACAAAGGTAGCAATCACCACGATGAAAGCGGGGATACGCACTTTGTCCGGAATCAGATTCTTCAGCAACGAGATAACGACGTTGGAGCAAACCAGCACAAAGAGTGTGGCCAGACCCATTGACATACCATTGATGGCACTAGTGGTTGTGGCCAACGTAGGACACATACCCAGTACCAACGCGAATGTTGGATTCTCGCGGAGAATACCGTTAGTGAATGTTTTTAATGCGTTATTCATTTGTTACCTCCGTTTCTGTTGCTGTTTCTGTTTCTACTTGTTCGGTGGCACCGGATTCAGCGTCTGCCTCCTGAGCCTCTTCTTCTGCTGTATCTTCAACAGCTTCAACCTCTTTGGGTTGTTGCTGACTGGCACCTGTGGCGGCCTGTACTTCGCCGTTGGCATAAGCAGCGTACGCTTTGTTGATGGCTGTCAGGAAAGCGCGACTGGAAATCGTAGCGGCAGTGATGGCATCTACGTCGCCTCCGTCTTTGCTAACCGTGAACGCACCGGTGGCTTTTCTACCGATAATGTTCTGACCGGGTTTATCAGCATTCTTAAACCACTCAACGATGTGATCGCCCAGACCCGGAGTTTCTTGATGTTCCAGCACTTCGTAATTGATGATATTGCCTTCGGCATCAAAACCAACCATGATCTTTTGCGGTCCACCGAAACCGTTTTCTTCGGTTTGAACAGCGGTACCTACCCATTGTTCGTCGATATATGCCTTATATACGGTCAGGCCGTTTACCTCTTCCGGCTCAGCTATTGTGGCTCCTTCGGGCAGTACGGCCAGAATAGCAGCCTCTTGTTTGGCTTTCTTCTGTGCCTCGATGCTCGCTTGTGTCAGCACGTAAACGCCTGCCAGCGCGCCCGCTGCTACCACAGAGATGGTAACCAGGCTAAGCACCATATTCTTGAAAGAACTTTGTAGTTTTTCCATAGTTGTACCTCCTTATTTTTTAGTTTCGCCAAAGCGTTGCGGGCGAAGTTTGTTCAACAATGGAACGCACGCGTNNGCGAACGACATACCCTCTGGGTATGCTCCCCAGGTACGAATAACCATGACGATGATACCGATGCCAACGCCGAAGATGAGCTTGCCCAGTGGAGTCATCGGACTGGTGACATAGTCGGTTGCCATGAAGAACGCACCTAGCATGATACCACCGGTGCAAAGCGTGTAAGCCACGTAGTTGCCGGTCGTCAAATCTGGTGGCAGCAATCCTGCCCAGCCGGTTATCGCAGCCCACAGAGCCACGGTAGCAAGAATGCTAACAGGAATATGCCACGTGATGACGCGTGTGCAGATTAAGAACAGACCACCGATGATCAGCGCCAGTGCGCAGACTTCACCTAGCGAACCGCCCATGATACCTAAGAAAGCATCATGCAGACTCGGCAGTTTGTCGGCAATCGTCTGACCGCCTTTGACGGCTTGTTTCAACAGAGCCAACGGCGTGGCGCCTGTTTCCGCATCTACATAAGCGGTCTCAAAGCCTTTGGCCAAAGGCCAAGTAGTCATCTGTACAGGGAACGAGATCAGCAGGAAAACACGTCCGACTAGTGCCGGGTTGAACGGATTCTGTCCTAGACCGCCGAAAGTCATCTTGCCGATACCGATAGCTACCACTGCGCCAATCAACACAATCCACCAGTCGATATTCGATGGCAAGTTAAACGCAAGCAGCAGACCGGTCAATACGGCCGAGAGGTCACCAATCGACTGCTTCTTCTCTTTGAGCAGGAAACGGCTAATCAGCCATTCGGTGCCAACGCAAGCTAGCACGCTGATAGCAGCCGTAATGAGTGCTCCGTAGCCAAACTCAATAACCGACACTACGTATGCAGGCAGCAGCGCGAGAATGACCAG
>DBVU01000110.1:9319-9492 GCA_002308195.1 Bacteroidales bacterium UBA1256
ATAAAATTTTTCATTTTATATTTTATATTGGACATTTTATATTTGACATGTTATTTCTTCTCTGCAGCAGCTTTTTCTGCAGCGGCAGCAGCGGCACGTTCGCGCAGAATGCCACCCACTTTGGCTTTGCCTTTGCGTATGTCGTCTAGCAGCGGACGGTGAGCAGGGCAGGT
>DBVU01000110.1:9545-9847 GCA_002308195.1 Bacteroidales bacterium UBA1256
ACATCATCCCACATCTCCAGTTCGGAGAGACGTTGTAGCAGATACGGCTCCAGGCCCATAGGACAAGCCTGAACACATTTGCCGCAACGAATACAGTTTTCTGCCTCCGGACGGATGCTCTCTGCTTCTGGCAGGAAGAGTAGGCCGCTCAGACGTTTGTTGGCCGGCATATCTTCGATATGATCCATAGCGCGACCCATCATTGGGCCACCACCGATTATCTTGCCTGTGTCCTCAGGAACACCACCTGCTAGCGCAATCACTTGCTCGATCGGTGTACCGAAACGAACAAGGTAGTTGCC
>DBVU01000032.1:0-167 GCA_002308195.1 Bacteroidales bacterium UBA1256
AACTTGTGGCAACGTATCTTGAGTACGCGAAGTACAGAGATGCCGTTGTTCTCGAATGAATGAGCTCCGACAGGAAGTGTGATGAGCCGGTGGAAAGTGGCTTGAGGGAATGCATCAGGACTTACCTCGCGCAAATACATTTGCCAGACGAGCAGGGGATAGACCTG
>DBVU01000032.1:324-1566 GCA_002308195.1 Bacteroidales bacterium UBA1256
TTCGGCCTCAGGACTGTTCTCGTCGTGTGTCTCTGTGCTTTCCGTAGTGGCATCGGTCACACGCTGGCAGTTTTTCCAGAAGCAGAAGTGATTCTCGAAGGAGTAGGTATATGTCTGCAGGATATAGTGCTTGGCATCAATATCGGGCTCTTCGCTGAGATAGCGGTAGTCCGAATCGATGGCAATCCAGAAATTCCGGTCGAGGAAATCGCGGTATTGCAGACATTGGGTGCAACCGCTTGTCATATTTCCACTGATGCTGCGGCTGCCTGAGATGAATCGAAACTTGCCTTGGGGATAAGCATCGTGGAGTACTTTCCACCAGAAAACCTCATCGTTCTTGTTCTCGATGTGCACGGCAGCAGTACCGCCGCGCAAACGAAGCTCTGCCTTGAAACGCTTGGCAGCGCTTTCGTAGAACGCATGCTTTTCGGCATTGGTAAAATGAGGCCTGGGGTCGAGATTCATGGGATTCAGGATTTGTTGAAAAATGCAACCTTATCCGGCCAGGACGATGTTGTGCAGTTCGGCCATCTTGCGCATGTTGAGGATGGCATAGCGCACACGCCCTAAGGCGGTGTTGATGCTGATGTTCTTGACGCTGGCAATTTCCTTAAACGACAAGCCCTTGTAGAAACGCATCATGATGATCTCGCGTTGTCCGTCGGGGAGGTACCCGATCAACCTACGGACTTCCTCCATCGTTTGCTGTCCAGAGATTTCTTCCTCAAACGATGGAGCACAAAGTTCAGCATCGTTAAAGATGTCGTACCCGGCATCGGTGGGGTTGACGAACTGTGCATTCTGCTCCTGACGATAGTTATCGACAATCAAGTTACGCGCCACACGGTAAAGGAAACCCTGAAAGCGGCCCTTCTCGTTGTAGCGTCTTTGTTTGATCGTAACGATGACTCTGGTGAACGTATCCTGAAAGATGTCTTCAGCCATTTCGCGATTCTGCACGAGCACGTAGATGTAGGTGTACAGTTTCTCCTTGTAGCGGTTCAATAGTTCATCGAAAGCCTCATTCTTCCCCTCTTCAAATAGGGTAATGAGTCTGTCATCTGAAAGATTTTTCATCTGATCTCTATATTAAATAATACTAGAGTAGATGTTTCCTATAGGCGTATCGTTTTAGTTGTTTGTTAATTATAATCCGTTGCAAAGATGATAATTTTTTTAATATGTTAGCCTAAATTTGCCAAGAAATCGACAATTTTTAACGATTTTATATTTTTTAAG
>DBVU01000032.1:1587-27139 GCA_002308195.1 Bacteroidales bacterium UBA1256
ATTTTTGTATTTTTGCAGTACAATATTGACACATTATTTAAATTATAAAAAAGAATCACAATGAAACCTACACTCTTTGTTCTTGCTGCCGGTATGGGCAGCCGTTATGGTGGATTGAAGCAGCTCGATGGCCTTGGACCAAATGGCGAAACCATCATGGATTATTCGATTTATGATGCCATCAAGGCTGGCTTCGGGAAAGTGGTTTTCGTCATTCGTCGCGTCTTCGAGAAGGACTTCCGCGAGAAGATTGTGTCGAAGTATGAAGGTCGTATTCCCGTTGAACTGGTTTTCCAGGATCTCGACAACCTTCCTGCAGGCTTCAAGGTTCCTGAAGGTCGCGAGAAGCCATGGGGCACCAACCATGCTGTCTTGATGGGCAAGGACTTGATTCGTGAACCGTTTGCTGTTATCAATGCGGATGATTTCTATGGCAAGGAGTCGTTCCAAGTCTTAGCTGATTATCTCAAGTCAGTGGAAGGAACCGAAGGCCAATATTGTATGGTAGGTTATCGTGTTTGCAATACGTTGAGCGAAAACGGCTCAGTTAGTCGTGGCGTTTGCGCAACAGATGCCAATGGATTCCTGACAGACGTAGTAGAGCGCACAAAGATTGAGAACAAGAACGGACATATTGTTTTTACAGAGAATGATGTGGACACAGAATTGGCTCCCAATACGCCTGTATCAATGAATATGTGGGGCTTCACGCCTGAGTATTTCCGCTATACAGAAGAGGGATTCAAGGCGTTCCTTGCTGAAAAGGGACAAGAACTGAAGTCCGAATTCTATATTCCTACTTTGGTTAACCAACTCATCGTCGATGGCAAAGCTACTTGCAAGGTACTGGATACTCCGAGCAAATGGTTCGGTGTTACGTATAGCGAAGACAGACCACAAGTGGTGGACAAAATCAAACAATTGGTAGACGCAGGCATTTACCCCGCTAAATTATTCTAATATGGCACGTATTATAGTTACCGGAGGAACGGGTTATATTGGCTCGCACACCGCTGTAGAACTCATACAGCAAGGTTACGACGTAACCATAGTGGACAATCTAAGCAACTCATCCATCGAAGTGTTGGATGGGCTAGAGAAGATTGTCGGTTTTCGTCCCGCATTTGCCAATATTGACTGCAACAATTATACTGATTTGGATGCTGTTTTTAGCCAGTATCCTGATACGGTGGGCGTTATCCATTTTGCAGCAAGCAAGGCAGTAGGAGAATCGGTAGAAAAGCCACTGATGTATTATCGCAACAATATCGGTAGTCTCATCACCTTGTTGGAGGTAATGCGCGCACACAATGTGCCTAATCTGGTGTTCTCCTCCAGTTGTACCGTTTACGGCCAACCGGATGCTGCTCATCTGCCGGTTGACGAGACTGCTCCTATCCAAAAAGCACTTTCACCGTATGGCAACACCAAGCAGATTAACGAAGAGATTATCAACGACGAAGCACATACTGATAGCAGCTTAAATGCGACTATTCTGCGTTATTTCAATCCAATTGGTGCGCATCCTACGGCTTATATCGGCGAACTGCCTAATGGCGTTCCACAGAATCTGCTGCCGTTCGTTACACAAACTGCGGCCGGATTGCGCAAGGAACTCAAGGTCTTTGGTAATGACTACAACACGCCTGATGGATCGTGTATTCGCGATTATATCTACGTTGTTGATTTAGCTAAGGCACATGTTAAGGCCATTGACCGAATGCTGAATGTCAAGGATCGCGAGCAAGTAGAGGTCTTCAATCTGGGCACAGGACGAGGATTAAGTGTATTGGAAGTGATTCATGAGTTCGAGCAAGCTACGGGCCAGAAAATTCCATATACCATCGTCGGACGTCGTGAAGGAGATATCGAACAAGTGTGGGCGGAACCGCACAAGGCCAATACTGTCTTGGGCTGGAAAGCCGATACGCCTATCCGTGACGTGCTTGCTAGCGCATGGAAATGGGAAAAACGCATACGCAATCTCTAAAGCAATCAACACACAACATGTTGTATCCTTTCAAATTTAGAGCGCAACTCTTCCATAAATTGTGGGGAGGACATACTATCGAACAATGGTACGACCATGTTCCTGCCGACTACGAGAATGTGGGCGAAGCATGGGTAATATCCGATATTGAGAAATATCCGACAGAGGTCAGCAATGGATCGCATGCAGGCGATTCATTGCAAGACTTGCTGGAAGTATATATGGATGAATTGGTCGGAACCAAGGTTTTCGATGCATTTGGCACGCATTTTCCGGTGCTGTTGAAGTTTATCGATGCCATCGACGACCTCTCTATCCAGGTGCATCCGGATGACGACTACGCGCTTGAAAATGAGCATTGTTTGGGCAAGAATGAGATGTGGTATATCTTGCCGTCTGCGCCTGATGCGGCTATCTATCTTGGTTGGAACCAAGAAATGAACTCATCGCTCATTCACGCAGCCATCTTAGATGGCTCTCTCGCGCGCTATCTGCGCGGTTATAAGGTGAAGGAGGGAGATGTGGCTTATATTCCTGCAGGCACAGTACATGCTATGCAGCGCAATACCATTGTAGCCGAGATTCAGGAGAATTCGGATATCACTTATCGCTTGTACGATTACAATCGAGTAGGAAATGATGGTCGCATGCGTCCTCTCAAGTTGGACAAGGCGCTTGAGGTGATGGATTTCGCGGTCTCCAAAGAGGCTACAGTCACTCATCCGGAAACCGATGCCAATGGAGTGGCTAATCTAAAGAAAACGCCGTATTTCACGGCCAATGTGATGCAACTCAACCAAACGGTTCAGCGCGATTATGCACCATTAGATTCGTTTGTGGCGTTTATGTGCCTAGAGGGCAAGTGCCAACTCACGGCTTTAGATTGCGAGTTAGAAGACAAAACGGTTTCTATGCGGCAGGGAGAAGCAGTTCTTGTGCCTGCTAGTCTCAACGACATACGACTGGAGCCACAGTCCGAATGCAAACTTATAGAGGTTTACATCGAATTGTAAATCTTAATAATCGTATACTTTTTTGTGGGCGAGACATAGACGAGACTTTACCGAGACATAAACGAGACAATCACGAGAGCACTACGTGGTTGTCTTTTTGTATAAAATCTTAACGAGAGTAAATTTTCTTACTGAAAGAAACTGAAATGTACGCTGCCATATTGGCGCGTTTCTACGTGGCGTGGATGAGTCGTGAAATTCGTATCTTTGCCATGCTCTACGACTAGCCATCCATTCGGTTTAAGTATATCTCGCTCCAGAATTAAATCGGGCAGAGTAGGCAATTGCTCCAAAGCATAAGGCGGATCAGCGAATATCAGGTCATACTTGATGTGACAACTATTCAAATATTTGAATACATCGCCACGAATGACAGTCAGATTGTTGATGCCCAGTTGTTTACAACAACTGATTATCCAATTCTGCTGAACATGTGCCAATTCTACAGCCGTAACTTCTCTGGCACCGCGGCTCACACATTCTATGCCTATTCCGCCTGTTCCTGCAAATAGGTCGAGCATATCAATCCCCTCAAAATCAATCCGATTGTTCAGCAGATTGAACAAACTCTCTTTCGCGAAATCGGTTGTCGGTCTCGCAGTTATATTTTTAGGGGGCGACAATCGCCGCCCCCCGTATTTTCCAGAGATTATACGCATCTCTCTAAACTTCTTACTCCCAGTTTCCTGCGTTGTTGTTCGGAGCAATGATGTCACCCACCTTCAAACCGGCATAGTGCTCAAGTTTCTCCTCGCGGTCAATCAGGTTAACCAATTCCTGTTTGTTCAGGTCGCCCAGATAGCTTGCAAACGGCGCACGTGCTTCGAACAATGGAACACGAATACCTTGACTGGTCTTGTAGTCGTTGTTTACTTCCAGTTCAAATTGCTTGCCTTCCAGGTTGAAAGGAATATAGGTAATCTGGTCAATATTCTCCGCATTATACTCGCCTTTGTACAAAGCTTCAAGCATATTCAGTTCAATCGTATCACGGCGGAAACCTTGCAAACCATTGTCTTTCACGTCTTTATCGTTCTCCCAGATATATGCATAGAGTGCATCATTATCTTCAAACGAATTCTTCTTCAGCGCTTTTTTCTTGGCGGCTTCAAGTATCTTAACGGCTTTATGCTCTGTCAAACCTGCCTCCAATTGCTTATCGGTCAAACTTCCTTCCTTCAGCAACTCTTTTTTGGGAGCGGTCTTCAGGAAAGTGAGCAGGGTGTCGTAACTAGGCGTAAAACGACCATTTTGATGGTGAAATTCCACTTCTGCAGTACGCAAATCTACAAGGTGCTTAATTACCTCAACGTCGCGAACCTCTTTGGTTTTATCAAACTTAATAGGAGTTGTAACGCTTGTTACGCAGAAATAAGCCATTGCACAAGCTGCGATGCTGAGCAGGCAAATGAAAAGGATACGTGTTGCTTTCATTATAGATAGATTTTATTTATTTGCACATTTTCGGCTGCAAAATTAATACAAAATTTCTAAATATGCAAATAAAATTGATTTTATTTTGCAATTTGCATTTTTTTTCGTAACTTTGCCCCGATTTTTGGAATTCATCTGATGGAAGAGAGCAATAAAGTCCTATATGACATTTTGAACCAACGCTTGGAACTACTTCGTACGTTGGATCAGGAGGGGGATAGCGATCGTCGTCGCCACATCGCGCGCGAGACGCAAACACTGCATGCCCCAATGGCTCACCGGCTTGGTTTGTACCAGATTAAGACTGAGATGGAGGACTTGGCGCTCAAATTCCTGGATTATGAGACATACAAGTACATTGCGCATGCTTTGAATGCCAAAAAGGTAGAGCGAGAGGAGTATATTGCAAGATTTATCGCACCTATCGAGGAGAAGCTGAAAGCCGAAGGCTTTACGTTCACTATCAAGGGACGTCCCAAATCGATTCACTCCATCTATCATAAGATGCAAGCGCAGCATTGCGATGTAGATAGGATCTACGACCTGTTTGCTATCCGCATCATACTTGATTCTCCTCCTGAGCGAGAGAAATCCGACTGTTGGCAGGTTTATTCGCTCATCACCGATGTCTTTCCCCCCAATCCAAAACGACTGCGTGATTGGCTGTCTGTGCCCAAAGAGAACGGTTATGAATCGCTTCATACCACTGTTCTCGGCCCGGACAAACGATGGGTAGAGGTCCAGATTCGTACCACCCGCATGGATGAGGTGGCAGAGAAAGGTGTGGCTGCTCACTGGTCGTACAAAGGAGTTAAAGGATCTATTGTACAACGGCCGAGCGATGTATATGTTTTCACTCCAACAGGCGATCTGCGTCGTCTTCCGTTTGGTGCAACAGTCCTGGATTTTGCGTATTCAATCCACAGCGAAGTCGGCTCGCACTGCGTCGGGGGAACCATTCGCAATCAAAATGTTTCCATTCGTCAGCAGTTGCAGAATGGAGATCAGGTGTTTGTACTGACTTCTCCAAACCAACATCCAAATGCAGATTGGCTGAATTTTGTGGCGTCGTCTAAAGCCAAAAACAAGATCCGCCAATCGCTCAAAGAGATCGAATACAAATCGGCTGCAGAAGGCAAAGAACTGATTGAACGCCGATTCAAAAATTGGAAACTGGAGTATGGCGAAGCGGACATAACTCGTCTAGCCAATAAGTTAGGCTACAAAGCCGTTTCCGACCTCTATCAATCGCTGGCAACCGGAAAGGAAGATATACTACGTCTCCGCGATGTATTCCTTGCGCTGAACGAAACTCCGGTCCAAGGACCACGCGAGGAGCATGAGTATGTTCCCAAGAACGAACTAAAAGGACTTGCCATTGAGGTAGATATGGATGTCAAGAATGTAGATTACAACCTATCCAAATGCTGTAATCCTCAACCGGGAGACCCGATTTTCGCATTTATCTCGGTTACCAAAGGTATCCGCATCCACCGTTGCGACTGTCCAAACGCCGAGAACATACGCGAGCGCTACCCGTATCGTATGCTTCCTGCACGTTGGGCAGCTAAACACTAAACATAAAACGAAATAACGTGTCCGATTATCCAAGCATATTACTAGAACAGGCAGTCAACCAGATGGCTTCGCTGCCAGGAGTAGGCAAAAAAACAGCCTTAAGGCTCGTTTTGCAGTTACTTCGTCGGTCGGACAAAGAGGTAGAGAACTTTGCCGGATCACTAACGAAGCTGAAGAAAGAGGTTATCTACTGTCGTGAGTGTCACAATATATCTGATACAGAATTGTGTCCTATATGTGCATCCACACATCGCGACCATTCTACTATCTGCGTAGTAGAGAATATCCAGGATGTGATGTCCATCGAGAATACAGGCCAATACAATGGCGTTTATCATGTTCTGGGAGGTATTATTTCTCCTATGGACGGAGTAGGGCCAAAGGACCTAGAGATTGATTCGCTGATAGAACGTGTGGCCAAAGGTGGAATCCAGGAGGTTATTTTGGCTTTGCCTACTACGATGGAAGGTGATACTACCAATTTCTACATCTTCCGCCGCATGCAGAATGCCGGATTGACCGAACAGACACGATTGTCGCAGATTGCTCGTGGTGTGGCTATTGGCAATGAACTGGAATATACCGACGAAGTGACGCTTGGTCGCTCTATCGTCAACCGAATTGATTATAATAACTAAAAAGATAAACACATGGAAGAAAATCAAGTAGTGCGCTCCTTGCATTGGATTTATTATATTCAGATGATAGTTTCGCTCATCATCCTGACTGCTATGTATTACGCATTCTCCAAAGGTTTGTACGAGCCACTGGATAAGTTCTCCCAACTGGGAAAAATCGTGCAATATATCGTGATTTTTGATGCGCTCATCACTATTCCTTTCGGATTATATATGGTCAAACTATTCAAACCGCAAACGCTGAAGCAGTATTTTAAGATTGCGGCTATACGTATTTTGTTGGTTAGCAATGCTATGCCGCTCGGTATATTTGCGTTCTACTGGCTTGGCGGTTACCGTTCCATGCTCTGGGTAGCAGCTATTGCTGCTATAGCATGGTATTTTACAAAACCGACCATTGGCAAACTGGAACAGGAGATGAGTCCGAAGGATGAAAATCAGGAGACCTATTAATCTTACCTCTAAAACACTAGACGAATATGATTATCGCATGCGATTTTGACGGAACAATTGTAACTCACGAATATCCGCGTATAGGAAAACCTATACCGTTTGCTATCCAGACGCTCAAGAAACTTCAGGACGAGGATCATCATCAGATTATTCTCTGGACTGTCCGTGAAGGAGAATTGTTGGACGAAGCGGTCACTTACTGTAAGAATAGAGGACTGGAATTCTATGCTATCAATAGCAATTATCCGGAGGAAGAACCGGAACATCATACGGCACGTAAACTGGTAGCAGACCTTTGGATTGACGATCGTAACCTAGGCGGATTGCCTGATTGGGGAGTTATATACAATATGATTCACTCGGGCAAATGTTGGGAACCCGCTCCGCAAGGCAATATGGAGGACCTGCGTCCTAAGAAGAAAGGATTTTTTGCACGCCTGTTCAGTTAAATCTATGATTCGTTTACGCAAACTGGAACCATCTGATCTGCCGTTTCTCTATCAATGGGAAAACGATGCTGCCTCATGGTCTGATGCAGATACGCACAATCCGCTTTCGCAGCAAGATCTGCGCGATTATATAGCATCCACCACAGGCGATATCTATCGTGATGGGCAGTTACGTCTGATCATAGAAGAAATCGACGATACAGATTCAAAAAAAGGCGGTGCAACCATAGGTTGCATCGACCTCTTTGATTTTGATCCGCGTAATCGTCGCGCTGCTATAGGCATGTATGTTGCGAAAGAATCGCGTGGCAAAGGAGTTGGAAGGGAGGCAGTAGAAGCGCTAGAAAAGTACGCCTTTGGCCATCTTAATCTCCGCTTGCTATATGCCGTTATATCTGAAAAAAACGCGGCTTGCACCGCGCTTTATCGTTCTTTAGGTTATCAGCCTACGGCACAAATGCCCGGTTGGACCTTAGAAGGAGCCGCTACTATCTGGCTTAAAAATTATACTTAGTCATCAATTGTACACGGTGGTTGGTCACCCAGTGTAATCCATTCTCCGACAATCCATTGGCGGCGCTGATTTTGCCATCTCCGTATTGTACGGATGTTATCTCATACTCTACACCCATCTGGAATTTACCCATAGTCCAAAGCAGAGTAGGCGACACACGCCACATGCGATTTAGCTTGGCAAAACTATTCTTGCAGAAATAGAGTTTGTCAGCCAATCCATCTCCATCTGCATCCAGTAGAGCTTCTTTGGTTCCGAAATTCTGGACATAGCCTCCGAAGAGGATTCCTTGCAAACGATGTTGTGTGCCCGCCTGGTCCGGTTGGCCGATATTGCCACCATAGACGATGCTGAGCCAAGAAGAACTATTGCGCGTTGGAGTATATTCCCACGAACCATCCGCATTGATGGCCTTCACACCATAACCACCATTCAGATTCATATGCTCGCCAGATTCTGCAAAAACGGATTTGGCTTTTATTGAGAAATCGCCGTGCTTGTACATGAAATATACAAATGGAGAGCAAGTAGTTAGGCGGTCCTTTACGGTAACTGTTACCTCGTTGCCTCCTGCATCAAGAACAGTTCCTTGATGACGCGGTTTGATACTCAGCACATCTACTCCCGCGCGCATAAGTACGCCACACGGGTGATGAAAACTCAGACCACCATACACCTCAGGAGTCTTAGCGTAGAGCATATATTCGGCCGATGCGCCTTCCGGGCCAGTTGAGGTATATTGCATTTGCCACAATGCTGTACCGGTTAACGTAAAATATTTGCCCAGACGTGCGTCCATGCGGACTTGCGGTGTACGGCTAAACGGGCCGATAGGAGCACCGTTGTTGAGCGCTATAGCATCGCAGAGGTCTGCTGCTATAGGATGCCATGCTTGACCAATAGTAAGGTCTACACGTGCATAATCGCGCTTATTCATTGGTAGACTATCCCATGCTAGAGTCAAATAGGCTTGACGCAGACGTAACTGTGCAGTTCCTGTCACAGGGTGGTTCTGACCGTTTACCTTGCTTAGTCCCGCATAGAAATCGGCTTCGATTTTACCGCCGAACTCAGTGTTTCGCCATTTATAACCGGTAACATTCAGTCCCACACGGCTAGTAAGCGACAGAAAACGGAAAGTGCTTTGCGCATTCAGATCTTCGCGTGGTACACCCGATACTTCAGCCTCTGCTTCTGTCTGGTTCCACAGATTATCCTTTGGCATATACATATATAGATCTGCCGTTCCGGAAAGGCACTCGCGACTATCGTAAGCAAAGAAATTGCGCACAAAGCCATACACCTTGTAGTGTTGTTTGAGATGCGTTTTGATTCGCTCTTGTTTGGCAATACGCGCACTATCCACCGTTTGAGCATAACTGCCTACGGTCAGAAAAAGAAAACAAACTAATACCAATCGTTTCATACTTCAATTTTAGTCATTTGTTTTTATCCGCTAAAGGAGCAGTCCATGAAAGACTGCTCCAACATAACACATATTTTTTTGCAGACAACATTAAGATAAAAGAGTGTTATGTATGGCGAATAAAATAAGTTAGAATGGGAATAGCAACACTACAGCATACGAAACTGCTATACCGAGCAGACCCACGATCAAGCCGACAACGGTCATATCGTGTGTCTTGATCATACCGGTAGAAGAAGCAATAGCATTCGGAGGTGTTGAAATAGGGAAGAGCATAGCGAACGAAGTAGAAGCAGCTACGCAAACCAGTAGGGTAGTCACACCTCCGAGACCTGCAAGGTTCTCAGTCATAGCACCGCCTACAACGGCCAGAATAGGCACTAGGAGGTTAGCGGCAGACGAGTTGGCGATGAAGTTGGACAACAACCATCCGAGCAGACCTGCAATAATCAGAATTGCTACTGCCGACCATGATCCAAATGGAATAGCTTCTACCAAAGATGCTGCCAAACCAGTCTTATTGAGGGCTGTGCCGAGAGCAAAACCACCTGCGACCATCCACAGTACGTGCCAGTCAATCTTTGCAAAATCGTCCTGAGAGAAGATACCTGTCAATGCGAATACTGCGAACGGAATCAAAGCAATTACATTCGAATTGAGGTGAGTCAATTCACCGGTCATCCAGAGTAGGATAGTCAAGAAGAATGTTACGGTAACTGTCCAGAACTTCCAATCCCTTTTGCACTCACCATCAATTTTGATTTCAATGCTTTTGGCCTTGAATGGGAAAAGGAACATGAGCAGCTGCCAAGCGAAGAGAACCATGACGATAACTACCGGTACAAAACGGAGCATCCATGCGCCAAAACCGATTTCGATGCCATTGGAGGCTAACTGACCGATAGCGATAGCATTAGGAGGAGTACCAATAGGTGTACCCAAACCACCAATGTTCGCCGCGATAGGAATAGCCAATGCGAGACTAATACGTCCCCCTCCGTTCTCCGGAAGAGTTTTCAAAACCGGTGTGAGGAAGGCCAACATCATAGCTGCGGTAGCGGTATTGCTCATAAACATAGACATAATGCTGATGAGTGTCAAGAATCCCAGTAGGACAAATTTAGGTTTTGTTCCAAAAGGCTTGAGTAGGATACGTGCCAGATAGACATCGAGACCTACTTTACTAGCAGCAATAGCCAGAACAAATCCACCCAAGAAGAGCATTATGATAGGATCGGCAAAAGCAGCCATCAGTTCCTTGAAATTAACCAAATCGCCCATTTCGGGTTTGGTTAGTCCCTTGTTGCTGACTGCCAGCAATAGGAATACAACCGTGCTGACCGAGGTCGCCCAAGCAGGAATAATCTCGAACATCCACATCAGCGCTGCGTAGCAGAAAATAGCAATTGTGCGCTGCTGAACCACAGTCAGACCATCAATGCCGAAGAAAGAAGTCGGCACAAAAAGCAGGAAAAGCACCACAAATATTGTCAGTGGAGCTAATACATGATTTTTAACGTTGAATTGTTTCATATTACGTAAACTAATTTTAATAGGTTTGTCATAAAAAAAAAGATGCCTTCTCCACCTTCATGGAAAAGACAAACCGAACCATGCGGACGCAGTGCCGCTAAATATACATGGTATACAGGTCTCAGTTCTCCTTCCTCGAGGATGTGCATCCGAGCTGCTATATATCGGCAGGTCTCCTGACTTGTGCCACAACTATTCGCCTTCCCGATGTCTCAGTGGCATAATGAATAGTTGCTTTGGTCTATATTTCCAGGCACTTACAGTAGCGGGACTGTCCGGGATTTACACCCGATTCCCTTTTGATTTCGTGTCTTAACGAAAACCGATATACTTAGTATAGCATCGATATTTCAAAAACTGATACAAAAGTACTGCTTTTTCGTGATACGTGCAAATTTTGGAGGGATTTTCGATTGTAAATTTGAAAATTGACAACTACGCTTTATAAATATACCTATATTTAATAGTATTAGGAAGAAAAATACCGGTCTCGTAGAGTTGCGAGGCCGGTTTCGTTAAGTTAAGGTAGGTTTAATGGGAACAGTTAGGATAGTTACTGATGCATGCGGAAGTACGAACCGCAACGAGCACCAGTGTAGCAATCGGAGTAGGGGCGCGTATTGTAGTCGTCCATGAACAGGCGTAATGCTGTTTCCTCCATCGTGGATAAGATTGTAGATAATTTCTCTTTCATCTTCAGAATAGTTAGGTTTAGGTTTAACACATTTTTTATAGTCTCTCAGAAAAGTGGTGCAAAAGTAGTACAAATCTGTGAATCGTGCAAACAAAAAGTGCAAATTGTATACATAATAAGTGTGAATATAAAAATGCAGTATTTTGTTCACATATCTGCCGATCACAAATTACATCAAGCCGCCGATTTTGAGAGTCTATGTCTAGAGCATATACACAAAGCGGAGTAGGGGAGTAGATCCTGCAGAAAGGCACTGTAGGTGGCACTGTGAATTGTTCCACGCTTGCATATAATCGCTAAATAAGCACTCATAACTTCCTATAAATCAGTAGTTATGGCTTTTACCTAGTCTTTTACTTTAACCACTACCATCTATTGTCCGGAATATGGGCCAAATTAGTATATGTAATGCATATTATATATGAATATATACTGAAAATCTGCATGTTACGAGTATTACCTATAATGAGATAGCGTCCTATAAATGGATACTTTCTTGAGTACAGCCTAAAATGAATCAGAGGGACTATACAGATCTGTGTTTCTCCTGCATTGTTTTGAAATATTCACAATTGTAAATTGTATATATTCACAACTGAAAATAAAATATTTACAAAAAATGCTGCACATATTTGTGTATTTCACATTTTTTTTGTACCTTTGCCGCGGATTTTGTTCAGTAATATGCTAATAGCTGAAAATATCAGAACTTTCGTGAGAATTGAATATTTGAAATCATTTATACTATGAATGAAAGAGAACGCATTGAGCATCTAATTCATGAGCTCAAACTCTCTGCTCGTCAATTTGCAGAAGAGATTCATGTACAACCAGGCACTATCAGCAATATGATGAGTGGCCGCAATAATCCAAGTCTGGAGGTAATGAAACGTATTATGCAGCGTTATCCTACTCTAAATCCAGAATGGCTGATTGTAGGTAATGGCAAAATGTGGCGTACAGAACCAGGCAAAGAGGCAGGACTATTTGATGAACTGGCTCCTAATGGCGAGAATAACGCGCTACGCGCTGCCTTTAATGCCAAAAAAGAAGAGCCGCAGATAATTGCAGCTCCTCAGAAACAAATACGAAATATCGTAGTGTACTATACCGATGGTACGTTTGAGGACTTTACATCAACGCGTAGTTGATTACCTCGCTTATATCGTGTACAAAGTGGAATTTCAGTCCCTTTAGGTACATATCCGGTATTTCCGTTACATCTTTTCGGTTATCCTCGCAGAGGATAATATCCGTAATACCTGCTCGTTTAGCCGCGAGCAGTTTTTCTTTGACTCCACCAATAGGCAGCACTTTGCCGCGTAGTGTCATTTCGCCTGTCATTGCAATACGCGGCTTAACCAAACGGCCGGTGAAGGCTGAGACGATAGCAGTAGTCATAGTGATTCCTGCACTAGGTCCATCCTTAGGAATTGCGCCCTCCGGTACATGTATATGTACCGACTTGGTATCAAACAGTTTTGGATCGATGCCAAACTGCTCGGCGTGAGCACGCGTATATTCGAGTGCAAGGGTAGCGCTCTCCTTCATTACATCGCCCAGATTGCCGGTCATAGTCAGCGTTGGAGTCTTGGCGGTACTGAGACTAGTCTCAATGAAGAGAATCTCTCCGCCCACTTGGGTCCATGCCAAACCAGTGACTACACCCACATATTTGTTGGTTTCCCATGTGTCGCGTGTATAGCGTGCTTGGCCTAAGTATTGGCGCAAGTCATCTTGCGTAACTGTCACATTGTATGTCTCTTCCAATGCCAACTTGGTATCTATCTTACGGCATATCTTAGCTATCTGACGTTCCAGATTGCGCACACCGGATTCACGTGTGTAGTCATCAATGATATGTCCGATAATCTCTTTCTTCAGTTTCAGCTGAGATGGCTTCAATCCATGGTTCTGCAGCTCTTTTGGCACCAGATGGCGTTTGGCTATTTCCTCTTTCTCTTCCTGCAAATAACCGGTCATCTCAATCAGTTCCATACGATCGAGTAGAGGGCGTGGAATGGTATCGAGTGTATTAGCCGTAGCGATGAAGAGTACGCGACTCAGATCGTAATCTACGTCCAGGAAATTGTCGTGGAAAGTGTTGTTCTGTTCCGGATCAAGCACTTCGAGAAGTGCCGATGTAGGATCGCCCTTGTAGTCCATGCCAATCTTATCGACTTCGTCGAGCACAAAGACAGGATTGCTAGTACCACATTTCTTGATGCCATCAATGATTCGTCCAGGCATAGCACCAATGTAGGTGCGGCGATGTCCGCGAATCTCTGATTCGTCATGCAGCCCACCTAACGAAACGCGTACGTACTTGCGTCCCAGAGCTTCAGCAATGCTTTTTCCCAGACTGGTTTTGCCGACTCCCGGAGGGCCATATAGGCAGAGAATAGGCGATTTGACAGGGTGCGCTTTTTTCTCTTTGTCGCTGCGAAGTCCCAGTTGGCGCTGCACGGCCAAGTATTCGACGATGCGTTCCTTGACTTTATCTAGTCCGTAGTGATCGCGATCGAGTACCGCTTGAGCGTGTTTCATGTCGAAATTATCGTCCGAGAAAACGCCCCAAGGCAATGCCAGAAGAGTCTCTACGTAGTTTTGCTCGGTGGAGTAGTCCGGCGCATGAACCGACATCTGCTCGAGGCGTTGCAGCTCTTTCTCAAAGACGGCAGCCATATCGTCGGACCAGAGTTTCTGTCGTCCGCGTTCACGCAGATTCTTGATAGTTTCTGCGCCTGTGTCGCCCAAGTCCTGCTTAATGGTCTCAATCTCCTCGCGAAGGAAATACTCGCGTTGCTGCTTGTCCATCGCCTCATGCGTACGGCGGCGTATATCCGCCTTCATGTCCTGTATCTCCACGACTTTCTGCAGCATAGAGAGTAGGGCAGTGGTACGCTCTATCATCGAGTCATAGGCCAACAGCTGCAGCTTCTGATCGAGTGTCAACTCGAAGAGTGAGCAGACGAAATTGACGAACGTAGGGCCATTATTCAGGTTGCGCAGCGTGTTTTGTATGTCCCAACGCGGCTCTTCACGCATGCCAAGCAGACGAAGCGAGAGTTCGCGTACTTCCTCGTACATAGCGGCAAACTGGCGGTCGCGTGCCTTAGGCATTTTCTCAGGCAATACGAATACCTTAGCGCGCATAATTCCGCTCTCAGTCTCCTCAAAATCAGATACTTCGACGCGTTCGCATCCCTCAAGAATGGCCATTTTGGTCTGTGATTCGTCCGGCAGGGTAACTACCTGCATGACGCGTGCCAAGACACCAAGTCCGTAGAGATCGTTCTCCGTAGGTTCGCTCACTTGGCTATCTTTCTGCGTGAGAACAATGATTTTCTCGTTAGTGCGGTTAGCTGACTTGATCAGTTTCAGGCTGTTAGCACGGGAAACGGCTATCGGCATAACGACTCCCGGGAACAACACAGTGTTACGGATGGGAAGTACTTGATACTTGGTTTCTGATTCTTGAACCTCAATTATTTCTTTTTCTTTTGCCATAAATTGCTTCTATATATATAAATAGGAGTGCTTCAACAAATAAGCTATTTTACATAATCGTGATTAGGTTGTAAAACTATATATTGTTAAATATGTCTTGCGTTTAATTATGTACAATAATTATACCAACAATTATCGTGATGATTTTTAACTGACAAATTGGCAGAGAAAGATGAGCTTAATCCACTTTGAGTTCTTGGTAAATCATGGCACGGATAAAGTTGTCAAAGCGGCTATAACGTTTTTGTTTGCCAGATTTATCTGTTGGCGCTTGCGGATCCGGTTCTCCTTTGAGTTGTTTATGGAAGCGGCCGAGATACTGCTGTACGAGTGCTTTTTCTTCCTCTGAAGCCTCGTCAGGATTTTTGAAAGCACGTATTAATGCGGTCGTGCGCTTGGCTGCTTCTCCGAAAAGCTCCAGATGAGCGAGTTCTGCGCCTTTTGGCGGATTGTGTTTATAATCGCGTTTGTGCAAGTGATAATACACTTCTGGCTCACATTCTTTGGTAATGGAGCCATCCGGCGTATGGAGATGCTTTTGCCGTGTGACGAGTTCGTGTTTGCTGTCCCAGGCTCCCTTAACGAGATCAATACCTGCTGAGAAATCAATTTTTGCCATAATTTTATTGAGTTTTGATAAATTTCTTGTGTTTTTATTGAATTTGTTGGATGATTTTAGTATAATTATAGTGGACTAATTTCCTAGTAATGATATACTAATCACCTACTATTATTTCGGTGCAAAGGTAGTAAGAATAAATGAGATATACAAATTTTGCGGGGATTTTTTGGGGAATTTTTTGAAAAAAAATGGGAAAAAGGATGAAAAATGCAATTTTTTGGGGAGTTGAGGTATGTTCTGTTGGTGTGTGAGACGTTTCAACCTGCAGATATAGATACGCAATTAATGGATAATAGAAAAATCAGGGTGAGGTACTGCCCCACCCTGATTTTCAGCTATCCGCAATTTAGAATTAAACACCCACCATTTAAAGGATCTTTAATCAAACTGTAAAACGTAGTTTTACCTTACCACTTGTCCTTGGATATTGTAAACTTTACCATCGGGAAGGACGATATAGATAGCACCATTGATGAGGTATTTGCGGGCCTTCTCTTGCGGAACAGGAATCTGCTCAAATCCTTCTGTCGAAGTATAATATGCTTTAACAGTAAGGTCGCTCCAAATGGCCGAAATATCCTCCTTCGTCGAAGTAGCAGTATTAATCCAGTACTGGAATGCATAGCCTGTGCGATGTGTAATCGGAGCCTGTGCTGCTTCGCCATCCAACACTTGCAGAGTAGCCAGTTCCGTATTATCCCAATCGAGGAAGACCACCGTATGATAGATTTCATCTTGGCCGTATTGCGCTGTGATAATCGTATGGGCTGTAATAGTGGTGTACGGTTTATCCCACCCTACGAAGTGATAACCTGTGCGGCCGCTCGGAACAGGAGGCGTAGCGTTCTCGCCTTCACGCACTTGCTCTTCTTTCAGAGTAGAGCCATCCCAATCTTTGAACGTAACTGTATAAAGTGGTGCCTCAGGTATCTCCTCCCAGTCGGCAGAGAAGATTAAATTGATACCATCAACAGCGGGGATATTCAAGTATGCATCATCTGCATACGCATCAGAAGTCTTATTCTTCCAGCCTAAGAAAACTTGTCCGTTCGAGGTTGGTTCCGTAGGAGGCAGAACACGCCCGCCGCAAGGTTCCACTTCTGCGTAGAAGGCATTGTACTGGCCCAATCCCTGGCTACGGAAATCGTAGTGTGTTGTCGGATAAGCTTCATCGAAAACGATAGCATAATTAGGAACGGTTACATCGATCACTTCCGTCTCACCCGGACAGATATAGAACGCTTTCTTGTCTTCCGTTAAACCGCTATCGAAATAGCCAGTCGGCTTCAATGTACGCGCCAAGTGCAGACAACCATTATTGCCAAGAATCTTCTCCACATAAATCGTATCGCCATAACGAGCAAACAGTTTTGCAGGATTATCACTCGCCACTTGACCTGTCTGGTTCATCACGATGATATTACCGCCCGTATTGACCGTTTGCTGATAGTACACATCAAACTCGTAACCATCGGAATAAATAGTGTTGCCACTAGCACCGATATAGAAACGATAAGCAGCACGGCGCACCCACATACGCTCTGACAGGCTAGAAGGATACCAAGCCACATCAGCCGAACGGGTGACAGTCTTTTGCTCATTGGCAGAGAGACTCGCTACACTCACGCCATCGTTCCAATTGAGATTACCATTCAAGTCATACACGCCTTCTTGGAAGAAGAGCGTTCCACTGGTCGGAATCTTGACTGTTGCTTGGAACGTTATCTTATCGCCAACCATAGCTCTGTTGTCGCTATTAGCAAATCCGTACGCTACTGGATATACCTCATTTACATGCGATGTCATTTTGGATGTGAAAGTGTAGTTCGCCCCCATGTCGTATTGTGCCCACACAACAAGATCCTTTTGCACATTCGTAAATTCAACACTCCACCCTTTGAAGGTAGCTCCCGGCATCGATGGATTGGTAGGGGCGGTCGCACTTTCGCCACACATCACTTCCTCTGTCTTTAGCAAAGTGTAATCGGCATTCATGAACTTAACTGTGTAAGGCCCACTGGCTGCCAATTCATATTCCATCGGGCATGCAGGATAAGTAATCGTAATCTGCCCGTTATTTGCTGTCGTTTGTTTTACGGGTAATTCACTATCAAAACGATACTCTTGGCAAACAGGAGCTCCATTTAGGGTCTCTGTCTCGCCTGCATTATGGTCATAACTAGGCTGATAACCCTTTACCGCATACGGATAGCGGAACTCTATTGGAGAGTACAAATTGGCAATAACTTTTTCTCCGCCACATTCTGCTACTATGCGATAGTCACTCTTAAATTCTCCACTCTTATTGAAGAGATATTTGTATTCAAGTGTTCTGCCTTCACGCGCCGAAAGAGTGGAAACATAACCTGCATCTACTTGATACCAACTACGCCCGTTGTCCGTGCTGCGCTCAATAGTATATTGAATTAGGTCAATGCCTTGCAGTTTGTATTCAAGCACTAACTCCTCACCATATCTGATCTCGTAAGAACCATAATTGTTATATTCTATATCGCAAGTGTGAATCTTTGGAAGCGATATGTCTATATAGTTGTTCAAACCCGATTCGCCTACAACAAATTGTGTCTCATAGCGCATATAGCCGTGTCTTACAGGGTCTTTATACGAACCGGCTATGACTAAATGGATATCGGCATAGCCTTGTGCTATACAACTCGATAGCAATTCGGTTATATCTACCCGTACGGCTCCGCCATTCGACTCGGTCACACTTTTTAATACATAACCCAATTTCGATGATTCGTATGTCGTCTCATAGTGCGGCTCATGCGTGTTCGGATCCTCGCCTATTTGAATGTTGACAAGATATCCGTATTCGTAGTAATTTCCGGCACTGCTCAACCCGACTATATTGGCCGTTTCCGCATTTCTGAAATAAGCCCTTACACTGTAACAGCGATCGGCCGTCAAATCATTTCGATAGGTGTCGTCAAAAAACAGTTGTTGTGTTTCCGCATCGTATCGGATGTTTTCCATGTACACCGGATACGGAATAGAATCAATCTTCTGAGGAGGTACTCCAACCGCCCAGAGACTCGTTGCAAGCAAGGTTGCAGCGACAAAGAAGAATAGTTTTTTCATCATGATAGTATAGTTTTAAGTTAGTAATAGCCCTACTCTATTTCACAGTATATTCTGTGCGGAAATACTCGGTATTTGGCACAGCACTAACGGCCTCGAGCCAGACGTAATTGTTGTAACGCATACGCTCGTTGAGGAAGCCAAGATAGATGGTCTTATGTCCCTTAGCAGGGATTCGTCCATTGCAAGACTGTGTGCCCATCGTGGAATAATCGATGCTATATTGCAGTTTGGCAGGATCGGTGCCGTCCTGGAATTTCTTAGCTTGGTCGGAACTGAAGAAGACATACATATTGATATAAGCGTCCTCCTCGCGCGGGGGAATATTCTCGCCCAGCAAAGTGGAGATAATCCCTGCCCCACCGTGCGACTCATAAACCGGCAAACCAAGCATCTTGATGCGCTTGTAGGAGGTTTCCATATTATCGTGGAACTTACCATCGTCCGAGCGGTCAGGCTCGTTGGTGGAGATACGCAGACTATAGAGAATATCGGTAGCACCCTGTGGTACGGGCACAGCCACGATAGCGCGATAAGAACCGGAGAATGCGGCCTTGAGTTGGCCTCGAAGCGTGAATTTACGCGGTTCCTCGAAGAGATTCTTCATCTGGATCCCCTTGACAGTCTGCACGCGGAAATCACCTTTCTGGCCCTCTACCTGCTTGCAAGAAACCTCTTTCGGATTGTTCAGACGGTCGATGCTATTAGGATGGTAGGTTAACTCAACGGATGCATATTGGCGCACACGCGGGTTGATTTCTACTACGTAGACCGACGAGAAAGAGATAGCCAACGAGTCCTTGACACGCGCTTTGCCAAGATAAGAACGTATGAGTTGGTGGCTATTGACATTGTAGATACGCACATCGGCGGGTTTCTCTGTCTCAATCTCGACAAACAGTTTCTCTCCACGCTCGAGATAAACCGGATATTCGGTCGTTTCGCCCAGCAGTTCTTCCGGCCGATTGACCAGATACCAATAGCCCTGTTTGACCGTTTGGTCGATATAGCCAGCCACAGAGACCTTGAGTTCATCAATCAGTTGGTCCACCTCAAGGGCAGCCACCAATTGGGCTGAATCGAGCGTAGCAGGATCGTAATCGAAGATCAGTTCATCGGCCATCTGTTGCACTTCACCAAGCAATTCAACCGTGGGATTAGCCTCGAGTTGCTCCACAGCTTCACCCAGTCGATCGCATTGCGAGATGGTCAGTTGGCATTGTTCATCGAAATTCTTGCCTGTGACTTGCGAGCGCGAGCCACTGCCGCATGAGACCAACACGGCCGCTACGGCGAGAAGAAATAAGGTGTGTTTCATAATATTGTGTTGATATGTTTATCGCGATTTGAGGAGTTGGGTTTTGTCAGTCTTTACCTCGCCCCAAGGCATGGTATATTGCTCTTCCCAGAACATCACCTTCCCCGTTTTACCCAGCGATACCTTGTTGGTCCACGACCAATTGGTACGTTCCTTCAGTTGGCTCTTGACCATCTGCTCGTACTGCAGTTTGATACTATCGTCAGACACATTTTCGTCCCTGTTGGGAAGATTGTTCAGGTCGATATCGAACGAGAGAATCTGCAGTGTATTGGGATCAAAATCAAAGCGAAGAGAATCTCCATCCAGGCTCCACGAGCCTTCGGCGGAATAAGTCAGCGGCGTAAAAATAGGCACATTAACATGCTCGCCCTCCGTACGCACACCTATCTTATAGTCCATACTGACTGTCGTTGTAGCGCTGTGATCCTTGCTGAGAAGATAGGTCTTCTTCTTATTGTCCTGACGTAAATCCCACTGTCCGACAAGCAACTTAGGCTTGGCAGGCATGGTCTTATTAATGTGCTGGTCAATATAGTGCTGAAGATCTTCATCCGTGACATTCATGATGAATTTGTTCTCTTGGTTGAGGAAGATCATCTGGTTGATGAAATACTGGTAGTCCCTATCGCGTACGAGGTATTTCTGCAGATAGAGCGAGACCTCAGGCATGCGGAAGATTTGGCGAAGCAATCCTGCCATAGCCGACTGATTCATCATGCCCGTATAGTCCATATTGGCTGCACTGACCTGTTTGCGATAGTCTAGGACGTATTTTTCAGGCACAGGACGGCAGAAAGAATAACTAGAAGACATACGATTGAGCATATCCCTACGCAGATGGTAGCACTCCTGCACATTGTCGTAGAACGTGATATCGCCCAGGTCCTGCAGGGCATCCATACTACCAGTAAAGACTTTCTCGGTTGAGTCATCCGCCCAATCAGGCGTATCTTCAGTAGTATTAACCACATATTCGGCCGCCATCCAAAGGCTATCCATGGCTACGGTCTCCAGTTGGTCCTGATGGGTGTACAGATACATCGCCACCCGGAAAAAAGCATCCTCACGCTGCTTGTCACGAATAAACTGACTGATGATCTGATCTACATCGTAGATGGCCATCATAGCCGCCTGGCGTTGGGCTTGCTTCTGCTTGTAGTGCTCTACCCGATTGTTCACCTCGAACGTCAGTCCGACACCAATAGCCGTGGCAAGCACACCGGTCAGAAAATTCTGCCACCAGGTGCTGAGCGTGATTTTGCGTTTTTTCTCCTTCATATAATAAGATTAGCCTACTTGCACATTAGCATCAATCTTACGAATCAGACCTTTGAGCACATCGCCAGGTCCAAACTCGTAGAACTCGGTAGCTCCATCGGCTATCATCTGTTGAACAGACTGGGTCCAACGTACGGGAGCTGTCAGCTGTTTCAGCAAGTTAGCACGGATAATCTCCGGTTCGGTCTCTGCTTCTGCAGAGACATTCTGATAGATAGGACAGAATGGTTTGCGGAATTCGGTCTTGAGTATAGCCTCTTCCAGCGCCTCTGCTGCAGGTTGCATTAGTGGCGAGTGGAATGCTCCACCGACCGGTAGACGCAGCGCACGACGCGCTCCTGCCTCCTTCATTACCACACATGCCGCCTCGACAGCATCAATCTCGCCAGAGATAACTACTTGGCCCGGACAATTGAAATTAGCAGCCACCACGATGCCTTCTCCGACCGTTTGGCATAATTCTGCCACCTTCTGGTCATCAAGGCTTAGTACTGCTGCCATCGTTCCAGGATTCTGCTCGCAAGCAGCCTGCATAGCCTGTGCACGGGCACTAACCAGCAGCAATGCATCCTCAAAGCGCAAGGCGCCACAAGCTACCAATGCAGAGAACTCGCCTAGACTATGACCGGCCACCATCTGCGGCTTCTCGATAGTCATAAGGCGCTGAGCCACAACAGAATGGAGAAATACAGCAGGTTGCGTCACCTTAGTCTGCTTGAGATCATCGGCCGTACCATCGAACATCACATCCGTCAGCGAGAAGCCAAGCAACCGATTGGCTGCCTGACACATCTCGCGTGCTTCAGGATATGCCTCATAGAGGTCACGACACATACCGGGGAATTGACTACCCTGCCCCGGAAATACAAATGCTTTGCTCATATTAAGCCATCAGACCTGCCACCAACGCCAAGATAGCGTAGAACTCAGGTAGGGCGCAATAGATCATCGTGTTGGTCATTACATCGTGACCTGCTGCGATATTAGCAATACCATTAGCTGCAGTTTGGCCCTGACGAATAGCCGACAACAAGAAGACAATACCCATACCGATGCCCAAACCGAACAACAGAATAGGATTGGTCTCAATCAGGCCTTTCATCATCAAGAAAGCCACAAAACCGTACAAACCCTGCGTAGCAGGCAGTGCGGAGAGAATCATGTAAGCTGACGATTTTTCCTTGTTCTTCTTCAAACCACCCTCTGCTGCGTTAGCTGCAATAGTCGTTCCGAAAGCAGAACCAATACCGGACAAGCCCAACATAAGGCCAAGTCCGAGATAACCAAGAATTTGTTCCATAATAATTATAAATTTTTAATTTTTGATTGCTAGTTTATTTCTTAAAAGGCTGGTAGATCTTGCCACTACCTTCATAGCCCGCATTCTTAAAATACTCAACAAAAGTCAGACGGAGCGGGTGAACAAATGCTCCCAAGCAGGCCATGAGCAGATTCAGGACGTGACCAAAGGTCACGATCAGGATGAAACCAATCCATGTGCCTACATTAGGCGATTCTCCCAACACCATCGTTCCAAGTTGGTTGAAAGCCATACCGAGCATACCACCCGCCAAGCCAAGTGCGTAGAGACGGATATAACTCAGTACATCGCCCAACAAGCCTGTTACCATACCATAGGTATCCCATAAGCCTGCACCGATATTCAACAGCGGATTGCGCCCCGGTTTGTTGAAAATAAAGATACCCAGTGCAGATATACCGCCAATAACAATTAGTGCGATCTTAGCCGCATCGACCGAGATAAGCGCAGTCATCGAAAGGACTACCGTCACCAAACCGCCCAGGATAAGCGTCAGCCAGCCCCATACAGAAGCCGTCTCACGGAAACCATTGCGACGAGTGAAGGCAAGCGCCTTGATAACCATAGCCAGGCAGATATGCACCACACCAATGATGAGAGCTAATACCATCATCACATCGTATTCGCCTATCTTGCCATCAGTACCTAAATTGTTGAACATGACGGCTTTAGCGCCCTGCGGGAACCAGTCGGCACGATAGATATCCATGCCGAAGAAAGTGCCCATTAAGTAGCCAATAATTGCCGAACCAACGCCTAAGGCCATGATGATACCGCCTAATCCACTGAACATCTCAATCTTCAGCTTGTCCTTGTAGATAAGCCAACCTATGAGAATCAGCAATAGTCCATAGCCGCAATCGCCAATACAGAGCGCAAAGAATAGCAAGAAGAACGGTCCTAGAATAGGCGTAGGGTCAAACTCATTATAGTTAGGCCAACCGTACATACCTGTAAGCGGTTCGAACAAACGAACAAACCAGTTGTTACGCAACTTGATTGGCGTGTTATCTTCCGGCGTTGGGTCTGTCTCCTCGTAGTAGACTTGCGCCTGAGCGAGCATCGTATTCAGTTCCGGCTCCTTGTCTATCGGACAGAAGCCCTCAACCAAGCATAATGCGCCATCTGCCAAACGATCGGTGGACAGCTGTACTCTCGTCCAGTCGATATGTTGACGCGCCTCGGTGAGCTGCTCGCGCAGTTTGTCCATATTGGCTTTCTGCCATGCCTCGATACGCGCATTAGCAGCCACTAACAGGCCGTTGAGATTCTTTACCTCTTGCTCAAGTTGTGAGGCGTCTTTATCGCCTATTTCTACCGGCGTAGCCGCTGTTTCGCTTAGATCGACAGCTTCTTCGCCAGCACCAGTAACTTGTACAAAATACGTGCGCCCGCCTTCTTCGGTGACCACAATACCCCACTCTTCACAGAATGCGCTATCGCTACATGAGAAGAATCGAAGGGTATAACCGGCATCCTGCAGGGCCTGAATACGCTTGGCATCAAACGCTCCCCATACAGCCACTTGCTGCATAGCTTGCTTGGTGTCCGCTATACGTTGCTCTACTTCGTTACGCTCTTGCAGCAACTGATCGGGCGCACCTTGCGCCAACAATCGACGCAGTTCATCCTCGCGTTGCAAAGCAGCTTGTAGGGTTTCGTCATTCTCGATAAGGCCTGCCGCCTTCTGCGTAATATCCACTACGCCGAGCTCACGCAGTTCGGAAAGGAACGCCTCGTAGTCACGATGGAACACAAGGAACGTGTATTTCTTCATTTGCGAAATCATGACTGTGCCCCCTTTCTAGCTTCTGCCTCTTTCTTGCTCTTAACGATCTTCTGGCTGGATTTGTTGAGATTCTCCTCATCCTCCATGAATCGTTTGATCTTGCGTATAGCATCCTGATAACCAGGTATTTGCACCTTCTCAAACAGGTTTACCTTCTGGGTCGTCTTCTTACGAGCATACTCCAATAGGCTCACCTTGCGACGCACAAACTCCTGACGGATTCCCACGTCTGCAATAGCCTTGAGTTGCTCAAAACCGTCGGCAAACCATTTAGGCGAAGCAAACAGAGAGAATTCCTTGGTGGAATAGACCACCTCGTCCAATACAGGGACACGCACGCCTGCTATCTTACGAATAGACATACGCACATCGTCCACATGAATTAGACTGGTATCAAACTCTCCCCACAACGCCAACATCTGGTCATAGGACTTGATGCGCTGCTCTACTTCGCGATCGAGGTCCTCGAGCTCTTTCTTAGCTCGTTTCACCTCCAAACGAAGCGCCGTTTCCTTGCTTTGCAGTGTAGGAAGCGTACGTTGGCGCATCTTTAGGTCCTTCTCCAGGCCTTGCAGTGATGTTTTATTGAATTGATATGTTATAGCCATATGTTATGCTTTTGGCCAATATTTCTCTACTAAGGCTGCTTTGATGTTTACCTCTTCCGGTTTGAAATATTTAGCAAATAGTGTCCATGCGACATCCAACATTTGCACCGTATTGATGTTCACATCGATGGCCAAAATCTCTTGCGAGTAGTCTTTTGCAAAGTTCAAGCAGCGCTCATCGTAGTCGGTCAAATCGAATCCGTTCTCCTTCTTTGTTTTGGCATTAGCAGCATCTGCGTACAGACGAACGGCCGCGTTCATCACTTGCGGATGGTCTTC
>DBVU01000051.1:0-1205 GCA_002308195.1 Bacteroidales bacterium UBA1256
ACGATCATTTCCCACGGGATGCCCTATCCGCAGAATGTAGAAACGGCGTTGCGCGTTGAGCAAACTATCCGCGATAATGGTGCCGTGCCGGCTACCATCGCTATTATTGGCGGCCGACTCAAAGCGGGTTGCACGGCTGAAGAAATAGAATATCTGGGCAAGAAAGGTCAGGCAGTCATTAAGGCTTCGCGCCGTGACCTGCCCGTGCTGTTGGCACGCAAAGAGGATGGCGCCACCACCGTTACCACAACCATGATGATTGCCGCTATGGCGGGCATCCGTGTGTTTGCCACAGGCGGCATAGGCGGTGTTCATCGAGGCGCACAACAGACGTTCGATATCTCGGCCGACCTGGAAGAACTGGCACAAACCCCGGTTATGGTCATCTGTGCCGGAGCCAAATCGATTCTCGATCTGGGTCTCACGCTAGAATATCTCGAGACTAAGGGCGTACCGGTTATCGGTTTCGGAACCGATGAACTGCCGGCTTTCTATACGCGCCATAGCGGTTTTGGCGTTGACTATCGCATTGATACGCCCGAACAACTGGCTGCAGCTTTCCAGGCGAAATTAGACTGTGGGCTGAAGGGCGGAATGTTGGTCACCAATCCTATTCCGGAAGAATATTCCATGCCGGCAGACGTGATCAATCGCGCCATCGATCAGGCCATAGCAGAAGCGGAACAGAAAGGTATTCACGGCAAACAATGCACGCCCTTCCTGCTCGCCAAAGTTAAAGATCTGACGGGTGGAGACAGCCTGGAGGCTAATATACAGTTAGTGCTGAATAATGCACGCTTGGCAGCCAAGACAGCGGCCGCCATGTGCGGCGCGTCCCATTAACGGACGCGCTCGCAGTAGCTACCGTCGCGCGTATCAACGCGAACGATTTCACCTTCGTTGATAAACAGAGGCACGCGAATCTCGGCACCTGTTTCCAGTGTTGCCGGTTTCAGTGTGTTAGTAGCGGTATCACCTTTCAGGCCCGGTTCGGTATAGGTGATCTGCAGTTCTACCTTGGTCGGCAGTTCGGCAAAGAGAATCGTATCGGTCGTGGCGTCCGAAACAACATCTACCGTGAAACCTTCTTTCAAGAAATCCACACCGGTAATCAAGTCGTGTGCGATAGGCACTTGCTCGAATGTCTCGTTGTTCATGAAGATATAGTCTGAGCCTTCTTTGTAGAGGAACTGATACGGACGACG
>DBVU01000051.1:1327-1803 GCA_002308195.1 Bacteroidales bacterium UBA1256
AAATACAGACGACCATCCATGCGGATGCATACGCCGTTCTTAATGTCTTGACTGTTGATCATAAAAACTTGTCTATTTAGAATTATTTACCTTTTGCTCATTTTGCGACTGCAAAATTACTGCTTTTTTTTCAAATATACAAGATTTTTGCATATTTTCTTGCATAAGTCCTAAAAAATCACTATTTTTGCACTCGATTTTGTGTGTAACCATCTATTATTTGATTTGGATACTATGGAAGCTATTCGTACTTTTTTCGGCAATGTGGATATCTGGCAGGTCCTTTCGTCCTTTATTTTTCTGATAGCTATCATCGACCCGTTTGGTAATATTCCCGTCACTATAGCGATGGAGAAAAAGGGTGTGAAGATTCATGCCGGCAGTGTGTGCGTGGCCAGTTTGATTATTCTGTTGGCCTTCCTGTTTTTGGGTGAATGGATCCTCAAACTCTTCGGCGTGCAGATCGAGTATTTCGC
>DBVU01000051.1:1886-3282 GCA_002308195.1 Bacteroidales bacterium UBA1256
GTTCCGTTGGCATTCCCTATGTACGCCGGTCCCGGTGCTTTCACCGCCTTGCTGGCTATCACGGCCGAATATTCTATCGCCAGCCTATGTATCTCGCTGTTGCTCTGTATGATTGTCCTCTATCTGGTGCTGATCGGCACCCACTGGTTGACCAAATATCTAGGTAATACTGCTCTATATATCATCCGCAAGTTCTTTGGTATCATCGTCTTGGCCATCGCTTGCAAGCTGATGTTCGGCAATCTGGCTATCGTATTCTAGTTAAATCTTATGCTATATGAAACCTTTTAGTGAATTATCCATCGCGTTGGCCAGTGACCACGCAGGTTTTGCGCTCAAGCAACAGGTGCAACTGTTTCTCGAGGATAACGGCGCACGTGTAAAGGATTTTGGCTGCTACTCGGCCGAGAGTTGCGATTATCCGGATTTTGCTCATCCTCTGGCTACGGCCATTGAGAATGGTGAGTTCGAGTTCGGTGTCGTTATCTGCTCTACGGGTAACGGTATCTGTATGACCGCTAACAAGCATCATGGCATTCGTGCCGCGCTCTGTTGGGAAACCAAACTGGCGGAATTGGCGCGTCAGCACAACAATGCCAATGTGCTGGGTTTGCCTGCAAATTTCATCTCGGCTCCTATGGCGCTGGATATCGTACGTACCTTCTTCCAAACCGATTTCGAAGGTGGCCGTCATGAGCGTCGCGTTAACAAGATCGCGCTGCATTAATGCGCTGCGCTGTTATGTAGGTTATGCACTGGACCGCATCGGTTCAGTGCTTTTCCTTTCGCCTTTCACCTTTCACCATTCACCTCTCTTTGTCTCGGTCGAACCGGCTGCGGTCTGCCAACTCCGCTGTCCCGAATGCCCTGTTGGCATGCGTGCTAAATCACCAATCACCAATCACCAATCCCTGATGTCCAATGCCATTTGGCAACGGACCTTGGCCGAGGTTTCTCGTACGGCCTGGACTATCCAGTTCTATTTCCAGGGCGAACCATTGCTCAACAGCGCTCTCCCTCAGATGATAGCCGACGCACATGCTCAGGGACTCTATACCATCGTCAGCACCAATGCGCAAGCTATGACCGCCGAAATGGCAGAAATACTGGTCTGTTCGGGCCTCGACCGTATCATCGTCTCTATGGATGGCCTCTCCGACCAATCCTACGGTGCCTACCGCATCGGTGGCTCGCTCGCTCAAACCAAAGCAGCCATCCGCTACCTTCGCGAAGCGAAAACTAAATTTCAAATCTCAAATTTCAAATTTCAAATCGAAATCCAATGTCTGCGGCTGCGGAGCAATGAGCATGAGTGGGCCGAACTGCGTCGCACCTATCGTTCGCTTGGAGCCGACCGGCTGACGCTCAAGACTGCACAACTCTACGACTATACCCA
>DBVU01000051.1:3318-3684 GCA_002308195.1 Bacteroidales bacterium UBA1256
CGGACGGACTCTTCCATCGCAAACCTATCAGTCCCGGCTGTTTCCGTGTATGGAGCGGATGTGTGGTGACCACTACGGGCGAAGTGCTGCCTTGCTGCTACGACAAAGCGCATGCGCACGCATACGGAAATATAATGAACGCGTCTATGCGCGATATTTTTGCTTCGGCTGAGGCCGACGCTTTCCGCCGGATGGCACTTAGCCACCAGGCAGATATCTGCCAAGAATGTTGGAAATAAACCTTACCGCCATGACTATCCGCTCTTTCACCTTCGGGTGCTTCCAAACCAATACCTACGTTCTCTCATCCGACAGCCGGATTCTGCTAATCGATCCCGCGTGTGCCGCCATCAAGGAACAACAAGA
>DBVU01000064.1:0-1531 GCA_002308195.1 Bacteroidales bacterium UBA1256
TCTCCGTACCAGGCAGCTAACCGCGGATATATCGACGATGTGATTGAGCCGCGCTACACTCGTAGCCGTATTATCCGTGCCTTCGAGATGCTGCAGACCAAGCGTCTGACCAACCCGCTTAAGAAACACTCTAATATCCCATTGTAAAATGAGTCTCTTAGCCATCACTTCAGACACATGGGTTGTTACCGGCTTAGGCTTCGGTATCGTCTTGGCATTGCTTTTCTGTTTGGTGTATGTCCTCAAACTTTTCGGATTCATCATGCAGAAAGCAACAGCGCCTAAGACACCGAAAGCCACACCGGCACCGAAAGAGGAAAAGCCTCAGAGCGCTCCGGTCAAAGCGAGTGCTCCGAGTGCTCCTTCGGAGCCGGAGAAAGCCGCAATAGCCATGGCTCTGGCGCAAGCAGGGGATGAAGACATCGCTGCTATTGCGTATGCGCTATACCTGGCGCAAGACACCAAACATGATATTCCTTTGTCTATGATCTCGTTGCATAAACACGAGACCGCATGGAATGAAAAAAGCGTGGGAATGAATAATGTGGGTTTTTAATTGACATTAATCGTACATTTATATGAAAGAGTTTACCTTTAAAATCAATGGCGCAGAGTACAAGTGCGCAGTAGAAGAAATAGAAGCCGGCAAGGCCAATGTAACCGTTAACGGCAAGGTTTACGAAGTCGAGACAGAGAAACCTGCTGCTCCAGCTCCGAAGCCAGTTGCTGCCGCTCCAAAGGCTGCTCCGGCACCTGCAGCTCCGAAAGCAGAGGCAAAGCCAGCTGCTCCAATCGCAGGCGATGGCATTAAGGTGAAGAGTCCGCTGCCAGGTAGCGTAATCAAAGTGCTCGTAAGCGAAGGCCAGGCAGTAAAGAAAGGCGATACGTTGCTGACACTCGAGTCCATGAAGATGGAGAACCCGATTCTGGCAGAAAACGATTGCACGGTTAAGCAGATTCTGGTTTCTGCCGGTCAGAATGTAATGCAAGACGATGTTCTCGTCGTATTAGCATAATATGATATTGGATATTTGACACTGAATATTTGATATTTTATGAATATTGTGGAATTCTTCCAGGGCATGGGCTTCATGCAGATGACGTGGCAACAAGGAGTTATGCTACTCGTCAGCTTTTTCCTGCTCTACCTGGCTATTCATAAGAAATACGAGCCGCTGCTGTTGCTGCCCATCGCCTTTGGTATGCTTTTGACCAATCTGCCGGGCGCGGGGATGTTCCATAGCGAATTGTGGTCGGCTTTTCTGGATCCCGAGAGTCCCGTGTACCATTCGTATGGCGCGATACTGAAGGAAGGTGGCCTGCTGGACGTACTGTATATAGGCGTTAAGGCAGGCGTTTATCCTTGCTTGATCTTTATCGGCGTGGGAGCGATGACCGATTTTGGTCCGCTGATTGCTAATCCTAAGTCGCTGATACTGGGTGCTGCCGCACAGATAGGTATTTTCGTTACTTTCCTTTGCGCTAACGCGATGGGATTTACGCCTGCAGAGGCCGGTTCCATCGGTATTAT
>DBVU01000064.1:1595-3269 GCA_002308195.1 Bacteroidales bacterium UBA1256
GTGCCGGTTATCCAGCCGCCTATCATGCGTGCCCTAACGACTAAGAAAGAGCGTGCTATTAAGATGGGCCAGTTGCGTCCGGTTAGCAAGACCGAGAAAATCGTTTTCCCGATTATCATCACGGCTATAGTAGCGCTGATTCTGCCTGATGCAGCTCCGCTGATTGGCTGTCTGATGCTGGGCAACCTGATGAAAGAGTGTGGCGTAGTGGATCGTTTGAGCAAGACGGCACAAAACGAACTGATGAATATTGTCGTTATCTTCCTCGGTTTGTCGGTTGGTGCTACGGCCACAGCAGGCAGTTTCCTAAACTGGCAAACCCTGATGATCCTGGCTATGGGTATTGTTGCCTTTGGCTTGGGTTCGGCAGGTGGAGTGCTGCTGGCTAAATTCATGAACCTCTTCCTCAAGGATAAGATCAACCCGCTTATCGGTTCTGCAGGCGTTTCGGCCGTTCCTATGGCTGCGCGTGTNNGCAGTGCCGATGGCTGCGCGTGTGAGTCAGCAAGTGGGCCAGGAGGAAAATCCATCGAACTTCTTGTTGATGCATGCCATGGGCCCGAATGTAGCGGGTGTTATTGGATCGGCAGTGGCAGCAGGTGTACTGCTGACAATGCTCGGATAATAGGGTATGAACAATCGTAAAATTGGAACAATAGTACTGGTGGTTGCAATGATTATCGTTGCAGCCTCCGTGCTATTTACCAACAATCTGGCGCGTTCGCTCCAACAGGAGGAACAGCGTAATATGGCCACTTGGGCCGAGGCAGAGCGGCTGCTTATTCAAGCGGACAGCCTGACTGATATTGATTTTGTGCTGACCATCATTGAAGGCAATACCACTATTCCTGTCTATATCTGCGATGAGGAAGGCAATGTGCTGGCCAGTCGTAATGTGCCTGACAACCATGATTCGCGTCCGCAACACGGGCCTATAGAGCTTAAGATTGACGAGCAGATTACGCAGTATATCTACTGGGACGATAGCCGCCTGCTGACACAACTGCACTATGTGCCTTACGCTCAGTTTGCGCTGATATTTATCTTTATCGTCATTGCCGTGGTTATCATGCTTACGGCTCAGCGCAGCGAACAGAACCGTCTCTGGGTAGGTTTGAGCAAGGAGACTGCGCATCAACTTGGTACGCCTATCTCGTCGCTAAATGCATGGCAACAATTGTTGTCAGAGGAATACCCGGAAGATCAGTATGTGCCGCAAATACGCAAGGATATTGACCGTCTGCAGATGATAGCCGACCGATTCCAGAAGATAGGAAGCGAGCCGGAATTGCAGGAGGGTGATTGGTGCCGCGTGGTGCTGGATGCCGTGGCGTATATCCGTACGCGAGTAAGTAACAAGGTGAGTATCGATGCAGAAAGCCTGCAGGGCGTGCAACGCATTGTAATGCTGAATGCTCCGCTGATGCAATGGGTGATAGAGAATCTGCTGAAGAACGCTGCAGATGCCATCTCCGGCGCAGGAACTATCACGCTGCAGATACATGAGAACGAGCACGACCTAATGCTCGATATCACGGATAGCGGCAAGGGTATGGACAGCAAAACTCAACGCCGCATCTTTGATGCGGGCTTCACTACTAAGGAACGTGGTTGGGGATTAGGCCTTCCATTGGCCAAACGTATCGTTGAGCAATATCATGGAGGCAAACTCCT
>DBVU01000064.1:3348-6558 GCA_002308195.1 Bacteroidales bacterium UBA1256
TAGCCAATACAGCGCCTGCTTCCAGTAGGCGCTTTTTTATGTGCGCTATAGCCGGATGGTGAGGAAAGACACTCTCTTCGAAATCGTTGGTATAGTCACCCTGCAGCACGCGTCCTTCAGCCTCTGGATGGAGATGGATGCCTGCGTAAGCCTCTTTGGTGGAGACACCCTCGTTGGGCTTGATGAGCAGGACTCTCAGTCCGCTTAGATCAAGTTGGATGGGTTGTAGTTGCTCGCCAATACCAGTGGCGAAACATGGCACATTGTAGATGAAGAATGGGCAGTCTGCGCCCAAAGGGCGCACCTCTTGCGCCAGTTGTTCTTGGGTAAGGCCCAAAGAGAAGATCTCATTTAGGGCGATAGCCATATGTGCGGCATCGCTGCTACCTCCGCCCAGTCCGGCACCAAAAGGTATATTCTTGCGAAAACGAATAGAGACCGGACCTATCTGCGGGTATTTGGCAGCCATCTGGCGGTAGCAACGGATAATGAGGTTATCCTCTGCTGGACAATCAACGGCCAGGCCTTCTTGCACAAAAGAAAAGGTGTCTGCTTGAAGTACTTCAAGCTCGTCATGCAAGGCATAAATAGGCACGAAGATAGTCTCCAGATCATGGTAACCATCTTCGCGCTTGCGCAGGACACGCAAGCCAAGATTAATCTTGCAGTTAGGGTAAAGAATCATACCGTATCCATGAACGAGCGTTGCACCTTATTGAAGACCACGATACCGATAGCCATCAGCACAACCATAAACGCAAAACTATAGCCGAGCATCCACCAATCGTGGCATCCTACACCGAGAAAACCGTATTTGAAGAACTCAAGAATGCCTGTCAACGGGTTCAGTTGCATGACGAACAGTACTTTAGGATTGGTGATCGTGCTAAGCGGGTAAATAACCGGCGTAGCGTACATCCACAGGCTGACAAAGAAGCTGAGCAACAGTTGCAAGTCGCGATATTTGGTCGTCATACTGGAGAAGAGAATACCGAAACCTAATGCCAGTCCGGCCAACATAATCACCAAAAGAGGGAAGAGCAGGGCATACCAGTTCGGGCAAACGTGCACGTCAGTGAAGATGACGTAGTAGAGATAGACGCAGAGGAAAAGTCCAAACTGGATGGAGAAACGCACAAGATTGCTGATGACATCGCTAAGCGGACTAACCAGACGCGGGAAATAGACCTTGCCGAAGATGCTAGCATTGTTGACGAAAGTGTTACTGGTCTTAGTCAGACAGTCGGAAAAATACTGCCAGAAGCATATACCGGCCAGATAGAACAGCGGTTGCGGCAGTCCATCTGTCGAGATTTTAGCTATACCTCCGAAAACGACCATATACATGATGGTCGTCATCATGGGTTGAATCAGGAACCAGAGTGGTCCTAGGATAGTCTGCTTGTACTGGGTGATGATGTTTCGTTTGACGAAGAGCATCATGAGGTCGCGGTAGCGCCAGATCTCGCGGAAATCCACGCTAAGCAGTTTGTCCTTAGGCTTGATGACCGTGGTCCATTCTTGCTGTGTCTGTATATCTTGTTTCATGTTTTCGAACTTTTGCGACCGCAAAAGTACTACTTTTTTCTGACATACGCAAATTTTGACTCGATTTTATGAAAAAACGCATATATAGCAGATGCCATTTTCTTTGTTTCTTTCCACCCAATTGCTTATCTCATCTGTATTATATACTTCGTATATAATACTAATAAAATAGGGAGTCAAAATTAGTGCGTTATAAGTGCGTTATAAGTGCGATATAAGTGCGTTATAAGTGCGATATAATCGAGACAATCAGCTTCTCTGCATTTACCACTATTGTATATGTGTTTTTGTAAGCGTAGCGCATTTTTCTGCTAAAAATCTTGCGTATATAAAAAAAAAGCAGTAAATTTGCGGCGTATTTGGTTCGGACGGATACATCGTATCCGAAAGTGAAAAGGGAAACAGGTGAAATTCCTGTACAGTCCGGCTGCTGTGAGTGCCAATAATCTTCATCTCAATGTCTGAACCACTGAGCGTAACGCTTGGGAAGGTGAGATGGGAGGCACAAGTCAGAAGACCTGCCAATACATATAACATGGTTGTCCCCCGGGGATGGGACGAACAATGAAGAGCAGGTATATTTTCATACTACTAGCCGCGCTTTGCGCACAGAGTCTGTTCGCCCAAGAGGCGGATAGTTTGCTATTTCGTATCAGCGAAGTAGAGGTGACTGCGCGCTCGCTGACGAAAGACGTGATAGTACCGCAGACCCTGAAAGGTGCGGAACTGGAACGGCTGAACTCGCTGAGTGTAGCTGATGCCTTGCGCTACTTTTCGGGCGTGCAGTTAAAAGACTATGGCGGCGTTGGTGGTATCAAGACTATCAATATCCGCTCGATGGGCAGTCAGCACACGGCTGTATATTACAACGGTGTGCAGTTGGGAAATGCGCAGAATGGGCAGATAGATCTGGGCCGATTCTCACTAGACAACATAGAAGCCGTTGAACTCTACAACGGTCAGAAGAGCGATATTTTTCAATCAGCCAGGGAATTCGGTGCCGCCGGCAATGTTTATCTGACTACTCGTCGCCCGTATTTCAAAGAAGGAGAGAAGGTGCATGCACACTTGCAGATGCGAGCCGGCTCGTTCGACCTGGCTAATCCTTCGGTAGGAGTGGACGTGCGGTTGACCGAAGGATTGTCGCTGACGATGGATGCGGAATATGTCTATTCGAGCGGTCGTTACCCATTCCGCTATCGCCGTGTATTCCCAAATGGTGAAACAGCCTACGACACAACGGCCATACGCGAGAACAGCGATATCAATGCTGTGCGGGCCGAGATAGGACTTCACCACTACTATAGCAACACCGGTTTCTGGCGTATCCATGCGTACAACTATTGGAGCGAACGCGGTATACCCGGTGCGATAGTGAATAATGTTTGGCGTAGCGGAGAGCGGTTGAATGACCGCAATAGCTTCGTTCAAGCGCAATGGCAGGACGAACTGCTGAACCGGTGGAACATGCGTGCGTTGGTAAAATACGCTAACGACTACACCCATTATCGCAATTTCGACGAACGACTGCTACCGAGCAATAACGAATATCTGCAACACGAACTATACGCCTCGCTGAGCAACAAAATACGTATCTTCAACTGGTGGGATGTGGCTCTAGCGTACGACTACCAGTATAATGCTCTCAACAGAGACAATCTG
>DBVU01000064.1:6624-7519 GCA_002308195.1 Bacteroidales bacterium UBA1256
AGTGTGCTAATGACCGCCGTGAGCAATCAGCCCTCTACGACCAAACTGCAGCCAAAGGTGACACCCGCGTTGTTCCTCTCTTTCCGCCCGTATCCGAAGATAGACCTGAGTATCAATGCGTTCTACAAGCAGAGCTACCGCTATCCGACTTTCAACGACCTCTACTACACCGATTTGGGCAATGCTAATCTGCGTCCGGAATTAGCTAGACAGCACTCGGTGAGCGTGGAGTATAGAGTGGGGAGTGGAAAGTCGAAAGCAGAAAGTAGTGAGGTGGGGTATGATATCCATTTGTCCGCTTCGTACTACTACAACCGCGTGACAGACAAGATAATCGCTTACCCCAAAGGACAGCAGTTCCGATGGACGATGCTCAACCTTGGTACGGTCAAGATAAACGGCGTAGATGCTAACAGCGATATTTCGCTCTACCTGCCTCTGCGCTTCACGCTTCGCACGCGGCTGAACTACACCTACCAGACAGCTATCGACGTGACGAATCCCGAAGACACTTATTACGGTCACCAAATACCCTATATACCTTGGCACAGCGGTAGCGTAGTGCTTGGACTGGACTGGCAGAGCAAACGAGGCGACCACTACGGATTTAACTATTCGTTCATCTACACAGGCGAACGTTATAGCCAACAAGAGAACACGATATACAACTACGTGCAACCGTGGTACACTCACGATCTGTCGATATACGGTGAATGGATGGTACGCAACCATTTGCTGAAAGCCAATCTGGAAATCAATAACCTGTTGGGACAAGATTACGAAGTAATCCAGAATTTCCCAATGCCGAAACAAAACATTAGATGTCTACTGTCCGTAAAATATTAACCATTCTTTCGGTGGCACTGCTGCTAGCAGGCTGTCGGGGCGATGAAAT
>DBVU01000088.1 GCA_002308195.1 Bacteroidales bacterium UBA1256
GAAGTGTAGTTAATTTTTTCATAATTGTAAAATTTTAAGGGTTCACTAACCTTAATTCAAATACCGTGCCAAACTGTTAAACCAACTTCAAATTATGGTTCATTTTTTCTTTTTTGGTACGCATATATCGCTCGTTCCAACGATTTGGAGCTATCTCAATCGGCACATTCTCAACGATTTGTATGCCGTAACTCTCTAGCCCGACACGTTTGACAGGATTATTCGTCATTAAGCGTAATTTTAGTGCATGCATCTCGCGCAGGATCTGAGCCCCCACACCATAATCGCGTTCATCCGGACGGAAGCCTAAGTGCACATTGGCTTCAACGGTATCGTCGCCTTGTTCCTGTAGCTTATACGCGCGTATCTTATTCATAAGTCCTATGCCGCGCCCCTCTTGGTTCATATAGACCAATATACCGCGTCCTTCTGCCTCAATCATCTGCATGGCTTTAGCTAGCTGTTCGCCGCATTCACAACGCTGCGAACCAAATATATCGCCTGTCATACAACTAGAGTGTACACGGCACAAAACCGGTTCGTCGTCACGCCACTCACCTTTGGTGAGTACTATATGTTCCAATCCCGTTGTCAGGTCGCGAAAAGGCGTAAGCATAAACTCACCGTTGGCAGTAGGAAGAAAGACCGTTTCGCCACGTTCCACCAACGACTGTTCACCTTTAACCTCTACCCTTTCTCCTGCCGCCTCTTGCCTTTCTCCTTTGCTCAACCGATAGGCAATCAGGTCCTTTATCGTAATAATCTTCAGATCGAACTTACGTGCCACTTCTTGCAGTTGTGGCATACGCGCCATTGTGCCATCAGGGTTCATTATTTCTATGAGCGCTGCTGCAGGTCTCAATCCCGCTAAACGAGCTAGGTCAACGCCCGCTTCGGTATGTCCCGCACGCTGCAATACTCCGCCCATCTTGGCATAAAGTGGATTGATATGTCCAGGACGGCCAAAAGTCTCCGGTTTGCTATTGGGGTCGGCCAAAGCAAGAATCGTAGCCGCCCTGTCGGCAGCAGAAACGCCCGTAGTGCAACCTTCCAGTTTGTCAACCGTCACAGTAAATGGCGTACCGAGCATCGATGTGTTGTTGGCCACTTGGTGCATCAGGTCCAATTCTGCGCAACGCTGTTCCGTTATAGGACAACAGAGCACGCCACGCCCGTTTTGGAGCATGAAATTGACTTTCTCGGGAGTGATTTTCTCAGCGGCTATGATGAAATCGCCTTCATTCTCACGATCTTCATCATCTACCACAATTACGAATTTGCCCAACCGAAAATCCTCGAGAGCTTCTTGTATAGTGTTGATTTGCATAATTTCTGTTTCCAGTTTTCGTACTCTTTTTTCCATGCCTCCGGGTTAAACAATGGTGAATCGGTAGCAGCTTTGTAGGTTAGGAAAATGCCTATAGGCAGCAACACAAACGAACTGAGCCACATTCCTGCCCAACAAGGCCACAGGGCCTCACGCGCCATCTTATAACCCGCATTGTCGATTATGTAATAGACAATAAACATAATAACCGAAATCACCACAGGTGCGCCTAGACCACCTTTCCGAATAATGGCACCCAACGGCGCACCGATAAAGAAGAATATCAGGCACGCAAAAGCCAATGTGAACTTACGGTACAGTTCTATCTCATGTTTGCGGATATAGCGTTGCGAATCGTCCAGCAGAAGAGAGTTGTATTCTACCTGATCGCGATAATTGCGTGCTTTCTCTTCGGCCATTTCCAGTACCTGGTATCGTCGTTGCACGCTCAGCGCAGCCCACAACGAATCCGGGTCACACGATTGCTTGACTTCTGATATAGATGGCAGAACGACCGCCTCATAACGATCTTCGCGGCTGAAATAGCGTTCGTCCAGTAGTTTCTCGCTCTGTTCGCGACTACGCGTCTGCGCTTCTATCTTCACCGAATCGATTGATTCTATCAGTTGTGCCACATTCTTGCTCACGTGTTGATCTTCTAGAATCGATTCATCGAAGCGGTTGAAATCAGTCGAGAAATCTATCAGAATCTGCTTGTGGGCAAATGTCTCACGCCGATAAGGGATACTCTGCGTAGTTCCTGTGGCCCGTTGTTGCGCTTTGTCCAGATTTTCGAACGACTCGCCGTTGATCAGGTCGATGACTAGATATTGCTTGTTGGCACTGGCCGACAAGCGTCCGGTGTCTGCTACCATCACTTTGGCATTGGTGAATCCGCCCGAATAGTCATAAATCATCACGTTGAGTAGTTCGCCGCGACGTGTTTTCTCATGCACGTAGATGTGATAACCGCTGATTTCATCGTAGAATTCTCCGACAGGAATCTGCAGTTCAGGGCTCTTCTGGCGAAGCGAGAAAATGAGTGCCCAGAGTTTCATCTGCGAGCGTGGCAGCACATTATTGCTAAAGAAGAACGCACCTACGCAGAGAAAGGCGATGGCGATAGTCAATGGTCGCATGATTCGGAAGAGCGAAATACCCGCCGCCTTCATGGCTGTCAGTTCAAATTTCTCCGCCAGATTGCCAAAGGCAATAATCGAACTAAGCAGTATAGCCAACGGCAATGCTAGCGGCACTACGGATGCGGTAGCGTAGATAAAGAACTCGGACAAAACGCCGATACTGATTCCCTTCCCCACCAAATCGTTCACATGCATCCACATGAACTGCATCAGTAGGATGAAAATAGCAATGAAGAAAGTAGCCAAAAACAGCCCCAAGAAATTTCGGAGCAAATAAATGTCTATTTTCTTTATTATCTTTATCACTAACCTCTAACCTTTAATCTTCAATCATCCTTTCAGGTTCTCACTTACAAAAATCAACGGAAGCAGTTCGGCTGCCGAATCGAAGACATAGGTCTCTTCCTCGCCAAACAAGATCACTTCCATCTTGCCACCATAACGATGCTCTGTCTCGACCATTACTTGACGACAAGCGCCACACGGCGAACCCGGTTCACGAGTGAAATGGCCTTCTGTGAAGCATGCTATTGCTAGTTTCTCGACCGGTTGGTCGGGATATTGTGCGCCCGCAGCAAACAAAGCCGTACGCTCGGCGCACAGACCACTTGGATACGCTGCATTCTCTTGGTTGCAACCACGTATTACGGTTCCGTTAGCCAGTTTGGCTGCCGCACCTACGTGAAAATGACTATACGGACAGTAACTGTGCTTGGTTTGTTCTTTGGCAATGTTGATTAGTTCGCGCTGGTCGTCTGTTAGTTCGTTCCACTGGTATGCACGAACTTGCGTCTTCAAATTGTACTCTTTCATACTATCGATTGGGTTAAATATTTCTGTTTATCGCCTGTTACCATACATCAGATGCATCTTTTCTCTCGATCTCCAACCTGCTTGATACTCATGGCTCACAAAATAGATTTTCAGGTCAGCTTGATACTCATGATCAACAAAATAGACCGTGACATCAGCCTGATACTCATGGTCTGTAAAATACCACTTGCCTTCGTTGCCTTTGGCCTGATAGTCATGATCCTCTTTATATACCAACAGGTCAGCCTGATACTCATGATCTACGACATACACTTTGACTTTAGCCTGATACTCATGGCTTACGGAATACACTTTCTGCGCATTTCCGGTCATAGCAGCTATCAAGAATAGCGCCAAAAGGATGATTCGATTTTTCATAATTTCTCTCGTTATTTGGTTTGACAAACAACTTTGCGGCTGCAAAGTTACAACATTTTTTTTGAATATGCAAGATTTTTAACAGAAAAATATCGTCTAGGCTTGTACAAGCGTGCTTTTTTTGTGCAACGTGTGCAAATACCATGCCGAAAATTAAAGGGGGTGCGCTCGGTATATTCTCGGTAATGTCTCGTTCACTCCAGGTAATTGTCTCGGTATTGTCTCGGTAATAAATGGTGGATATATACATAGTATATATAAAAGTGCGGTTTTTTCGAGCAGAAAAAAAAAGATTTGCGTATTTCATTTTTTTGTAGTACTTTTGCACTCGAAATGAAAATTGCGTTTACGACATTAGGATGCAAGCTCAATTTTGCAGAGAGTAGTAGTCTCGGCAAGGCATTGCTCGAACGTGGGCATGAGCGGGCCAAGAAAGGCGAGCAAGCCGACTTGTGCGTTATCAACACATGCACAGTCACCGATGCCGCCGATCATAAAGATCGGCAGATGATTCATCGTATTCGTCGCCAGAATCCGAATGCCATACTCATCGTCACAGGCTGCTATGCGCAATTAAGGCCCGATGAAATCGCACATATTGAGGGTGTTGACTATGTCCTCGGACAGAAAGAGAAGTTTAATTTGCCCTCTTTCATAGAGCAAATTGAGTCAAGAGTCAAAAGTCAAGAATCGAAAGGCGAAAGGCGAGAGGCAAAAGTACAGATGTCGCCTATACGCGAAGTAGATGAGTTTCACGGTGCGTATAGCCGCGATGACCGCACACGCTGTTTTCTGAAAGTGCAAGACGGCTGTAACTATTTCTGTAGTTACTGCACTATCCCACTCGCTCGCGGCAAGAGCCGTAATCCTTCGATTTCAACGATAGTATCGCAGGCTGAAGAAGCGCTGCGCGGAGGAGCCAAAGAGATTATTCTCTCGGGCGTAAATATTGGCGATTTCGGGCGTAGCACCAACGAGCGTTTCATCGATTTGCTGCGCGCATTGGACGATATAAAAGAGGCGAACGGCGAAAGAGACTATCGCATCCGGATCAGCAGTTGCGAGCCGAACCTTTTGTCCGATGAAATCATTGATTTTGTGGCCAATAGCCGCCATTTCGCACCGCATTTTCATATTCCTTTGCAGTCCGGCAGCAATGACGTGCTGAAGATTATGGGGCGCCGCTATACGCGCGAATTATTTGCAGAACGAGTGGCGCATATCAAATCCGTTATGCCCAATGCCTTTATCGGTGTCGATTGCATGGTTGGCGTACGTGGTGAGACCGACGAATGTTGGGCTGATTATGTCGGTTTCATCGAGCAATTACCCGTATCACAACTGCATGTCTTCACTTATTCCGAACGCGCCAATACACGTATGCTAAAAATGGATCTGTATGTTGTTCCGCAGAAAGAGCGTGAACGGCGCAGCAAACAACTACATGCCATAAGTGCCAGAAAAACAGAGACTTTCTACCACGAGCATGAAGGCGAACAAGCAATTGTTCTATGGGAAGGGAAAAAAGTAGAAAGTCAAAAGGTGCTTCCGAGCACACCGGTAAAAGACGAAAGACCACTGATGTACGGATTCACCGAAAACTACATCAAGGTCTCCTGCCCTTACGATAAGGCCAAAATTAATACTTTCGAACAGGTAACTATTCGATTCTAGAAATCTTTTTTCTTCTTACGCTCGCAGATTTCGTAGAAATCGCAATACGTATTACACTTGCCCTCCTCGCATTGCGGGAAGGATGAATCAGTCAGCAATTCCTTCACCTTACTCTGCAGTTTAGGGAAGATCTCTTCCTGGATAGCGCGATAATCATTCACCACACTACCTACGCTGACCACGGTGCTTTGGTCTTGCATATCTTTTTTGCAGAAGAATAGATTCGGCTGAATCGGGCGTTCTTCGCTTGAGCCCAAGTGCGACATTAGAACATGCGAATAAATAAGGGTTTGGCGAACATACCCCTTTTTCTCATCCTCCATTATATTGTCTAATGGTGCACTTAGCTTACTCGACTCGTAACTAGCTGTTTTATAGTCCACTATGCGGATACGTTCGTTGCCGTTCTTGTGACCGCAAATATCCACACGGTCGATTTTACCGCCCAACTGGATAGTTCCGATTTCCGGAACAGGCAAGTCCATGTAATAGCTTTTTTCCTGCTGCCAGATTTTGAGGCCTTCAGTCTCGATAGTCCGCAAATCGTTATCTATCAGGTTCTTCACATACTGAATCACTTTGGGATTATCAAACGGATAATCGTCGATAGCAAAAGTGGTTGTCTTGTGATATTCCAGTTGTGCCTTATTCAGTTCCTCATAAGCTTCCACCAAAAGCTCTTGCAACTTAGCCTCATCCTTATACGGCAACAACATCTCCGCGCTAATCTCAATCGGATTCTCGTTATCGCACCCCAGTTGTTTGTAGATGGCTTGCATCACGTTATGGACCAACGTGCCAAGCGTATTCGCTTGCATCTCCGTTGTCTCTTCTTCCGGTTTGGAGATCCCTCGGATCTTCTGCAAATAGAATGCCAGAGGACACGTTATATACGTATTGAGCGCACTTGGCGAGAGACGAATGGGCGCCCCACCTTTGTATTCCAGATACGACTGTTTCTCTTCGTCTATCAAACTCTTTTGACCGATAGTGCTTGATTCGCTCAAACAGTATTTGTTTATCTTGAACTCTTCAGGCGACGCAATCATCTGCATGATAAACCGCGACATACCTTTGCTACCATCCGCTCCACCGATATTGCCAAACAACATCGTGGTTTGCCCTGCGCGACTGAGCAAACGGAAGAAATTGTACGCATAGACCGTGGCACGCTCATCGTTGGTCTGCATGTGGTAGTATTTGCGCAGATAATACGGGATAAAGCTGAAATCCGCCTGGCTCTGCGGCACAACACCTTCTTCTACATTGAGTAGCAGCAGTTTGTCGAAATCGAGCATACGTGTCTCCAGTACACCTAACACCTGAATATCGCTAATCGGTTCTCCGTGGAAAGGCATTGTCACGTTCTCCATCATTCGGCGCATCAAGAGTCGAACCAGTTTAAGAGTATAAGGGATATCACCTAGCCCATCCACCAGTAGTTTGCGCATTTGATTGAGGATCTTGCGCACTTGATAGTTCGATTCCAATTGGAGCAATTCTTGCCATTCCAGGCCTTTTTCTGTCTGCGATTCTTCTGTAACATCCGAGGAGACTTTCTCGGGGAATAGATATGCCGACAGTTTGTCGATGAATTCGGGCGAAACTATATCGTCTGCCTTGCCATTCTCGCGGTTGTTCAACCAACGCATCACATCCGCAAAAATCTGCGTGTTGCGTAGTGGAAAACCTTTGGTGATATTGATCAATGTTGGTTCTTGCTTGCCAGGAAGAGTGATGGCAGGCAAGGTATAGATAACCGGCTCCAACATCGATTCATCGCATATAACCACACCTACTCGCTTGCCTTCTTGCTTATAATTGTCGAGCAACCACTGATGGACGTATTGTGCTTGCACCTCACGCGACGAGCAAGCATACACATCTATCTCTTTCGGCTTTTCCCATCGTTGCGGTTGCGTATTCGAACCTAGATCGTTGCTGTTCTTCACAGCAAAAGAGAAAGCTTTCTCGTTGGTCTGGAATCCATCTACATAATCCCAGTAGAACAATGCTTGCTTCGCATCACGCAGATGTTTCATCAATTCGAATTCAACAGGAAGCAGATAGTTGAAACCCACAAAAACAAACGTGCGGCCTGTGATTTGTGTTTGCACATAGTCGGTATCCCATTGCTCAATCACGCTGCGTTGGCGCATTCCAGGGAAGCCTTTCTGCTCGCTTTGCATTTCCGCATGCAAGTCCCTGTACAGTTCGTATAGATTGGCCCAAATAGCCTTGTATTGCTCGCGAACAGAATCAGGATCATCATATTTTTTCTGATTGAACAGTTGTTCCAGACGATCTCTCACATCATCATCTATCTGCAACTGTTCCAACTCAGTAGCAGCAATCGCATTAGAGAAGAAATTCGGCACTTCTTCGGCAGACATCGAGGCATCGACGTTCGTAAAATCCGCAATCATCTGTCTGCCCCATCCATAGAACATATCCAGGGGCATAACGTCGTTTCCTGCACGTTGAGCATACAGTTTATACAGACGAACGATAGTCATCAGTTCGTCTTCCGCGTACAACGGGCTAAGTTCGTCGAATAGTTGGCTGATAGTCGTTACCCGTGGCGCATAGACGGCTTTCTGGTTTTCTGCTTGTTGGATTCGCAGAATCTCATCCTTGAGCGTGATTCCCGCACGATGAGTCGGCAACACCAGTGTCGCCCGATTCAGATTCGCCCAACCTATTTGCTCAACGATAGATTTCGCTGTTTGCTTCAAAAAACTATCCATAGTCAGTTCTCCTATACTTGTTTAAGTTGCTCGTTGGGCTTGTTCTGCGCGTACCACAGATAGCCTTCTACATCGATATAACCAAAATTGCGCATCGCCTCCATATACTTATGAACCTGTTCGATGTATTTCTTGTGGTTGGCAGATGTAAATCTTCCGAATTTATAGTCCAACACAATCGCTTTTTTTCGATCCTCGTCTATCATCACACGGTCGGGACGAATCTCCTTGCGATTCTGAAATATGCTGCTTTCCAGTTGCAATTTCCACGGATCAGTAAACCATCCACGCACTTTCTCATTGCCTTCCCAAGCCGATGAAATCAGCGCTTTTAGCGTTTCTCTTTGTTCCGGATTGACTATTTCTCCGCGACTCTCAAACTCATCCAACACGTTATCTAGCTGATCAAGAGTGTGGATGTGAGCAAAGATGTCGTGACAAAGTGTTCCTTCCTCCATCCGTTCCACCAATCGCGCAGCTTCCTCGCCATAACTGGTATAGAGTTGGCCTTCTTGCGACTGAACAAAACGCACAGTTCGGCCATCGCTCCATAGTTGCGAATTTTGTTTAGTCGCGTGTTCGAATTTAAATGGACCATCATTGGAATTCTCCTTGCCTTTTGTTATGGTGCCAAATTCGCGCTCAACATACCCATTTTCATTGAATTCATCGGACTTAATATCCAGAAAACGCAACAAATACTCTCCTACACTATTGCTTGCCTTGCCTTCCTTGTTGCAATCAGTATATACAAACAGATTGTCTCTTGCGCGAGTGAGAGCCACATATAACAGATTGAGATTGTCAATACGTAAGTTATGGCGTTCTTGCTCATATTCTGCTTTGTAATCCGACAGGTTCATCTCTTTCCCGTACTGGATTGGCAGAGAGATATCTATGTTCCTTCCTTCAGGCTGAATAGCTGCCGTACTCCACACTTTCGGTGATTTGTTCGCACTGATTGTCGCATCCCAATTGCAGAATGGGACAAACAACGTTTGCGCTTCCAATCCCTTGCTTTTGTGAACGGTCATGATACGAATCGCATTACTGGAATTCACAGAAATAGACTTATCGCAGAGTATATCGTCCCAATAGGTCAGAAAATCATCCACGGTTCCTCCTTCGGAGGCCACATAACTACGTACATAGTCTAAGAAGGAGTCTAGATATGCATGTTCCTGATGGACATATTCTCCGTTGGAATCGCACAAATATAGACGAACGATATCGCAAATGGTTTCAAAAAGCGGGGCATCTAATCGAATTTGTGCGCTCAGTTGGTCCAAATCGCAATCGGGCAACCATTTACGAATCTGCTCTTCGTAGATGGAAGTGCCTTTTTCTTGTTCTGCGCCTTGGTCGCGTTTTTGAACCACGAACTTCAAAATAGCGATAATCATGCGCACATCTTGCGAAGCAAGCAGTTTGTAGCTATTCTCTGTGGCAAACGCTACTTGGCTCAGTTTCTCATATTGGCTCTTATCTAGTCTGTTATATTCATCAATGATGGTATCCGTATCTTTATTGCCACGAACCAAAATCATTATTTGATCCGGAGTAATCCCTTGCTGCAACAATTCCTCGATTTGATCGAACATATCTTGCGCTAATAGCGCGTTGATATTCTCATTCCCTTTTTCTTTCTGAAATGCTCTGAAGCACACATACCCTCCGGATTTATCGGGATCATCACTTTTGTAATACTCGTTGACCTTTTCCGGAGAGAAGTTTTCGTTGTAGATTTCCTGAACCTGCTCCTTTTCTCTGGCATTAGGATACACACCCTTAACATACGCAAAATCAGCGTATTGTTCGCATATATATTTGAATAACGAGAGATTGAATTGGACTACTTCTTTGCTACTACGATGATTGCGCTCCAAACGCGGGAACTCTGCGTTTACGTACGGCACATATTCATTATCCGCATTACCATTTTCGTCTTTTCTCCCTAACTCATACATAGTATGCCAGTCGCCATTACGCCAACGATAGATACTCTGCTTGATATCTCCAACCACCAAAATGGAATTGTTCTCACCCGCCACCAATTCCTTGATTAGCAGATTAAAGATAGTCCATTGCAGTTTACTGGTATCTTGGAACTCATCCAACAATACGTGATGATAGCGAATACCTACTTTCTCCAGAATAAAGTCCGCATCGCCTTCTTTGAGTGCTTTGTGCAGCATTGCAGCCGTTTGAGCGAGCAAAGTTCTATTAGTCTCTACCAGATTGCGTTGTATGATTGCACGCAGTTCTGACATCAATTGCAAGTCATACGTAAATTGTTTGCTCAGTTGAATAGTGTTATACGTAGCCTGACAACGACGCGCAATGTAAGTTCCTTTAACAACAAGATCCACCAAATCTGCGGGTAATGCTTTCCATCCATTACTCTCTGCTTTTAACAATTGCGTATCTGTCAACCCTCTAAACAAATTGTCCACAGACTTAGGATTATTGAGACTGTCGCTAATATTATCTATTGCGGTATTTAATGCACCTCCATTCGTCAACGATGTATCCACTTTATACATCTTCGCCAATAAATCCTTCAATTGTACAACATCTTCATTCGTCTCCCATGCCTCATCCAATCGTTTGCGATACGCATCTATAGCTTCCGCATCAAAGAGAATCCTGTTGTCCGCATCAAGCATCTGAACCGATTCGTTGTACAGTTCTTTAGCCATACTGATCAGCGTATCGCGGATATCATCAGTATTCTCCGCTTCCAGATTTGCCTTTACGTAGTTCTCTATTAGACTCCTCGCCGTGTCGGTCATACTGGTTGTCAGCATTTGGTCTACGGCCTGTGTAATCACCCGTTCTGAATCCAATTCCGGCGTATACCCTGCACTCATCTTCAGCACCGCAGCCAAACCACTCTGCAGATTCAACAAGAACGAATCGATAGTCTGGACATGCACATTATCATAATCCAGTAGCATTCGTTTGAAACATTCTCCCGCACGTTCACGCAGTTTACCATCGTTTTCATTAGTCTGCACAGTCATATATTCTTTCGCGCGATCCAAGAACTTCTGGTTCTGCCCTTCTTTCAGTTGATATAGATCGGACATAATACGCTCCTTCATTTCGAAAGTAGCGTTATTAGTAAACGTAACCGCCAAGATAGAACGGTAGTCGACACCGGAAAGAAGCAGACCTATATAATAGGCCGCCAGGTTATAGGTTTTTCCCGTGCCCGCAGAAGCACGGCAAACGTTCATCGGTTTTCGAAAATTGATATGACTCATAGTTTTTCAGGTACAATGCGTTGATTCATATTCTCGCTAAAAATCGTGCAAATATACGAAATATTTTTCAAATATACAAATTTTGGAGAACAAATATGCACGTTTTTCAAAAACGTATATTAAAAATTCTGAGCGCAGGGCTTTATTTTCCTGCGCTCAGACGCTATTTCTGGTTATTTTATTAACGAGACGTTAACCTGACAATACCGAGACTATTACGGACGAAGAATGGTGAAATGAACAACTTCTGTCGGTTTCGTCGGTGGTACATCAAATTTCATAACTGTCGGCAAGAACGAAGAAACCTCAATTGCCTTCAATAAGCCGTACTCTTCAGGAGCAACGCGGAAAGTCAGTTGCGAACGCTTTGGCACAGTACCCAGGCGCTTACCGTTTAGTTCGATCAAGAAGTCCGAATAACGTTCGTTGGTAATAGTGATCAGATACGAACGGAAAGAATTGGTAACATTAACAATCTGACCAAGTCTTGCTTCCTGCTCACGCATCAGTTTCTGCTCGTGCATCAAATGACCAAAACGGCGCTCTGAGTTATCCTCAAACTGGTGGAATCCGGTTTTGCCATAGTTCTTAAGCGTGATATCATCCCACTCCCAACCTTTCGGCTCAACGATATCGATATTCGTAACGCTGTAAGGCAGTTTCTCGAAGGTCAGAGTGAATGGGTGAATACCTACTCCATACGACTCAGATGCACCGGTGCTGATGTCATTAGCAGAAATCAGTTTGTACTCATTGCCTGTCGCACGGTCGCGGATAACGGTAGTAGGATAAATCGACCAGCGAATACCTTTAGCATCCAAAATCTTGAATGTAGCCACTGTATTGGCTCCTGTATTATCAATAGATACCAAGCAGCAATTACCACGTTTGTCATCAATTCCAATGGTGGAGAATTCCTCTTCTACCGGCGCAGCGCTATAGAACAACTGGCCTACCAAACGCTCGGTCATATGCAGAATATCTTCTATCGAAGCCAACGGAGATCCTTCGCTAGCAGAAGATACGATACCCAGAGTGCGGACATCCAACAAACGAGCTTTGATATAATACGAATCGCGGAAAGGAGTAATGTTAGCCACACAAACCAAATCCACGCCAAGACGCTCACCGTAGTTGCAAATCAGCTGATTGTCCTGAGTGTTCTGCAAGTCACGCGCAAAATCAGCCGTACTTTCTACTGCCTTGAAATCGCGGTTCTGTACAATACCGGAAACCAATTCGCTTCCGACAATTTCTTTTACGTCTGGGTCAAAACTTTCTGGCGCCGTGATATAAACAGCGACTGTGCGCTGAGCGGCAAGCATCGTTGGCAAAGCCAACAAAAGAAATAGAATCTTCTTCATACTTAAATTGTTTATTTACTAAAAAACTAAAAATTTTTTCGGTATAATTGTTTATTCCAATTTCGTATCAGCAACTTCTGTGCCAAACACCTATTGCGGTGCAAAAATACTACAAAAAAATGACATATACAAATATTTCCGATTTTTTATTAAAAAATTTGCTCATTTCAAAAATATTTTGTACCTTTGCAGCCGCAAAGGTTCGCAGAATGAAAATAGCATTCACCACATCGTTGCCACGCGAAGGTTTTCGGGCATTAGGCGCAGAGTTCGAGCTCTGTGATGGTTTGTGTCCGGAGGCTGAGATTCTGGTCTGCACATTCGATTATCGGGTTCCTAAGTCGCTTATCGATAGTATGCCCAACTTGCGGTTGATTGCTAATTTCGGAGCGGGATACAACAATATTGATCTAGATGCTTGCCGTGAACGAGACATTCACGTGACAAATACGCCACAACCGGTTATCGAACCAACCGCAGAATTGGCTTTTGCGCTGATGATAGATGTGGCACGGCGTGTTTCCGAATTCGACCGCGCAATCCGCCTTGGAAACGGCGAGCCTATGGCCGTGATGAACAATCTGAGTCACTCGCTTTACGGAAAAACACTCGGCATCATCGGCTTAGGACGTATTGGCCAAGCTCTGGCACGACGAGCCAAAGCCAGTGGAATGAAGATCATATACCACAATCGACATCGCCTGCCCGATGAAATCGAGCAAAAATACGATGCACAATACGTAGATTTCCAGACTTTGCTGCAAGATAGCGACTATGTCAGTCTCAATCTGCCATACACGCCAGAAGTGCATCACCTGATAGGTAAACCTGAATTGGGCATGATGAAACGCTCTGCGTACCTTATCAATACTGCGCGCGGCGCACACGTAGACGAGGAAGCTTTGATTGAAGCACTCAAAGGCGGTATTATTCGTGGTGCTGCGCTCGATGTGTATGAACACGAACCTTCGATTTCAACGGAACTATTGACACTTCCGAATGTCGTTCTCTCTCCACACACAGGAACGGGAACATGGGAAGGACGCATAGCTATGTGCGAAAATGTGGCCGAGAATATCATCGCATTCAGTCGAGGAGAAATCGACAAGATGAATATTGTGATCTGAAACTAACAATTTAATTTTATAATTTTATGAAAAAATCCATTCTTTTAATCTCCGCTATGGTACTTATTAGTGCCTGTGGATTTATGAAAAACGCAACTGTAACTACAGCTAGCAGCGACGAGAACACAGCCGCTAGTCAAACAACTGCTACAACCAACACCAACACAGCCCAAACAGCAGGACAAGGCGTAGGCAATGCGTTGTTAAGCCTCTACAATCAGTACAAAGCAGATGGCAATAAATATGACTATAAGAACATGCAAAATATTGCTAATACTGTCAATCTGATTGCTAATTGCGAGGGACTAAAAGAGAATTATAAGAACAAAACATATCTCAGCGAGTTCGGCCGAGGCATGATAGCTAGTTCGCTTGGCTTGGTTACTCAAGATAACGTAGAAAGCGTAACCAACAGTCTGGTTGAGATGGTCAAAGATAATGAAAACGTACAAGCAGCATCCGACAAAGTAAGTTCTGGTGCTAATACCGCTGCAGGCTATGCCAACACCGCAGCACAGTATGCTAGCGCGTTGAGTAGTATTCTCGGTGCATTCGGAGGAAGATAAGATGAATATAGTAGATCGTTTTCTCAAATATGTGTCGTTCCACACTACGAGCGACGAAAATACCAACATGACTCCATCTACTCCCGGTCAAATGGAGTTTGCTAAGTACTTGGCAGATGAGTTGAAACAAATCGGGTTAAAAGAAGTTTCGCTCGATTCCAACGGATATATTATGGCTACGTTACCTGCCACGTGTGAAGGAAAACCGACCATCGGTTTTATCGCACACATGGACACCGCGCCTGATGCTAGCGGAAAGAATATCAAGCCGCGTATCGTAAAAGCATATGATGGCAAAGATATCGTTCTGAACGAAGCGGAGAACATCGTGCTCGAAACTGCCAAATATCCGGAAATACTGAACTACAAAGGTCAAGATATCATCGTTACCAACGGAAAAACACTGCTTGGTGCGGATGATAAAGCCGGTATTGCGGAGATTGTTACCGCAATGGAATATCTGGCGCAACATCCTGAGATTCAGCATGGTAAAATTCGCGTCGGCTTTACGCCGGACGAAGAGATCGGACAGGGAGCAGACCATTTTGACGTGAAAGCCTTTGGCTGCGATTGGGCATATACCATGGATGGTGGAGCTATCGGAGAATTGGAATTTGAGAATTTCAATGCTGCCGCATGCAAGATACATGTCCATGGAGTAAATGTTCATCCGGGTAGCGCATACCACAAAATGCAAAACTCGATGCGTATCGCCTATCAACTCGCAGTTATGTTGCCGCGTTGGGAAACTCCCGAGCATACGCAAGACTACGAAGGTTTCTACCATCTGATTGGCATGAACGGTACTGTAGAAGAAACTACGCTTAGTTACATTATCCGCGATCATGATCGTGCGCGTTTCGAGAGCCGCAAACGCGAATTAGAGCATCTGGTTCGTAAGGTAAATCGTGAGTATGGTGAAGGAACGGCCGAGATTGAGATGCGCGATCAGTATTACAATATGCGCGAGAAAATCGAACCGGTAATGCATATCATCGATTTAGCAGAAGAAGCTATGAAGGCGGTTGGGGTTACGCCAAAAGTAAAACCTATTCGTGGGGGAACTGATGGCGCACGACTATCGTTCGAAGGTCTGCCATGCCCAAACATCTTTGCGGGAGGTGAGAATTTCCACAGCAGATACGAATATTTGCCGATTCCATCGTTGGAAAAAGCTAGTGAAGTAATTCTTGAAATCATTAAAAAAGCATAATTATGTTAAAGACAACTCCTTTTACAGACATTCACATTGCCCTTGGCGCTAAGATGGCCGAGTTCGCAGGTTTCAATATGCCTATTCAGTACCCTACCGGTATCAATCAAGAACATATCATCGTTCGCGAAGGTGTCGGAGTATTCGACGTGAGCCACATGGGCGAATTTTGGGTAAAAGGCGAAAAAGCGCTTGATTTTCTGCAGTATATTACGACAAACGATTTAAGTGTCATTGCGGCAGGAAAATGTCAATACACCTGTATGCCGAATGGAAAAGGCGGCATTGTAGACGACCTAATCATATACAAATATTCAACCACAAAATACCTGATGGTAGTTAATGCCGGCAACATTGACAAAGACTGGGCATGGGTAAACAAAATCAAAGATTCGAAACCAGAATTCGCCGAAGTTAGTCTGGAGAACGCAAGCAATCGTTATGGCCAATTAGCTGTGCAAGGTCCTAAAGCGACTGAACTGCTGCAATTGTTAACGGACGCAGATCTGAAATCGATTGACTACTACGCTTTCCGCGAGTGGAGTTTTGCAGGTGTACCGGGTGTTATTCTGTCTAACACCGGTTATACCGGTGCAGGAGGATTCGAGCTCTATTTCCCCGCAGAAAACGGCAAGCAAATCTGGGATGCGCTATTCGAAGTAGGCAAACCATTTGGATTGGCTCCGATTGGCCTAGGCGCTCGCGACAGTTTGCGTCTGGAGAAATGGTATTGCCTCTATGGTCACGATATCGACGATACCACATCACCATTGGAAGCAGGCCTGGGTTGGATCACCAAATTAGATGCAAAAGACTTTATCGATCGCGATTTCTTGCGCAAACAGAAAGCAGAAGGCGTACAACGCAAATTGGTACACTTCGAATGTCAAGAGCGAGCTATTCCACGTAATGGATATGAGATATGCGACGAAGCGGGCAATGTAATCGGTAATGTTACTTCTGGTATCATGTTACCAACCACCAAAGTAGGAATTGGTATGGGTTATGTCAAGACTGCTTTTGCCAAGAAGGATTCTATCATTTATATCCGCATCCGTGAGAAACTCATACCGGCTAAGATTGTTTAAGGAGGAGAGATGTCAAAGCGTGTTGCATTAGTCCTAGGTTCTGGAGGTGCGCGCGGTTTAGCGCACATTGGTGCAATTGAAGAACTGGAAGCGCGTGGTTATACTATCAGCAGTATAGCCGGGTGTTCGATGGGTTCTATCATTGCCGGCATGTATGCTGCCGGGCAACTGCATAAAGCCAAAGAATGGTTTTTGCAAGTAGATAAACAGCTGATCCTTAGAATGATAGACATCAACCTACTAAGTAGCAACTCGTTGGTTAAAGGAAGGCGCATCATTGAGGAACTTGAAAAAATTGTACCGGATAGACCTATTGAGCAACTGAATATTCCCTGCACTATCGTTGCTTCAGATTTGATTAGCACCGAGGAAGTTGTTTTCCGCGAGGGAAGTTTGTTTGAAGCAGTACGGGCATCTATCAGTATTCCTCTGTTTTTCCAACCGGTACAAATAGGCAAACGACTATTGGTGGATGGTGGTATATTAAACCCGCTTCCATTACATCTGGTTGAACGAACAGAAGGCGATATTCTGGTGGCAATGGATATCAGCGGAAAAGACAGTTTGGAAGTGGCGCCACAACCAGAACCGATAGACGTAGAAGGACGATTGGCCGAACTGACCACACGAGGAATTCCTGTACCGAAGGCATTGGAGAACCAACTGAGACAATTAGGCAAACGTGTGGATAAGGTGCGTATAGAGCGAGCCAACAATTTGGGTAGAACAGTTAGTTTTGCTGGGATGGTAGATCGTATGTCAGATATGCAAATCCAGCAAAATACCCTAATGGCACTACGTCTCACGCCACCTGATGTACATGCCGTCATGCCTCAATATGCCTTCCCTACTTTTGCTTTCGATAAAGCTGAAGAAATTATTGAACAAGGACGACTATTGATGCGTGAGGCACTGGATAATTATGAACAAACGCATTAGTTCGTTCGTTTTGGCTTCGATGGTAGCCATTGGCATACATGGTACGGAAACCGTTACCGCAGATGATTTTCGACTGGAGGAAGTAGAAGTCACTGCGCACAAAGCACAGATCCAGTCCGAGTCTTTTCGGTTGGTAGCCAAACTCACTCACGAAGAGATAGAGGCCTTACCTGTACAAAACGTAGCAGATATATTAGCCTATTTGCCCGGTTTGGATATCCGTAGCCGCGGTGTGAGTTACGCACAAACTGATTTAAGCATGCATGGCGGCACATTCGACCAAGTATTAATTCTGCTGAATGGCATTAGCCTGCAAGATGCGCAAACGGGTCATTACGCACTCAATCTACCCATTTCGGCCGCATTGATCGAGAGAATTGAGGTTCTACAAGGCACTGCCGCCAATCTCACAGGAGCATTTTCCGGGGCTGTAAATATCGTTACACGCGATGAGACGGAAGACCATTATCATCTGCAATTGTATACGGGTATGCACAATTACGTGGCACCTATGTTTGCTGCATCTTGGGCCAGAGGAGACGTGCATGTAAACACTTCGATCGATTATGCTCGTTCTGATGGTTACACAGCGCCCAAAGCCAACGACAAAGAGCAGACTGCGATGCATAATAGCGATTTCCGCGTAGCTAATATGTTTGTTCAAACACGATGGAAAGGGCTAGATTTCCAGATGGGAGCGCAATACAAAGATGCAGGACTAGGGATGGCGTATGGATTTGGCAGTCAGGACCAGTTTGATGCCACACGCACAATATTCGCCTTTATGAGTTACAATGGTCGCATCAAAGATGCGTGGAGCATTAGCGCTATGGGGGCATATCGTGGTCAATACGATCGTTATGAATGGCATCGAGGGAATCCGTTGAATCGTCACTGGACTCACAATGCCCAAGTAGGATTACACATCCATTACGCCTCCGCAATAGGTCGTACCACGTTAGGTGCCGAATGTCGCAACGAGTATATACGGTCCAGTTCCATGGGAGAACATAACCGTGTGCAAGCTACTATATCTGCTGAGCAGCAATTCGTTTGGCGCGATTTATCAGCATCATTAGGTATCGCGGGCCACTACAACACACAATTTGGTTGGAATGCTTCCGGTTCCGCCACTATGGGATATGCCTTTATGCGAAGTGGTTCTGTCTATCTCACGGCAGGTCGTTCGCTACGCATGCCTACCTTCACAGACTTGTATTATAATGCAGGAAATCAGTTAGGAAACGATAGTCTGGAGGCCGAAAAAGCATGGACTCTTTCGGTGGGGGCACAATATACGTGGCAATGGGCGAAAGCCGGACGCTTACACATAGCGGGCAATGCCTTTTATAGATGGGGACAAGATATCATAGACTGGGTCTACGTGCCAACGGATGCTATTAGGCCCTTCCATGCTCAGAATCAGCAACAAGTGGATGCTATGGGAGTAGAAATAGAGATTGATTATCACTATAACAACTGGCTGCGTCAGGTACGAGCACAATACGCCTATACTCATTTGTCGTTGGATTTAAACGAAGCACAAAGCCGCTATTTGGATTACTTGCGGCATAAAGTGGTAGTTGGCATTGATCATGGCATCTACGTATGGAACAATGGTATGTTGGGCGCGTGTTGGACATTACGCTACCAAGACCGTTTAGGGCAATACAACGATGCTGAAGGCATTGCTAAAAATTACTCGCCTACTCTGTTGTTAGACGGCAGCATCTACGCTGAATGGTCGCATATGCGTATTGCCGTCGAATGCAAGAACATGACCAACCGCCATTATTACGATTACGGAGGTATACTGATGCCTGGCAGTTGGGCGACCGTGAATATAAAAGCTACACTATAGTTAGAATGAAAAATCGACGTGAATATATTATCCGCAAAGCGATGGAACTCTATGCGCTAGAAGGATACCAAAATGTCAGCATCACCGATTTGCAGAATGAACTAGATATCGGCCGCGGGACACTCTATTACTACTTTAAGGATCAGGACGAGTTGTTCCAAACTTGTATGGAACAGTATTTTTTGGAACCCAAACAGCGTGCCCTCAATAGTGTTAGCGATGATGTCTTGATGGAGGGGATGATTAATGCCATGATGCAGTATCTTGGGAGTCTTGAGCATGAGTTGATGACTTTTACCAATCGTAGTGTGAACACCAGTAATGTAAACAACCTCATGTTCACCGCCTATAGTCGTTTCCCTAGTTTACACCGCAAGGCACAACGCTTAGCATTGAAGGAAGTCGAACTATGGCGCAAAGCCATCTACAATAGCCAACGAGCAGGATTGGTTCGCCACGGTATTGATGTAGACCTGATTGCCCTAATGTTAGCACACGTCAAAGATAGTTACGACAATGGCTTGGGACGCACACAGATGGACTTCTCGTTACTTGAGAAATCCTACTATGCGATGTACAATTTATTAAAAATTTGAATAAAAGTTCAGTTTTCGAACGGAGGTTCAAAAACAAAGTATTACCTTTGCACCGAAAATTTAAAAAAACATGGCAACAAAACACTATTTATCCTATTTGCAGGAAACAATGCACTCGAGTTGGAATAGCCTGGCTATGACTGACATCGATGGTGAAAACAAATACACATATGCAGAATTGGCTTCTGCTATTGCAAAATTACATATTACCTGGCAACAATTAGGAATCAAAAAAGGAGAAAAAATAGCTCTTTGTGGGCGCAATTGTGCAAACTGGGGACTACTTTTCCTCGCAGTAGAGACATACGGAGCAGTCGTAGTTAGTATTTTACCGGATTTTACAGCTGATGGTATTTATAGTCTGGTGGATCACTCTGAAGCAGTACTGCTCTATGTAGGTCCGAACGTAAAAAAGAAAATCGATGCCAGCCAGATGAAGGGGTTGAAAGCCACTATCTTCATGGACGAGATGAGCATCGTCGAAGCAGACGAAAAGACTCGTAAGACATTTGAGAAAGTTGATGCAGCGTTCGCAAAGGTTTATCCTAATGGTGTACAACTTAGCGATGTCAACTACCCTACAGATAACTACGATGATTTGGCTGTACTGAATTATACTAGCGGTTCAACCGGCAACCCGAAAGGTGTGATGCTGACTCACCTGAACCTAAGTGGAAATGTCGAGTTTGCGCATTCGCGTATTCCACACAAACCAGGAGACAAAGTACTGTCGATGCTACCTATTGCACACATGTTCGGTTTGATGTTCGAGTTCCTCTATCAAGTTTGTGAGGGAGCTCAAGTCTATTTCCTGACGCAGGCTCCGACTCCAACTGTGCTGATGAAAGCATTTGCACAAGTCAAACCATTTATGATCTTGACAGTGCCACTCGTAGTAGAAAAGATTATCAAAAAAGGCGTACTGCCCAAGATTAGCACTCCAATGATGCGTGTCCTATGGAAAACTCCTGGATTGCGTCGAATTGTACGTAAAAAAGTAAAAGAAGGTCTGGACAAGATGTTTGGCGGCGAACTGCGTTATCTCATTATCGGTGGTGCTGCGCTGAATGGCGAAGTAGAACAAGTGCTGCATGATATTAAGTTCCAGTATTGTGTCGGCTATGGTATGACCGAGTGCGGGCCACTGATTAGTTACGAAGACTGGTGGGAGTATGCGTTCCATAGCTGTGGTAAGCAACTGCCACAATGCCACGTTCGTATCGATTCAGAGAAACCGACGGAGAAGGATGGAGAAATTCAGGTCAAAGGTATCAATGTGATGCGTGGATACTACAAAAACGACGAGGCTACCAAGGCTGTCTTCACAGACGATGGATGGATGCGAACGGGCGATTTAGGAATCCTGGACAAAGATGGCAATATCTATATTCACGGCCGCTCGAAGAATATGATTCTTGGCCCTTCTGGTCAGAACATCTACCCGGAAGAATTGGAAGATAAACTCAACTCAATGCCTTGTGTAGTGGAGTCTATTGTCGTGGACCGCGATCATAAGTTGGTTGCACTCATCTTCCCTGATTCTTCGGCAGAAGGCAAGAAACTGTTAGGCAACAAGACACTAACAGAACAGATGGAAGAAAATCGTTTGGCAGTCAATAAGGACCTGCCTCAGTATAGTCAAATTAGCGCTGTGGAATTAGTGGCTCAGGAATTTGAAAAAACGCCTAAGCGCTCTATCAAACGTTACTTGTATAAGTAACTAATAAGTGAGTAAGTTTGGGTATCCTTAGGGATACGAAGCAAGCGTGTAACCGTGAGGCTACGCGCTTGTTTTTGTATTTTATGCAAAAATAATTTGCATGTATCGAAAAAAAATATTAATTTTGCGGCCAAAATTAGAAATTAGAACGCTGTTATGACGAAACATTATCTCCAGTATCTGACCGAGGTTATGGAGAAGCAGTGGAATGATCCTGCTTTGACCGATTATAACGAGGACCACGAATATACGTTTGGCGAATTAGCTACACAAATGATACGCCTACAGGAACTCTTTCGTTCCATGGGCATCAAACCGGGCGATAAGATTGCTTTATGCGGTAGAAACTGCGCCAATTGGGCAGTTGTGTACCTTGCTATCGCTGCATATGAGGGAGTGTGCGTCAGTATCTTACAAGACTTCAAGGCCGAGGATATTGCACATCTGCTAGAGCACTCTGATTCTTCGCTACTGTTTGTTGGTCCGTATGTTTGGAAAGAACTGCAAGAGCAGCCTATGCCCAAGGCAGTAAAGGCAGTTATCTCACTAGAAGATTTCCGTACGTTGTACAGCATAAAGGGCATTGAGATTCCATCTCCAGAGAAATTGGATGCTGCTATACAAACTAAATATCCGTATGGTCTGCAACCGGATGACATTCATTTTGCTGCAGATCCGGAGAAAATGTCGCTTATCAACTATACCAGTGGTTCAACGGGATCACCTAAGGGTGTGATGCTGAATGGTCGTTCTATCAGCAATAACATTGAAGTTGGTATGAAAATGTTGCCTGTAGATCCGGGACAACGCCTAGTATCAATGCTACCACTGGCACATATGTTTGGCCAAGTATGCGAACTACTCTACCCCTTGAGTTGCGGTACGCATATTTATTTCTTAACCAAGTCTCCCACACCTAGCATCCTATTGAAAGCGCTGAAAGAAGTACAACCCTATTTGGTGGTCACAGTGCCACTGGTAATTGAGAAAATCTACAAAAAGAATCTTGACCCAACCTTGAGCAAGCGTATTATCCGCGCATTCTGGTATACGCCCATCATTGGCAATATACTGCGAGCCCGTGTCAAATCGGCACTCAAGAATGCTTTTGGCGGACGCTTACGCTATTTCATCTGCGGTGGAGCAGCTATGAACCCGGTGGTAGAGAAATGCCTGATGGATATCCACTTCCCGCTCTCTATTGGTTATGGCATGACAGAGTGTGGCCCGCTGATTGGCGGCAACCCGCCAAAGTATTTTAAGGCACGCTCTGGTGGTGTACCGGTTATGAACATGGAGGTAAAAATAGATCAGCCAAACGAGGCCGGCATCGGAGAAATTCTGGTAAAGGGAGAAAACGTGATGTTGGGCTACTACAAGAACGAAGAAGC
>DBVU01000100.1:0-12147 GCA_002308195.1 Bacteroidales bacterium UBA1256
ATCATGGTCACCGCCGGTGGTGTCATCCCTGCGCAGGACTATGACTTCCTATACAAAGCCGGCGTTGCCGCCATCTTCGGCCCTGGTACTCCGGTTGCTTACTCAGCAAAGGTTGTGATGCAACTTCTGATGCAGGAGTAATAACGAGTTAAATTTTCAAAAAATGGCATGTGCGTTTGCGTATGCCATTTTTTTTGTGTATCTTTGCAGCCGAATAAGGTGGCGAGAAATGGAAATAGTTGATTTATTGGAATATAAAGAGCGAACACAACTGAGGGAGTGGTTCGAACAAAATGCGGCAACAGAGAAGTGCTGCTGGATTGCTATGTACCGCGGCAAGACGAAACCGGAAGGAGTGTGTCTGCCTTATTTGGACGTAGTGGAAGAGGCACTTTGTTTTGGATGGATAGACTCAACGCTTAAGCGTCTGCCAGATGGGCGATTGGCGCAGAGATTGTCTCCTCGGCAAAAACGCAGCCATTGGACAGAACTAAATAAACAACGTTGTGCTGACCTTGAGCAACGCGGTCTGATGACCAATCTCGGTCGAGCAGTATTACAAAGAGCAAAATAATATGCAAAAAATCATTCTTATCACAGGTGCCAGTAGTGGAATGGGCTACGAGACTGCACGCATTCTTGCAATGCAAGGACATCGTGTCTATGGTGCCGCACGACGCGTTCAGAAAATAGAAGAATTGGCGCAGTATGGCGTGCAAGCGCTCCCGTTAGACATTACCGACGAGACTTCGATAGTGAGTTGCGTAAAGGAAATCATCTCTCGCGAAGGACGTATTGACGTGCTTGTTAATAATGCCGGGTATGGTTATTTCGGGGCGATAGAAGATGTGCCGATGGCAGATGCCAAACATCAATTTGAGGTCAATATCTTCGGTCTGGCACGTATGACGCAAGAGGTATTGCCGTACATGCGCAAGCAACATAGCGGTCGTATCGTGAATCTGGCGAGTGTGGCAGGACATGTGACACTCGCATTTGGAGCATGGTATAATGCTACGAAATATGCATTAGAGGCCTTCTCAGATGCTTTACGTATGGAGACAAAGCCATTCGGTATTGATGTCGTTATCATCGAACCGGGAGCTATTCGTACCGATTGGGGTATCATTGCTGCAGATCACTTGCGCGATTCTGCTATAAATGGAGCTTATGCACAAACTGCAATACGTATGGCGGAAGGAATAAGGAAATTATATCTTTCCAAGATCCCTACCGATCCGAAGGTTATCAGTCGCAAAATTGCCCGTGCCGCCGTTTGTCGCCATCCTCGTACACGTTATCGCACCGGCCGCGGAGCCAAACTGATGGTATTCTTACATACCATTCTTCCTTCTCGCTGGTGGGACTGGTTAGTTGTTCATTCGATGGCAAAAATGTAATCATATGAAAGTCATTCTAACAGGAGCCACGGGATACGTGGGAGAAGGGGTGATGCTAGAACTATTACGCACGCCGCAAGTAGAAAAAGTGCTATCGGTAGGTCGTCGGTTGGTGCGGATTAATGAATATCCGCTGACAGAGACAGAGAAAGCGAAATTAGAAGAGTATATTGTGCCTGATTTTATGGACTTAAAGTCCGGCGACAAGCATTTTGAGGGCTATGATGCCGTATTTTTCATTGCAGGAATAACGTCTATTGGTACGCCAAAAGATGTCTATCGCCGTATCTCATATGATATTCCAACACATTTTGCGGATATCATGCCCAACAAAATGCAAATGACCTATATTTATCTTAGCGGCGCAGGTACAGATCCTAAAGGCAAACAATGGTGGATGCCTATTAAAGGAGCCACTGAGGACTATATCCGCACGCTTGGTTTCAAGCACGCCTTTGCCTATCGGCCGGCATTGATGCGATGGGCGAAAGGGCAACGTGGTACCAAGATGCAGCGGATGCAATACGCCTATATCTGTTTTTACCCACTTATGCGTCTTTGTGGTCTTGCCAATAATATGACAGAAGTGGCGCATTCTATGCTCGCTTGCACTCGCGATGGATACAAACAATTTGTAATCAATCCGCGCGACATAACGAAACTGGCTAAACAATGGTAAAATGTATATAGACGATTATCGCGAATATTGCCTTTCTCTCGGCGCGGATGTAGAAGAGAAACTGCCGTTTGTGAAGTTTAAGAACGGCGGAGGAGTCCTCGTTTTCTATGTCTGTGGGCATATGTTTGCATTCTTCGATTGCAACGAGTACCACGTGATTTCGCTCAAATGTCAACCTGAGCGGATAGACGAGTTAAAAGCGCAATACGATTGTATTGGAAATCCATATAACGAGTCACCTAAGCATTGGATTGGCATCGACCCAAATATCGCGCCAGATGAGTTGCTCAAAGACCTCACATGCAACTCGTACGAAATCATAAAAGCAAAATATAGCAAGAAGAAATGAATTTTCAAACTTTCGGCAATATAAAAGCTCCGACATTATTGCTCATTCCCGGTTTAGGAGTGTCGTACGAGATATTTCTTCCGCTTATCCGACTAATGGAAGACAAGTTCCGTATCATCGCGGCAGAAGTGGATGGCTTTACATTGGGCAAAAACACTTGTTTTTCCTCCGTAGATGACCAAGCTGCGCAAGTAATAGACTATGTCAAAAACAATTATAGTGGTCGTTTGAATTGTGCGTATGGTTTGTCGTTGGGAGGTAAAATCTTATCGCGTATATTAGAACGTAATGAGATAGTAATTGGCCACGCCATTTTAGATGCTGCTCCTCTATTACCGCTACCTAATTGGCTCGTCAATCCGCTTCGATATTACCAAGCGGCAAACGTATGGACGTGCTACCATTGGACTGGCTTCTGGAAGTTTGTCTTCCACTCGCACTATTTCGATGTGCTGTTAGACGAATGTCGCAAGACTTGGCCGTGGGGCGGAAAACAAGCTGTGCTAGATGGTTACAAATCTGTCTATACTAGCAAGTTAGAGAACATCTCCGGCGCAGACATTCATTTCTGGTACGGCACAAAAGAAGCGTTTGTCGCCAAGCCACAAGCGGAGCACTTGCTGAAATTGTATCCCTCTGCGCATGTGCAAGTTTTCAATGGTATGAATCATGGGCAACTCCTTGTCGATTATCCGGAAGAGGTGGCAAAACGAATAAGTGATTTAATGAAATGAAACATCTGTCTCTTTGGCTTCCAATACGCTCGATAGCGTTTTTGTTGGTATTTATAGGTTGTGCAGGAATATTTGGCTGCAAACTAGGCGAAATAGGCTGTTGGTGGTCGGTTATCGCTGTGATACTGAATGTTCTAACCATCGGCTTGCTGGTTTATCTTGCCAAGCGTAATGGGCAAACATTTTGGCAACTGATTAACTATCAGAAGGGCAAGACTACTTGGTGGCAAATAGTTGGTATCACATTGTTGGTATTGGTTGTTGGTATGGCAGGCATGTATTTGGCGGGCTTCCTGTGCTACGACAATTTTCTCTATGCTCCGCCTGTGATAATTGCACCAATACCCAAAGTTCTTGCTGCTATCAATATTGTTTTACTGCCGATTACGACTACTTTTGCAGAAGATGGGCTTTATCTTGGTTGTGGTGTGAATCAGATAAAGAATAAGTACGCAGCCATCATTGTTCCTGCGTTCTTCTACGCCTTGCAGCATTGTTTTATACCAACTCTGTTGGATGGCAAATACATCGTATATCGCTTCTTGTCTTTCTTGCCGTTGACACTCATTCTCTGTTGGTATTACTACCGCAAACGCAATCCGCTGCCGATCATGGTAGGACACGCGCTAATTGACTTAGCAACGGCAGTACAGATTGTAGCCACCTCTTTCGTTCCAGGACTTTATCAAACCATGTGCGGCTTATGAAGATAGATACGACAAATATGTGCAGCCACTTGCAACGGAAACTGTTTGAAGGCGAATATAGTGCCGTACGCGAGGCTATAGAGCGAGACCCAGAACTGACAACAGTTGTTCGTTCTCGGCAATTGCATATCTATCGCAATGGAAAGAAGATTTTGATATTAGCAGGCAAGTCCGCGCCGAAAGTGATACGTGAAGATATATTGCTGAAAAGTCTCGGGGTGCTCTCGGTAATGTCTCGGTAAAGTCTCGTTCACATCTCGTTTATGTCTCGTCAATAAATCACTTTATTACATAGTAATAGAGTTTCCAAAATTACCATACGCCTAAAAAGGTGTTTTTTATGCAAAAATATTTGCATATTCAAATTTTTTGTTGTATCTTTGCAGCGAAAATGATAAATCGCTATTATAACCATGAAACACTTACTATTAGGCGATGAGGCGATAGCCCAAGGAGCCATAGATGCCGGTCTAAGCGGAGTCTATGCGTATCCCGGTACGCCATCTACAGAAATTACCGAGTACATTCAGCTGGCCGAGAGTCGCAAGCCGAAAGACGGAAGTGAAAAACGAATTCACTGTCGTTGGGCAGCGAACGAGAAAACCGCCATGGAGGCCGCGCTAGGTATGTCCTACATGGGCAAGCGTGCGCTAGTGTGTATGAAGCATGTGGGCATGAACGTATGTGCAGATGCCTTTATGAATGCGGCTATCACAGGAGTTAACGGTGGTCTGATTGTTCTGGCTGCAGATGATCCATCGATGCACTCCAGTCAGAATGAGCAAGACAGCCGTTTCTATGCTAAGTTTGCCATGATTCCATGTCTGGAACCTGGCAATCAGCAAGAGGCTTACAACATGATGGCTTATGGTTTTGACTTAAGCGAACGTCTAAAAACTCCCGTTTTGATGCGCGTGACGACTCGTATGGCACACAGTCGTGCCGTAGTAGATACCGTAGACACGCCTCGTGAGCAAAATCAGATGTCCGTGCCAGAGAATGTGAACCATTTTATTCTTCTGCCTGCTTTTGCTAAACGTAACTATGCCGAACTAGTAGCAGCTCGACCTAAATTTGTAGAAGAGAGCAACAAGGCTGGCCATAATACCTACGTGCGTGGCAGCAAGCCGGAGAAAGCCATTCTAACCACTGGAATTGCGTACAACTACCTGATGGAGAACTACTTGCCGGAGATGGGATGTTCTATTCTGCGCGTGACGCAATATCCATTGCCGACCGAGTTAATTAACCAAATGGTGGCTGATGGCGCAAAAGAAATATTGGTGATTGAAGAAGGTCAGCCTGTAGTGGAAGAACTGATTCGTGGTATGGTTCCATCGACAGTGAAGGTGCAAGGCCGTTTGACCGGAGTTCTGCCTCGTATGGGAGAGTTGTCGCCAGATTGTGTTCGTCAGGCGATTGGGTTGGATGCACTGCCTACTCGTGAGAAAGAAACGATAGTAGTCGGTCGTCCGCCTGCCTTATGTCAGGGCTGCGGTCACCGCGATATGTATGCTGCGTTGAACGAAGTAGCACGTGAATACCCGAATCCGCGTATATTTGGCGATATAGGTTGCTATACCTTAGGTGCATTATCTCCATTCCACGCTATCCATGCTTGCGTAGAAATGGGAGCATCGGTAACGATGGCCAAAGGTGCGGCAGATGCCGGTCAACATCCCGCAATAGCTGTTATCGGAGATAGTACGTTTACTCATTCGGGCATCACAGGTCTGTTGGACTGCGTGAATGCTAATGCGAATGTGGTAGTGCTGATTTCGGACAACCTGACGACAGGCATGACGGGGGGGCAGGATTCGGCGGGCACAGGGAGATTGGAACAAATCTGCTATGGAGTAGGTGTTCCGCAAGAACATGTGCGTGTGGTGGTTCCACTACCGAAAAATATGGAAGAGATTAAACAAGTTCTCCGTGAGGAAATCAACTACGAGGGGCCCTCTGTCGTGATTGCTCGTAGAGAATGTATCCAAACACTAAAACGTCATCTTAAAGCCGCAAAGAAACAATGAAAAAAGATATCATTTTGGCGGGAGTGGGAGGCCAAGGAATCCTCTCCATCGCCACAGTTATAGGTGAGGCTGCGCTGCAAGAGGGATTGTATCTCAAGCAGGCAGAGGTTCATGGAATGTCACAACGCGGCGGAGATGTGCAATCGAACCTGCGTCTGTCGTCGGAACCCATCATGAGTGATTTGATAGCACAAGGTGGTGCTGACCTAATCATCTCGTTGGAACCGATGGAAGCACTACGATATGTCGAATATTTGAAACCGGATGGTTGGATTGTTAGTTCGTGTGTGCCTTTCCTCAATATTCCGAATTATCCGGAAACAGAGCAGGTCTTGGTGCGTATTCGTGCTCACGAACATCATGTACTACTTGATGTCGAGGCACTAGCAAAAGAGGTCGGCGCTCCTGTTCAGGCAGCCAATATGGTGCTTCTGGGAGCCGCAATACCAATGTTGGGCATCGATCATGACAAGATGATTGCCGGTGTGGCTCGCGTTTTTGCTCGCAAAGGCGAAGACGTTGTGAAGACCAATATTGCAGCTGTGGAAGCAGGATATAAGAATAGTGTAAAGTGTTAAATGTATAGCGTATGCATTTTCCGTTAGATAAACATATTGTAGATTCGATTTGCCGACAGTTTGGTCTGCGCAACTTCGATGAACTAGGTAATGCGAGCATTCGTCAGTTGGCCGGGGTTGTTCGTTGCATCGAGCAAGCAACGGATGTGGAGTATGTAAACATGGCTCTCGGTGAACCCGGTTTACCTGCTGAAAAAATAGGTATAGAAGCGGAATATAAGGCATTGCAGAACGGTTGTGCGTCCCATTATCCGAACATTATCGGTATTCCCGATGTAAAAAAATGGGGCTCTGAATTCGTTCGCGCTTTTGTCAATCTGCAACGTCCGCCCGAGTGTATTTTGCCTACCGTAGGTTCAATGCAAGGTGCTTTCGCGTTGAATATGATGCTAATCCAATTACAACCTGAGAAAGATACGATTCTCTTTTTAGATCCGTGTTTCCCTGTGCAGAAAATGCAGTGTGACGTCATAGGCAGTCGTGTAGAAGCATTTGATATCGCAGATTTTCGTGGAGAAAAGCTACGTGCAGAACTGGAGCGACATCTGCAATCGGGCCGCATAGCAGGCATCTTGTACAGTAATCCGAATAATCCAACATGGGCATGTCTAACAGATGATGAACTACGTACTATCGGTGAATTAGCAACCCAGTATGATGCTATTGTTCTGGAGGATATTGCTTATCTGAACATGGATTTTAGAGATCCGAATAGAGGAAATCCGTACTCAGAGCCCTATCAGCCATCTGTAGGTCATTATACACATAATTGTATTCAGTTGATTTCCTGCTCGAAGATATTCAGTTATGCAGGCCAACGTGCAGCCTTTGTGGCAATTGATCCGGTACTGGCAAAGCGTACATATCCTGCTTTGGGAGAACGTTTGCACAACAATGGAGAACTGTTGCAAAGTTTTGCTTACGTCTTCCTTTATGCCCTTTCTAGTGGCGTTTGTCACTCGGTTCAGTATGGTATGGCCGCTATGCTACAGGCTGCTTGCGAAGGCAAGATACGCTATGTGGATAACACGCGTGAGTATGCTCGCCGAGCACATAAGATTAAGGAAATCATGCTCCGCAACGGTTTCCATATTGTCTATGACAAAGATGCAGACGGCAGAGAAGTAGGAGATGGATTCTTCTTCACTTTCGGCTACAGAGATTGGTCGGGCAAGAAACTCGTCAATAAACTGATATACTACGGAGTATCGGCTATTTCTTTGGAGAGTACAGGCGCAAAACGCGAAGGCATGCGTGGATGTGCTTCTTCGATTCGTGAGGACCAATATGAGATTCTGGAAGAACGGCTGCGTAAGTTCAACGAAGATTTTAGTCAATACGACCCATATGAGCCCAAAGATTCCTATGAAGTATGTGAGTCCTGCTGAAGCTGTTCGTTACGTTAAATCGGGCGATACCATAGTAGTGCAGGGTAGTACGAGTATTCCAACTGTACTACTCAATGCCCTAACTGAACGAGCTAGTGAATTGAGGGATGTGAAATTGATTTCCGGTTTCGGAATTCATCCGGAAGATGCACCCTATGCCAAACGCGAACTGATAGATTCGTTTCGTGCGCTCTCTATCTTTGTGCCGAATACGCTTCGCCGTGCTATGCGTGAGGGCGTAGCAGACACTATTCCTTGTTTTCTGGGTGAAGTGCCGAGTCTCTTTCGTAGTGGTCAAATTCCTGTAGACGTGACTTTTCTCAACGTGAGCGAACCAGACGAAGAAGGCTATTGTACGTATGGCATCTCTGCTGATATCGCTTTCTCTGGCGCTGAATGCTCGAAAGTCATCATAGCGCAGGTCAATAAATACATGCCACGTACGTTTGGTGACCCGGTAATACACGTCAGCAAAATAACGGCAATGTGTCGTGGCGATGTGCCATTGGTAGAGGTTCCAACGCCAGTGCCCAATGAGATAGAGACCAAGATAGGCAATTATGTGGCATCGCAGATACCAGATGGTGCAACGCTGCAGATAGGCGTAGGAGGCATTCCTAATGCGGTGATAAATGCACTTCGTGGGCATCAACATCTGGGACTCCATACAGAAGCCATCACAGATGGCGTTCTGCCGTTGATAGAAAGCGGTGTGATAGACAATAGCCAAAAGAAAGTACTGCCAGGCAAGTCGGTAGGTAGTTTGATCTTGGGCTCCAAGCATTTGTACGATTATGTGGATGGCAATCGTGATTTCGTGATCCGTGATGTAGCATGGACCAACGATCCTCAGATAATTCGTCAGAATCCTCGTGCAATGGCAATCAATTCTGCCGTAGAGGTGGATCTGACCGGACAAATTTGTGCAGACTCGATAGGCGATACTATTATATCCGGAGTAGGCGGTCAGCACGACTTTATGTACGGAGCAGCTCTCTCCGAAGGGGGAAAGTGTTTTATTGCACTGCCTAGTATGACCAATAAGGGGAAATCGAAGATAGTTGCACATTTGGCGCCTGGTGCGGGCGTAGTAACTACACGTTTTCAGACTCAATACATAGCCACAGAGCATGGTATTGTTTATCTTAGAAACCTGCCGTTGGCAGATCGCGCTAAAGCACTAATCAGCATAGCTGATCCATCTGTGCGCGAAGAACTGGAACGCGCGGCAGTTGAGCGATTTGGAATAGGTTTTTTGCGACTAAAATAAATTCTGAAACTTCTCTAATGCGAATGTGGATGAATCATTACGAGATTATATCTGAACGGCAGGAAAAAGTTCTGCGTTATTTGGAGGAGCACCAGATTCCCTTCGAAACATATAATCATCCTGAAGGCAAGAGTATAGAGGAAGCAAAACGTTGGTGGCATGACGATGGCAGTGTGCATTGCAAAAACATCTTTATGCGCAATCACAAGGGAAATCAACACTATCTCATTTGTTTTCCGTGTGATGACGATTTAGCTATTCATGATATAGAGCATTGGCTCAAAGAAGTGTTGGTAGCACAAGGTCAGAATGCTCCAGGCAAACTGTCGTTTGCTTCGCCAGAGCGTATGATGAAGTATCTGGGACTGGAACCAGGAAGCGTTAGTCCTTTTGGACTAATTAATGATGTAGAGCATCATGTTATTCTCTTTCTGGACAGTAGGTTGAAGGATGCATCCTCTCTCAGTTTCCATCCCAATGACTGTCGTGGTACGGTTGTGATCTCACAAGCCGCTTTTCAACAATACCTGGCATCTGTTGGTAATCAGGTGGAATATATTAGAACAACGAGTAAAAATGAAATAGAATGAAACGAGATTACTCAAAATGGTGCAGCGTAGGGCTGATAACTGCCATCTACGTGCTAGCCGGCATCGCAGGCGTACTGCTGTTTATATTTACTAACCCGTTGATTGACAATCCATTGGTTCGCCTATTTCTGGCCGATGTGTTGGCAACATTGATAGTATGGGGATTTGGCCTATTGTATGAAAATGTGTCGGTCTATGATCCATATTGGAGTGTTTTTCCGCCAGTAGCTTTCCTGATTTGGGCATTTTATACGGGCATTTGGTCCGTGCCTGTTGTATTGCTGCTAATAGCTTCGTGGTACTGGGGATGGCGTCTCACACGTAACTGGGCGCTTACGTTCAAGGGCATCGCACATGAAGATTGGCGCTATACTAAATATCGCAGCCAACATCCGTTGGTATTTCATGCTATCAATCTCTTTGGATTGAATATGATGCCAACACTAGTTGTTTTTGGAGCTATGCTGCCAGGCCTTATGCTGTTCAAAGAACAACCATTTGATTTTTTAGATTATAGATCGTGGATTTGTATCTTCGGTTTTGTTGTCTGTCTGGCTTCTGCTACGATTCAGTTGATAGCAGATAAGCAGATACATGATTTTCGTGCCGCAAACCCTGGAAAATACTGTAACGTGGGTTTGTGGAAGCATGGTCGTCACCCGAATTACTTCGGCGAGATACAATTCTGGTGGGGAATTTGGATTATGTACGCGGCGCTGAATGGCCTAGATTGGTATGTATGTGGTCCAATAGCCATGACGATAATGTTCGTAGGAATTAGCGTCCCTCTAATGGAGAAACGCCAACTGCAGAACAAACCCGGTTATGCCGAGTATCGTAAGCAAACGCGTATGCTTATTTAGTGAATCTTAGCGCCTTGTGCGTTGTAGATTTGTCCTCCGCGCTCGATGAGAAGTTGACCATCGCGGATGAGTTTTTTGCCGCGAATGGTTGTTGTATTAGGCTGTGATAGATCTTCGCTAGGGTCGTTGTAGAAATTCTTCATATAATAAGGAGCGCATACATCGGCCGCTGTTTTGTCTCCAGAGACACTTCCTGTCTTAAGAATGGTGTGGCCGGAAGTAGTTGAATTCTCATCCCAGAATCCGCGGTTAGACCATGTTTCTTCGATTATGTTGGCTTTGGTACTCCAGTTGACATAATCGCCATTTCCTGCATCTTCCGGAAACCAATAATTGATGCCATCGACATTCTCGAGTGGTTTGAGGTTATCCACCAAATCTTTTACGAAGTTGTATTGTCCTTGCACGGAACATGGCCATGCATCGCGAGTGTCGTAATTAACGCCAGAAGATGGCCAATTCTGGAAGTTATAGGCGCACTCAACGATATGCACGCGTTTTGTTGGGAATTGCGTTGCTAGTGTATTGATAGCACGCACAAGATTATTTTTGTCGTTTTTGGTTATTACTTGTGCCGTATTAAGATAACCGTGCCAGAAAGGGTAGTAACTGAGACCAATAACATCGAAATCAACGCCACCTGCAAGCAATTTGTTGTAGTAGTACTGGTTATAACCCGTGTTGGTAGGACGATCCGTATGGATAATGATTTGCGCATTAGGACATTCTTCACGCACGGCATTGCAGCCGGCATTGAGAAGCTTGAGATAGCCCTCCCAGTTAGTGCCTGATTTGTCATAAGGTGCTACTATGCGGCCACAGAGTCCGTACATGATTTCGTTGCCTACTTGTACGAGGTCAGGTGTTGCGCCTGCAGCTTTGAGCGCTTGCAGCACACGATGGGTGTATTGGCCGAGTGAGTCAGCCATGAGGTCGTCGGAAAGGCCTTTCCATGCAGCAGGAGGCTGAATGTGTCCTGCATCAACCCAAGAGTCAGAGTAGTGGAAGTCGAGCAGGAAATAGGCGCCTGCGGCTTTGATGCGTTTGCCAAGTGCTGTGACATAGGCTAAATCTTGTACGATGGCATAGTCGGTTGTCGTGTAGTCGGGCGCTTTCTGCTGCGGATTGACGAATATACGCACGCGGAAAGTATTCCAACCGCATTGAGCGACCAGCCAAGGGATTAGGTTGTTGACTTTAGCGCTTTTCACATCTCTATAGCCAGAACTGTATTGCTCGTACTGCGGGAGCATAGAAATGTCTCCACCGACGTAACGTGTGGCGTGAATGGTGCCTACGAGCGCGCATGCGCATATAATAAATAAGGAAATACGTTTCATTTGGGATTTAAGATTTGATTTTCGGAGGCAAAGGTACTGCTTTTTTTTGAATTGTGCAAATTAAAAAATCAAAATTACTGGATAATATACTTTTTTGAGAGGTTTTATGTTAATGCATTTCTAGGCGGAGGCCGCTCTTTCCGATTAACGGAAAGACGCTCCGTGGTAGGATACGTGATAGTCTCGATAATCTCGATAATAACCTACTAATAACCTACT
>DBVU01000100.1:12266-14283 GCA_002308195.1 Bacteroidales bacterium UBA1256
AAAGCAGTAATTTTGCAGTCGATTTGGTGAAAAGAAACTAATTAACCAATCAAGAATATTTACATTTAACCAATTATTATTTATTTATGAAAAAAATCTTTTATTTGATGACATCGGTGGCCGTATTGGCACTATGTTTCAACTCCTGCAAAGAGAAAAACAAACCAGAACCTGAACCTGAACCACAANNCAGAACCAGAACCAGAACCAGAACCACAACCACAACCACAGCCTGAACCACAACAAGAACCAGAACCAGAACCACAACTTGAGCTTGAACCAGAACCTGAACCAGAACAACAACAACAACAACAACAACCTGAACCAGAACCAGAACCAGAACCTGAACCTGAACCACAACCTGTAGTTCCAACACTAGCCGTTGCGATTGAATCTGTTGACTACACTAGCATTGTGTTTAGTATAGTTCCATCTGATACTACAGCGACATATGCTACAACTTACTTTGCGCCGAATGCGTTGGAAGGTAAGAGCAGCGCAGAGATTCAAGCCATGATTAAGGCCGACTTGGATGAAGGCATCGCGCTTGCCAAAGCGCAAGGTTATACCTATACTTATGCTGATTTTTTGAATCATGGAGCAGGAAATTATTATTTTGATGAGTTATATACAGAAACCGCGTATGCGATTGTAGTTAGTTATATGGATAGCCTCGGAAACTTTACGGGCGAAGTGGCCAAAGCGATTGGTACCACTCTGGCGATAGTAGAGCCGACCGGCGAAGAGCAGAATCTCGGTGCACTGATATGTGATGATATAGAAGATTATCGTGACTATGATGGTTCGTATATCTTGTACTTTGTTGATGAGGATTATGATGTAGAGCTAGCATTGAATCTCTTTGCAGATGAGTTTACCGGCACTTTTGACTTTGGCGATATTGATGAAGAATATAGTTACATAGCATGGTATTCGACCTATACATCACTACCGCTTCAAGATGTTGCCCTCGCGGCTACTCTGAACTCGAGCAGTTTAATAGACTACGCAGGTAGTGTGACTGGATACGATGGAATCAAGTATAACTTCACTGCATCGGACGTAAATATATCAGAACTGCTTGGTGAAGAATCCGGATTGGCTGCTCGTCGTATATCTAAGAAAGCCGCTGCTCCGAAGAAAATGGCTCAACGTAAATAATATTCGCTAAAAAACGATTAAAATGACATTCGCTCTTGCGGATGTCATTTTTTTGTTGTACCTTTGCACTCGCAATTCAAAATTTATCGATTATCATGAAAAAGATTCTTTCTATTCTGGCTCTCGCGGCCGTAGTTTTCGGTTTCTCTGCATGCGAGGGGTCCAGTTCTCTCAATCCGCTTAAGGAGGGCTTTAATGTTTCGGCAGACGGCATAATGGATGTCAGCGCAATTATTCAGATCGAGGCTAAGAGCAAAAAGGTTACCTATTTCTGGGCTTGTTACCCGTTGGATTCGGTCAAGAATATGACGATCGAGGATCTCACGAGCAAGGCTCATTCTGAACTGCTTTATCGCAAGGCAGAGGATGAGGCGAACCAAGGAAAACAGCTTCCACTGACGAATTATCTCAGCAAAGGCCGCACATATGCCAATTTGGACAATCTCCAGCCAGCCACCGATTATGTATTCGTTGTGGTTGGATTAGATGAGTACGGTCAGCGCTATGGAGGTGAGGCACAACTCGGATTCCAAACACTCGACCTGATTCCACGTGATGAGCAGACCTTTGAGCTAGAGGGCAGTCTTGTTGACTATACAGAAGAAGGTGATCCTCGAGGCTTCTATATCATGGCCGAAAAGACTTTTGAAGATTTGGACATAAAGTTCCGTTTTGATGCTAGAAGCAATACGCTTGAGGGTAATTTCACGCTCGATGATTTCGTAGAGGGAACTACTTTCTTTATCGTCAACGGATGGAATGAGGGATTCTATAGCCTGGATTTCCACGGACATATCAATACCTCGGATCATACATATATGTTCGAAGGCGTTGCAGTAGGATGGAATAGGGTACG
>DBVU01000012.1 GCA_002308195.1 Bacteroidales bacterium UBA1256
GCCCATCTGCTTTGCGTCACGGCCAGCGAGGTAATCGTTCACCGTCACCACATGCACGCCATGGCCCGAAAGACCGTTCAAGTAAACCGGGAGAGCTGCAGCAAGCGTCTTACCTTCACCGGTTGCCATTTCGGCAATACTACCGCGTTGGTCTTTGCTATTCTTTAGCGCGCCATGGAGAACCACACCACCGAACAACTGCACATCGTAGTGCACCATGTCCCATGTGATCTCGTTTCCGCCTGCCATCCAATGGTTCTTGTAGAGGGCTTTGTCGCCTTGAATTTCGACAAAGTCGAATCGGCTATCAGCAGCCAGATTCTTATCCATCTCAGTGGCAGTGACTTCAACTATCTCGTTTTGGGCAAAACGTCGAGCGGTAGATTTGACGATAGCGAATGCCTCGGGCAGAATCTCGTTGAGCGTTTTCTCGTATTGCTCCTTGATTTCCTTCTCCAGTTTGTCAATCTCGTCGTAGATTTTCTCACGTTTCTCAATCTCCGTTGCTTCGATCGAAGCTTTCAACTCGGCGATGCGTGCTTTGCGGTCGGCAACATCGGCTTGGATGCGGTCCATCAACGCCTGAGAATGGGCACGCAGCTCATCGTTGCTGAGCTTGTCAATTTGCTCGTAAGCAGCCTTGATTTGATCGACGATGGGCTGTATGGCGCGCATATCCTTCTGCGCCTTGTTGCCAAACACTTTGGTAATAAGTTCTAAAAATGTCATATCTTCGTTTTGTTATTCACATAAAATGCGCTGCAAAATTACAACTTTTTTTTGAAATAACCAAATATTTCCATGTTTTTCTACACAAAATGCGTACCACTCACTCGTTTCTGCCATTTTGACAGCATGGGGACCTTGTTTTCGGTGCCTACATCAATAACAGGGAAGTAAGAACTAAGCAATAACTAAGAACTAAGTGTTTTAGGTAAAAACAGGTTAAAAATCGAGGTGATTTTAGAGTGGAGAAAATGGCGGAAATTGGAAAAAAAGAATAAAAAATCGGAGAAAATTTGTGTATGTAAAAACTTATTTTTATCTTTGCAGCGTATTTAACAACTAAAACTATTTCAATTATGGAGAACACTGCAAACCGTCCCGCTTTTCAACTTCGCACAGAACGTGGATTGGCAAAAATGTTTTTTCTTGGTCTCATCACGTTCGGCATCTATCCGTTGGTAGTAGAGTCGCACATTTCAGAGGAACTGAATCTGGTGGTTAGCCCACACGATGGCCGTAGAACCATGCATTACTGCCTGATCTACTTCATCTTCTCATGGCTGACTATGGGTATTGCTCCCCTGGTATGGTATCACCGCACTTCTGACCGTATGGGTGATGAGTTGCGTCGTCGTCAACTGGATTATGAGTTCGGAGCAACTGATTTCTGGCTTTGGTGCATTTTGGGTTCGCTGATTATTGTTGGACCGTATGTGTACATTCACAAACGTATGAAAGCAATGAACCTGATCAATGCCGATTATAACGAGAAAGGCTGATTGATTTAGGAGTCTAAAGAGAAAAAGAGCGACCGTTTGGCTGCTCTTTTTCGTTAGTAGAGATAAGTTTGGGTTAGAAATAATAGTAATCATCGGTAATGCATCGACAGGGCTCTTTGCTTCGCGAAGCCAGATGTACTCTTACACCGATTTCCAGTCCCACGCTGACTGGGCAGAACGAGCCTTCAGGCAGATTCGTTGTTAGGACAGACGATGCGGGTTGCATGAAATCGTGCATATCATCGTTCTCTCCGCGGAACCCCAGTTCGTGTGTTTCTGCCGATTGGCTGATGGCACCACGAAAACCGTACGTGCCAAAAACATGCGCGAAGAGCGAGACTCGGTTGCTGAGCGGAACCAAGACTCCCACTTTGGCAAACGCAATAATCTGATGCTCTGCGCCAAAATGGTCTCCACCGTTCAGTTTTTCGGTCGTAAAGCCATGATTCGGCATGTCCGTTAGCGTTACGCCCCACATCGGATATTGCCCCGAATGGGTCACTTCGCCGCTATAAGATGCGTTGCGAATAAACGGGTACGCATATTTCACTCCCAGTTCCGCAGATACACTAACCGCCGAAGGCGTAGGTATAGCGAAATAGAGTGTCAGTGGCACTTCTACGTAGTACAATTCCTGCCGATCGTTCCAATGGCCGATAGACGTGCAGTGGTTGTATTTCTCGCCATCAGTATCAGTCACATCGTTCCACCACATCTGGCCCTTCATGCCCGCTTTGGCCCCGTAACGGCTCATATCCACGCCAATCCCCAAACCGACATACGAATTGAACATCATGCCATAACCGACATGAAATGTCATATTGTAACTGCCCAACTGCTTGGCTGTCAGCCCCTCTGGTGCACCTCGAAGCGAGTAAGTCAGCGTGCTCCAACCCGCTCCCGCCGAGAAATCGAAGAACGAAGTGACGCGTCCTTGCACTCCCAACGGCATCAGCAGAGTCAGCAGGCAAATGATAAGATTTCTGCGCATAAGTTTTTCGATTTGGTTATTGGACGATTAGTGTTTGGCAGTATGGCTCATTCTCTCCATCGGTAGCGTACAGCAAGTAGCAGCCTGCCGGCAGATTTGGAACGAATGTGTCGCCCGAATACTCTGCCACACGTTGGCCCGTAGCACTGTAAACCATCAAAGATGGTTGTTCGCCTAGACCGATGATGCGAACAGGCACGTTGCGTTGAACCGGGTTCGGATAAACTTGCACGTTTCGTCTTTCTCCCGGATTCTGGTCAGCACTACGAGTGAAGGCGCTGAATGCCTTCGCACACGCCTCGACAGACGATCCATCGGCCTTGAATGCATAAGCCGAATACTCATGCCCATCGCCCGACATCGACTCTCCGTGAGTGTAATAGAACTGACGTGTCTCGCCCTCCAGTTTTTGCCCATCGCGATACCACTGGTAGGCAACGAAGATGCTGTCGGCATTGTTGATGAATAGCACATCGTTCCACTTGCAGTAAATCAGTTCCTGACATGGTTCGGGCGTAGGAGGCGTACAGTCCTTAAATTTGATGGTATAATTGTCAATCTGTGTGGCAGTGGTACAGGTATATGTTTTCGTTTCTACCGCCGTCCCGGTGACTGTTATACTACTTGTGATCTCTCCTGAGCTCCAGGACCATGGGCCGGTAGCGCCACCTGTCAGCGTAACTGACTCGCCTACACAGACTTCTATTTGCGGGTGATTGATAACAGTCGGCGTAGGTGTTGTGCCTGGATTGACTGTCACGCAAATAGTGTTCGATTGTTTGGTACAATGAGAACCATCCTGTACTTTGCAATAGTAGCATCCAGCATCACCCAAAGCGCATGGGTTAATAGTCAGTCTGGATATGTTGTGAATACTGTCGGTAGGCAGACCTTGCGTAGCAATCAGCGTTCCATCCTTGTACCAATAGACGGTTTTCAGACCACCATTTGATTCCGGATAGTTCATCGTCAGTGTCAAACTGTTGCCTTCTGTTACTGTCGAAGGAGCAGACATGTTGATAGTTGACAATGTGCAATCGACGATATCCACGGTTGCCATGTCTGAGTAGATGGTTCCGCAGTCGTTCCAAATCTTGCAATAGTAGTACACACGTTGTCCCGTAGCAACTGTAGACGGTTTGCAGTACGGCGTATTATAACCGGGACCGGTGTAGGGGGTGTCAGTGTCGCTTATTACGCCCGTGGTGTTGGTGTACCACTGGTAGTGCAGATTGGTTCCAGTACACGGACTGTCAAATTCAATAAACCAAGGTGTAGCTCCTTCGCTGTAAATCAAATTCGGCCATGCAATCTGTCCTCCGCTTGGCGCCTCGCATGGCTCGGCACTCGCACATGTTCCCCAGACGATACCGGTTGGAGCGGTGAATATCACTTCTCCTGGCATCAAAACATAGAGTGGGGTATAGAAATCAGGGGCAGTGGTGGAAGTGATATCGCATGTTATTTTCTTTTTGTCATCGCTCAGCGTGAAATGTCCGCTTGCGTTCAATTGATAAGCTTCCGAGCCATTCACATGGCAGAAACTACCGCCCAAACCCGACATCGCTTCGTCGCTTTCAATGGTCAGACGATACGCATTAGCAGCGGTCTTTTCGCATGACACATAGATGGTGTGTCCGCTCGCAGTCATAGGTTGCCGACAGAAATTGGCGGAAGGAGCGTTCGACGTGCTGCATGTTACCGTAACAGAATTGTCCGATATATTACCCGCATAATCTTTCGCCCAGATGGTGAACGTATATTCTTTGTTCGCGTCCAGACCATAGACCGTCAGCACACCATTCTCGGCCAAAATATCTGTAGCCGAAGCCAAAGAACCGTTTTGAGAAACCATATAATGGTTTACAGGGTTAGAGATGTTGTCCGAAGCAGTCACATTGAGCGAAATGCTGCCTGCCGAGGAAGTGCCGCAAGTAGCCGTACCCATCACCGGTTTCTCCAGGTCCTTGATGAACTTAATATCGTCAATGTAAACGGTAGAACTGCCTTCGCGGTCGGGCATGATATAGATGAAGCTGATACCGCTATTGTGGCAATGCGTGATATTAAATCCGTATTCCTGCCATTCGCCCGTTTTAATTTTATTGTTGGCAACATAGTTCTCGTCCCATTGTACCGCGTGAGGCTTCAAGTCCAGATACGACGGAGCATCTGTGTGCCCATCGTCATCCACATCCACTGTCTTCAATTGCGCTACATGTGTGTTGTCCAGGCGATAAATGTTCATCGTCACATAGTCGTACCCGATAACTTTGTTGTTGCTGATACCGTACAGTGTGTTCATGAATGTTTCGCCCAGACTTATCTCGTTGAAGATGCACCCGCCCCAGTTTTCGCCTGAAGGAGTAACCACTTTCAGGCAATGGTTTAGCGCATTCACCGGGTCTGCCACAATTTCAACTGTTCCGCCACCGCTTGGTGCGTGGAACTGCGAAGCAGGCAGGTCTGCCGCTGATTCAAAATCACAGAAGAGGTGTTGCTGCTCTGTCGGATTAGCAGCATAAACCGCTGCGCATCCCATCAGGATTGCCGTTAATACTAGATAAATGGTCTTTTTCATATCTTTGGTATTTTATTAATCGTTAACAGGTATTATTTCTACGCGGCGGTCGAGCGAAATCTCGTGTTCGCCTTCCACGTACGATTTGTCCACACCAAAACCTTGCGCCGTCATTTGCTCGGCTTTCACGCCTTTCTCCAGAAGCATGTTGTAGATGATTTTTGCACGGTTCTCCGACAGACGTTTGTTGTGTAGAGCCGTACCTTCTTTGCTCGCGTGACCGTTGATGAGAATATGTTGTTTCGGATTCTCAATCAGGATGGCAGCTATCTTGTCCAAGATATCGGCCGGTTTCAATTTAGGTGTGGTCGAATCCAGGTCGTACCAGATGACCGAAGTTTCCATCAGCCGTGCTATCTGTTTCACCACTTCCGGTTTCGGTTTGTGAACGGTGTCCACACGTTGCTGCAGAGTGAATGTCGTGTCGCATACTTGTATGCGAGTGTATTCGGTCTTCACTGGTTGAGCTTTTTCTTTCGGCTTGTGCCGCCAGTCTATACCTATCTTCAGTCCCACTTCCCACGGACGAACGGTCTTGACATATTCTGACGAAACCATTCCCTCGTAGTAGTTCATGAAATCGTGATTGCGATAAGCCATTTCACCCGAATACTCGCCTAACCGCCAACCCATTTCCGTAGTTTCGTCCGTGTGAACATTATTACATGTGTAGTTGAAGAACGCGCCAACCATTAAATTGAGTTGCTCGTTCAGTTTAATAGTCAAACCCAAGTCTGCCATAATGCCGATGGCAGGCAAACGCAGTTTGAACGGATAGTTCACGTAACTGTCATCGCCATTCCACGCGTTGGCATGCTCGGTGAAGAAATCATGCCCATCCACTTCCGACAGAGTCAGTCCCCACGCGGGATATTCGCCTTGATGCTCTACCGAACCACCTCTCATACCCCAATGAGAGCCCAAAATCAGGCCTGTCTTCACGCCCAAACCGGCATAAAGACCCAGATTTGGTTGCAATGGATAATGGAATAGCACTTCCACGGGAATATCAATCAAATAAGCCGCCTGACGTTCTTTCCAATCATGCGTCACGGCTAAGTGATTGTATGCCTCGCCATCCGTATCTGTTTGCCCCGGAAAACGCTTGGTGGTATTCAGTATACCGTAACTCGTGTAATGGCTGAAACCGATTCCTGCGCCAATACCCACATTCTCATGGAAGAAATAGGCGTATTGCAATTGTGCTATGCCGCCCGCGCTACCATGCACTCGGCCCGCGCGACTGTTGTCCGCTTCGCGTAGCGAATAACCCATGTCGGCATATGCGCCACCCACGCCGAACCAGATGTGGTGGCCTTTGTTCGGCAATTCTTCCGCATTCTTCGACGATTTCTTCTTGCCGCTAGTGGACTTTTTCGGCGCAGCTTTCTCGCCGCCTGTCGTAACCTCTTTGGTTACGGTTTTGCAGGTCACGGAATATACCGTATCATTCCAGATGGTCAGTTTCAGCGTATCATTTTCTTCTATAGAAGAAGGTGTTTGTGCGGTGGAGGTAAAAACGGTCGGAGGCAAAGGTTTCTTGTTGATGTATATCTTGCCTTTTTTGATTTTGTACGTCAGGTCTTTGTCCAGTACTTTTTTCAGAACACCACCCGCGGAAACTTGCTTGAACGACATCGTTATTCGTTTGTCCATATCGATATCCTCCGGATCGACAACAAGCTGATAATCAAAGCGTTTGCATAGATCGTTCAGCACGACTTCTAGGCGCGCGTTCTTATAGTTTTTGCTGAATTTCTTTGTCGGCGCCGCTGAGATGGCAAGTGGCACGAACAGCAAGAGTAGTAACAGAAATAGTTGTCTTTTCATGGTCATTATCTGACTGTTTTTTTGCTGAACATACAATAATTCGCTGCAAAGATACAAAATTATTTCGAAATATTGTTCTGTTATTTATATTTTCTTTGACATAAATCATTGTGCTATGCACAAACCTATATATTACAACTACTTACGAAACATTCGGACCGAAAAATATGGTTTCGAATAGTTTCGAAAAGTCATCCCAATACTTTCATTCATTGTGGTAAAAAGCTCCCGAGACAATCACGAGACAATCACGTATCCTGCCCATACCTATAATATATATAGTATATTATCGCGTGATTTTGAATTTTTTATTTGCATATGTCAAAAAAAAGCAGTAATTTTGCGCCGCAAAATTGTTGAATATGCTACTACGAGAGATAATTGAAGTGTTACAACCGATTCGTGTAATCGGTCAAGTCGGCCAGGAAACGGACGTACGCCATCTGTTGACAGATAGCCGTTCGGAGGAATCCTATCAGCCGGAAAAAACTTTGTTTTTTGGATTGCTTACGTCCCGCAACGATGGCGCTAAGTATATCCCCGATTTGTACGACAAAGGTCTGCGAGCTTTCGTACTTACCAATGGCCAATGGCTGACTGCTAACAGCCAGTGGATTATGGCGCACGACGATGCTGTTTTTATTGCTGTTAGCGATGTGCTCGCTGCTTTGCAGCGTTTGGCGGCTCATGTGCGTGCTAGTTTCGCAGGCAAAGTGATTGGTATCACCGGTTCCAACGGCAAAACGGTAGTCAAAGAGTGGCTCTACCAGTTGCTCAAAGATGATTATTCTGTCGTTCGTTCGCCTAAGTCATACAATTCGCAGATTGGTGTGCCGCTGTCCGTTTGGGAACTCACCGAAATGACCGACGAAGGTAAACCGCAACTGGCGATTTTCGAAGCGGGAATCAGCCAACCGGGCGAGATGGAGAAACTCGAGCAAATCATTCGTCCGACCATAGGTGTCATCACGTATATCGGCCACGAGCATGACGAGAATTTCAGCTCGTTGGACCAAAAGCGCGCGGAGAAAATGAAACTGTTTGTTCATAGCGAACAAGTCATAGAAGATCCCACGCACCAGAATGTCCGCACGTGTGCCGCTGTGATGCGTGCGTTGGGCTACGATGAAGAGACTATCGCTGAGCGCATTCTGCACCAAACACACGAAACAGTGTTGGAGGTTAATCTATCAGCGCTGATCGACAATGTGCGTTATTTCCGCAGCCTTCTCAAACCTACAACCAAACTGACTTGCATGGTCAAGGCCTTTGCGTATGGCGCCGGAAGTGTGGAGGTGAGCAAAGCGCTGCAAAAGAGTGAACTGGTTGATTATCTGGCTGTCGCTGTGGCAGATGAAGGTGTGGAGTTGCGTCGCGCAGGCATCACTTTGCCTATCATCATCATGGATCCGGAAGTCGCTTCAATGGACTTGATTTTAGAGAATAATCTCGAACCGAACGTATATTCCCACCAGTCGCTAAAAACGGTAATGGCGGCTTGCGAGGCCAAAGGCCTGGAGAATTATCCGATTCACATCAAGATTGACAGCGGCATGCATCGCCTTGGTTTCTACAAGGAAGATATGCCGTGGTTGCTCAATAAACTCACCAACCAGAAAGCAGTCCGTGTTCAGTCTGTTTTCTCGCACTTGGCAGGTAGCGACGAAGCGCAATTCGATGATTTCACGCTTCAGCAAATCAGCTATTTCGATGCGTGTGCAGAACAGCTGAAGAAAGGCCTCAATCATCCTATTCTCAAGCATATTCTCAATAGCGCGGGCATCGAGCGTTTCAGCCAATATCAGTTTGATATGTGCCGACTTGGCATCGGTCTCTACGGCCAGTCATTTGCGGGAGCCAAACTGCGTAATGTCTGCACTCTGCGCACCACGATTCTTTCTGTTAAGCAAGTTGCTGCGGGAGAGACAATCGGCTATGGCCGCCATACGACACTCAGCCAACCGCGTACTATCGCTGTCATTCCTATCGGCTATGCCGATGGTTTCGATCGCCGATTCTCTAACTATGGCGGCGAAGTCTGGGTGCGCGGCAAACGCTGTCCGGTTGTAGGAAATGTCTGCATGGACCAAGCTATGATCGATGTCACAGAGGCGGATGCCAGACCTGGAGATATAGCCGAAGTCTTTGGCGACAAAATGCCGCTCCAGGAATTGGCCGACAAATTAGGAACTATCACATACGAAATACTCACATCTGTCAGTCGTCGTGTCCAAAGAGTCTATTATAGCGAATAAATTGACCATCGGCTATCGGCCCAACGCCGTAGTTCAGTCTTCTCTGTCTTTCTCGCTTTGCGAGGGAGAGATGGTGTGTATGCTTGGCCCGAATGGTTGTGGCAAATCTACGCTGCTTCGCACGTTGGCAGGTTTGTTGCCTCCGTTTGATGGCGAGTACCAAGTAGCCAATGCCGTAAAAAACGAAACCTCCAAATCCATCGCGTTGGTCTTGACCGAAAGGCTCTCGATGGATAATACCACTGTGCACGACGTGATTGCTCTGGGCCGCTATCCGTATTCCTCTTTTCTGGACGGACTCAGCGCAGACGATGAAGTTATTATCCGCGAAGCCACCGAGCAGGTTGGTTTCCGTGGTTCATCGGTTCTCTCTACGCCGTTTAATGCCCATTCGGATGGCGAGAAGCAGCGAATCCTGATTGCCAAAGCCTTGGCGCAACAAACGCCTATCATCCTTCTCGATGAGCCTACGGCTCACTTGGACTTACCGCACCGCATTCTTATCCTTCGCCTGTTGCGCCGTTTGGCACACGAGCAGCACAAGACAGTTCTTATCTCAACCCACGAACTCGATCTGGCTTTGGCGCTGAGCGACCGTATTCTGCTCATGACACCCGGTCAAGGTGTGCAACTCGACACGCCCGAAGCATTGAAAAAGCAGAATGCTTTCACCGCGGCTTTTGGAATGGATATTTTCAATCCGCTAGGTTAAATTGGATAAAAAATTGAGAAAAAAGGCATACGCTCTTGCGTATGTCGTTTTTTTTATGTAATTTTGCAGCCGATTTAACATGGAGTATTATGTTNNTTGCGTATGTCATTTTTTTTTAGTACTTTTGCGGCCGATTTATTAAAATGGCGGAAAATGGACTAATATTTAGATGCTTTGCCAGCGGTAGTAGCGGCAATTGCTATTATTTCGGTACGTACAGACAGGGCGTACTGATTGATGCCGGCGTGTCCACCCGCTATATTCAGAAGTGTCTGCAAGAGATGCAACTGGATTTTCACAATATCATGGGAGTCCTTATCACGCATGACCACGCAGACCACATTCGCGCCGTGGGTACGTTGGGCGAGAAAGTCAAACTGCCTATCTTCACCACCGATATCATTCACGATGGTATCGACCGCAATTATGGCGTACATCTCAAGTTGCGCACCAGTCGTCGCTATTTCGAGAAAGGCAAAGAGTGGGAACTCGGTGGCATGAAAATCAATACTTTCGGCATCGAGCACGACTCGTCCGATTGCCTGGGCTATGCTATCGATTATCTGGGCAAACGATTCGTCATAATGACCGACTGCGGTAGTGTGAACGATGAGATGGAATCCTATATTCGCACGGCCAATTATCTGGTCATCGAAGCCAACCACGACGAGCATATGTTGCTCAACGGACCTTATCCTACTTATCTGAAGCAACGTATTCTGAGTCCTTCGGGCCATCAGAGCAATCTGACTTGCGGCGAACTTCTGGCGCGCAATTACCACGAGGGGCTGCGCAATATCTGGCTCTGCCACTTGTCGCAAGAGAACAACGACCCCCAATTGGCATACGATACGGTCGCTGAGTGTTTGGAGAATGTGGGTGTCAAACCGGGCGTGGATGTCCAACTCAAAGCACTGGAGCGACTTACTCCGGGCGAGATTTGGGAATTAGATTAAGAAACTATGGAAAGACTTGTAATCATACCTACTTACAACGAGCGAGAGAATATCGAGGCAATCATTACTGCCGTGATGGAACTTCCGCTTGAGTTTAATGTGTTGGTGATTGATGATGGTTCGCCTGATGGCACTGCCGCTATCGTCAAGAATCTGATGAATGGTGCGTTCAAGGGACGTGTCCATCTGGTGGAACGCTCGGGCAAACTGGGACTGGGCACAGCCTATATCACCGGTTTCCGTTGGGCTATCGAGCATCAGGCTAACTATATCTTCGAGATGGATGCAGACTTCAGTCATAATCCGCAAGACCTTCTCAAACTATACGATGCGTGTGCCAACGAGGGGGCCGATTTGGCTATAGGTAGCCGCTACGTGACGGGTGTCAATGTAGTGAATTGGCCGATGGGACGTGTCCTGATGAGTTATTTCGCTAGCAAGTACGTGCGCTTTGTCTTGGGTGTCAATATCCACGATACCACCGCCGGATTCGTTTGCTACAAGCGTCATACTCTCGAAACAATCGAACTCGACAAAATTCGCTTCAAAGGCTACGCTTTCCAGATAGAAATGAAGTTCACCGCCAATCGTTGTGGGGCGCAGATTAAGGAAGTTCCTATTATCTTCGTCAACCGCGTGCTAGGTACTAGCAAGATGAGTGGCGGTATATTCTCCGAGGCCCTCTTGGGCGTTATTTGGCTTAAGATCAATAGTTGGTTCCGCAAGTATCCTAAACTATGATTTCCCGGCGGTCGTTTCTTGGTCTGTTTTTCTGCGCACTGTGTGCGTTGGGTTTGTTGGTGTCGTGCCATCGCTCGTCCGGAGAACAAGAATCGGAGGAGGCTCAGCCAGTCCGTTACGAATTCGGCTTGCCTGTCGATTCTTTCCGCATTGATACGTGTATAGTGACCGAAGGCCAAACTCTGGGTGGCATTTTGAATAATCTTGGCGCTACGGCTCAGCAGATTAGCCGCGTGAGTGTTCTGCCGCGTGAGGAATTGGACGTACGAACTATCCGCGCGGGCAAAACCTACTATGCACTTTATCGAGACACTTGCGAGACGGATAGCATCCATCAAGAGGTTCTTCTCTATTGGATCTATTTGCCTGACAGACGTCGCGCAGTCATTCTGCATCTGACTGATACGCCTCATGTGGAATATACCGAAAAACCGCTGATTATCGAAGAGCGTTGTGCGGAGGCGGTCATCGAATCCAGTCTGTGGAATGCGATGGTTAGCCGCGATCTGCCCGTAGAATTGGCGCTTGAACTGAGCGAAATCTACGCGTGGACAATCGATTTCTTTGCCTTGCAGCAAGGCGACTCCATTCGCGTTTGCTACGACGAGCAATTTGTTGATTCGACGCGAGTAGGTATTGGTCGCATCTATGCTAGTCATTTCTATCACGGCGGTCGATGGCAACAAGCCTATTGGTTCGATTTGGTCGATTCTGTTAGTGGAGAAGTATTGTGCCGAGGCTATTTTGACGAGAAGGGACAGAGTCTGCGCAAAGCGTTCCTCAAGGCGCCGCTCAACTACAAACGTATCTCGTCCCATTTCTCGTATGCACGCAAGCATCCTGTCTTCAAGATTGTTCGTCCGCATACGGGCGTTGACTATGCCGCGCCGACTGGCACGCCTGTCGTTTCTATTGGCGATGGTACAGTCGTAGAAAAAGGCTACAAGGGCCAAGCGGGCAATCTGGTGAAGATCCGTCACAATAGCACATATACAACGGCTTATCTTCACTTGAGCAAGTTTGCCAATATTGCTGTCGGCCAACATGTTAGCCAGGGTGAATTGATTGGCTACGTAGGTGCCACAGGCGCAGCTACAGGACCGCACCTCGATTTTCGTGTATGGAAGAATGGCTCGCCTATCGATCCACTTAAGATGGAGAGTCCGCCTGTCGATCCTGTGCCGGACAAATACAGACCACAATTCGATAGTGTTGTGGCGCTATATAACACTAGATTATGACATTAGAACAACAAATATCTACACTGGCCAAAGAGGCTGTTAAGGCACTCTATGGCATAGAGGCCGCGGACGCGCAGATTCAATTGCAAAAAACGCGTCCTGAGTTTGAGGGCAACATCACGTTGGTCGTCTTCCCGTTTGTCAAAGCGGCGCGTAAGGCGCCTGCACAAGTGGCTACGGAGATCGGCGAGAAACTGATGGCTGATGGCTCAGGGCTGATTGCTCGCTTCAATGCGGTCCAGGGCTTCCTAAACCTCGTTATAGACGATACTTTCTGGGTAAAACAGTTGCAAGCTATCGATGCGGACGCTAACTACGGACGTCTGCCGAATCGCAACCAACTGATGATGGTCGAATATTCATCGCCTAACACCAACAAACCTCTCCATCTGGGCCACGTGCGCAACAATCTGTTGGGATTCTCTATCGCTCAGATCCAAGAGGCTAACGGATGGCAAGTGGTCAAGACCAATATCGTCAACGACCGCGGTATTCATATCTGCAAGTCGATGTTGGCTTGGCTCAAGTTTGGCAATGGCGAAACTCCCGAATCATCAGGCAAGAAGGGCGATCATCTCATCGGCGATTACTATGTTCGTTTTGACAAAGAGTATAAGAAGCAAATCGCTGAACTGATGGCGGCTGGAAAGGATGAAGAAACGGCTAAACGCGAAGCGCCGCTGATGCTCGAGGCACAAGAGATGCTCCGCCGTTGGGAAGCCAACGATCCTGAAGTACGCGCCCTGTGGACCAAAATGAACAATTGGGTTTATGCGGGCTTTGATGAGACATACAAGCGCATGGGCGTTTCGTTCGATAAGATCTATTACGAATCCAACACCTATCTCGAGGGTAAATCTGAGGTAGAGAAGGGACTTGCTTCTGGCCAGTTCTACCGCCGCGAAGATGGATCTGTTTGGGCCGATCTCACCAAGGATGGCTTGGACGAAAAATTGCTGCTCCGCTCGGATGGAACGTCTGTCTATATGACGCAAGATATTGGCACAGCCAAACTGCGTTTCCAGGATTATCCGATCGATAAGATGGTTTATGTCGTGGGCAACGAACAGGAATACCATTTCAAGGTCCTCTCTATCTTGCTCGATCGTCTTGGATTCCCGTTTGGCAAGGAACTGGTCCATTTCTCTTATGGCATGGTCGAGTTGCCTAACGGTAAGATGAAGAGCCGCGAAGGAACGGTCGTCGATGCAGACGATTTGATGGACAAGATGGTTGCCGATGCGCGCGAGATTAGCAAGGACAAAGTCAACACCCTTCAAGGCATTACGCCTCAAGAGGCGGACGAGATTGCTCGCAAGGTGGGCCTGGGTGCATTGAAATATTTCATCCTCAAGGTCGATCCACGCAAGAATATGCTGTTCAATCCCGCCGAGTCAATCGACTTCAACGGCAACACCGGACCTTTTATACAATATACATACGCGCGTATACAAAGCGTTCTCCGCAAGGCCGATACCGCTAACCTCTCGCCTCTCGCCTCTAGCCTTGATCCGAAGGAATTGGCGCTCATCCAACGCCTTTGCGAATATCCTTCTGTTGTTCGCACGGCCGGCGATGATTTCTCGCCCGCAGTCATCTGCAACTATGCGTATTCGCTCGCGTGCGATTTCAACTCGTTCTATCACGATCTGAGTATCCTCAACGAGCCTGACGCACAGAAGAAAGCGTTGCGTCTCTTGCTCTCGGCTAATGTGGCTAAAGTGCTGAAGAGTGCCTTTGCACTCCTTGGCATCGAGATGCCGGAAAGAATGTAATAGCTATCACATAGCAAAAAATAGCGGGCCAAATGGTCCGCTATTTCTTTTGAAAGTCCCGATTGAACGGGTTAGGATTTATTCAGCATCCTCTTTCTTTTCTGCTTTCTTGGTGGCAGCTTTCTTGGCTGGCGCTTTCTTTGCAGGCTTCTCCTCTGCTTCCATCGAAGCTTTCAGTTCTGCCAACGCACTCAGGTCACCCAGAGTGGTCTTCTCTACCTTAGGCATCTCTACTTGTGGCTCCTCTGCCTTAGCGGCTTTCTTGGTAGCCTTTGCAGGTGCTTCTTTGCGCTCCTCCCATGTACGGAGGTGGCTTACGAGAATACGTTTAGCGTCGCGGTTGAACTCAATTACCTTGAACGGCAGTACGTCGCCAACTGCAACGGCGCTCTTGTCCTCTTTCTGGAGGTGACGAGTGGTGCAGAAGCCTTCTACGCCATCTTCTAGCGAGATAACGGCGCCCTTGTCATTCAGTTCAACTACCTTACCATCTACGATGGTATCTACGCCAAATTTAGCTTCCAATTCTTCCCAAGGATTCTCCTCGAGTTGTTTGTGACCAAGGCTCAAGCGGCGGTTAGCAACATCGATGTCAAGAACAACAACCTCGATCTGAGCACCAATCTGAGTGAACTCATTCGGGTGTTTGATTTTCTTGGTCCAACTGAGGTCGCTGATGTGAATCAGACCGTCTACGCCCTCTTCGATCTCAACAAATACACCGAAGTTGGTGAAGTTGCGAACTTTTGCAAAGTGGCGAGTACCAACTGCATACTTGGTCTCTACGTTTGCCCAAGGATCGTCTTTCAGTTGCTTGATACCAAGCGACATCTTGCGCTCTGCGCGGTCCAGAGTCAGAATAACGGCATCTACCTCGTCGCCAACTTTCAGGAAGTCGTTGGCGCTGCGGAGGTGTTGGCTCCAACTCATTTCGCTGACGTGAACAAGACCCTCAACGCCTTCTGCTATCTCAACAAATGCGCCGTAGTCTGCCATTACAACTACTTTTCCGTGAACTTTGTCACCTACTTTTAGGTTCGGATCCAGTGCATCCCATGGATGAGGTGCCAACTGCTTCAAACCGAGAGCAATACGTTTCTTTTCGTCGTCGAAATCCAGGATAACGACATTGATCTTTTGGTCGAGTTGAACGATCTCGTGAGGATCGTTTACGCGGCCCCAACTCAGGTCGGTGATGTGGATCAAACCATCTACGCCGCCCAGGTCGATAAATACACCATAGTTAGTGATGTTCTTAACGGTTCCTTCGAGTACCTGACCTTTTTCGAGTTTCGAAACAATCTCTTGCTTCTGTGCCTCAAGCTCAGCCTCAATCAGGGCTTTGTGGCTTACCACTACATTGCGGAACTCAGGATTCAGTTTAACAATCTTGAATTCCATGGTCTTCTCCAGGAATACGTCGTAGTCGCGAACAGGTTTCACGTCAATTTGGCTGCCCGGCAGGAAGGCTTCCATGCCAAGTACGTCAACAATCATACCACCTTTCGAGCGATATTTGATGTAACCGGTTACGATTTCACCATTGTTGTAAGCCTCATTTACGCGGTCCCAAGCGCGAGCGGTGCGTGCTTCTTTGTGCGAGAGAACCAACTGACCTTTTTTGTCTTCCTGACTTTGAATGAA
>DBVU01000073.1:0-1313 GCA_002308195.1 Bacteroidales bacterium UBA1256
AGATGGAGGTTTGGGCTCTCGAGGCTCACGGCGCCGCTCACGTTCTGCAAGAGATCTTGACCATCAAATCAGATGATGTAACGGGCCGTGCTCGTACCTACGAGGCAATCGTTAAGGGCGAACCGTTCCCGACACCGGGTCTTCCAGAATCGCTCAACGTGCTTCTGCATGAATTGCAAGGCTTGGCACTCAGTATTAACATGGAATAAGATTTGAAGAATTATGGCTTATAAACAAGAAACTAAACGTACCGGTTTTACCAAGATTTCTATTGGTCTTGCCTCCCCGGATGAGATTATGGCAATCTCTTCGGGCGAAGTGCTCAAACCGGAAACCATTAACTATCGTACCTATAAACCAGAACGCGATGGTTTGTTCTGCGAGCGTATCTTCGGTCCTACCAAGGATTATGAGTGTCACTGCGGTAAGTACAAACGCATTCGTTACAAAGGTATCGTGTGCGAGCGTTGTGGCGTAGAAGTTACCGAGAAAAAGGTACGTCGCGAGCGTATGGGTCACATCAAACTGGTGGTACCTGTTGCTCATATCTGGTATCTGCGTTCGTTGCCATCGAAGATGGCTGCACTGCTTGGTATCCCTACCAAAAAACTCGAATCGGTTATCTACTATGAGAAATATATCGTAGTACGTGCCGGTGCGTTGGAAGGTGTGGAGATTGGCGAGAAGCACGATACCGACAAGAATCGTATTCCAATTGAGAACGCAATGTTGCTGGATGAGGATCAGTACATACAAGTACGCAATCTGATTCCGGAGGACAACGACCAATTGGAGAATACCGATCCTCAGAAAGTAATTGTAAAGATGGGTGCTGAGGCCGTTTACGACCTGCTGGCAGCTATCGATCTAGACGAACTGAGCTATCAGTTGCGTTCGACAGCCGACAAGTCGGCTTCTGTACAACGTCGCCAGGAAGCTCTTAAACGTCTGCAAGTAGTAGAAGCTTTCCGCGCAAGTAAAGGAAAGAACCGTCCTGAGTGGATGGTACTACAGGCAATTCCTGTAACTCCTCCTGAGTTGCGTCCGTTGGTTCCACTGGATGGTGGCCGTTTCGCTACTTCTGACTTGAATGACCTCTATCGTCGTGTTATCATTCGTAACAACCGTCTGAAACGACTGATGGAGATTAAGGCTCCGGATGTGATTCTGCGTAACGAGAAGCGTATGCTGCAAGAGGCAGTAGATAGCTTGTTCGACAATAGCCGTAAGACTACGGCCATGAAGTCGGATGCTAACCGTCCGCTGAAGTCTCTCTCGGATTCGCTGAAGGGTAAACAAGGTCGTTTCCGTCA
>DBVU01000073.1:1329-2627 GCA_002308195.1 Bacteroidales bacterium UBA1256
CTCGGTAAACGTGTGGACTATTCCGCTCGTTCAGTAATCGTTGTAGGTCCGGAATTGAAGATGCACGAGTGCGGTCTGCCTAAAGAGATGGCGGCTGAACTCTACAAACCATTTATCATCCGCAAACTCATTGAGCGTGGTATCGTTAAGACCGTTAAGTCGGCTAAGAAGATTATCGATCGTCGTGAACCGGTTATCTACGAGATTCTGGAGCATGTAATGGAAGGACACCCAGTTCTGCTGAACCGTGCCCCGACACTGCACCGCCACGGTATCTTGGCTTTCCAACCGCGTATGATCGAGGGTAAAGCTATTCAGTTGCACCCACTGTCTTGTGCCGGATTTAACGCCGACTTCGATGGTGACCAGATGGCAGTTCACTTGCCACTGAGCAACGAGGCTATTCTGGAGGCTCAACTCCTGATGCTTGGCTCGCACAATATCCTGGATCCGGCTAATGGTAATCCTATTACCGTTCCTTCTCAGGATATGATTCTGGGTCTATATTATATTACTAAGGAACGCGAGGGCGTGAAGGGCGAAGGTCTCACCTTCTATTCCGGTGACGAAGCTATCATCGCTCTGAACGAGGGTCGTGTAGATATTCACGCAAAAGTGAATGTTCGTGTCAACGACATCGTAGATGGCAAGCCTGTTCAGCATATTATTCAAACTACTCCGGGTCGTGTGATTGTTAACAACTACATGCCAGAGGAGATCGGATTCCAGAATGTGCTGATGAAGAAAGGTGCTGTGAAGGCTATTATCTCGCAAGTAATCAAGACTTGTGGTGTAGCTCGCACGGCTAAGTTCCTGGACGATATCAAGGACCTGGGTTACTATCGCGCTTTCCGCGGAGGTTTGAGCTTCAACTTGAACGATATCATTATTCCTGCTGAGAAGCCGGCATTGATAGAGAAGGGTAATGCAACTGTGGACAACATCATGTCTCTGTATAACGAGGGTGAGGTTTCCGATGACGAGCGTTACCGCAAGACTGTCGATACATGGAAATCCATCGACGACGAGATGACGAAGATCTTGATGAGTCAGATGAAGAGTGCTGACCAAGGCTTCAACTCCGTATACATGATGATGGATTCCGGTGCCCGTGGTGATGAGAAACAGATCAAGCAGTTGGCCGGTATCCGTGGTATCATGGCTAAACCGCAAAGAGCGGGATCTACTGACCCACGTGCAGAAATCGAGAACCCTGTGTTGGCAAACTTCAAAGAGGGTATGTCCGTGCTAGAGTACTTCATCTCTACTCACGGTGCTCGTAAGGGTTTGGCCGATAC
>DBVU01000073.1:2750-4090 GCA_002308195.1 Bacteroidales bacterium UBA1256
TCCTGGGCCGTGTATCGGTTCACGATATTCTGGATAACGAAGGCAAGTTGATAGTTGCAGCGGGCGAAGAGATTCGCGAAGACCAATGCGAGGCTATCGAAGCAGCCGGAATAGAGGAAGTAGAGATTCGTTCTGTCTTGACTTGCGAAAGCAAGAAGGGCGTCTGNNGTCTGCATGAAGTGCTATGGTCGCAACCTTGCTACGAGCCGTATGGTTCAGAAGGGCGAGGCCGTAGGTGTCATTGCAGCCCAGTCTATTGGTGAACCTGGTACTCAGTTGACACTGCGTACCTTCCACGCGGGAGGTTTGGCCGGAACAGGTGGTTCGCAGAGCAAATACGAATTGACTCGTGATGGAATCGTAGAGATTGAGGAATTGCGTACTATCACAACGGCCAATGGCACCGTATTGGTTGTTAGCCGTTTGAACGAACTGCTGCTCAAGGATGAGAAGACAGGCGTAGTACTGAGCAACTTCCCAATTCCTTACGGATCGAAACTCTATATCACTCCTGGTCAGAAATATACCAAGGGAACCCTAGTCTGCGAATGGGATCCGTATCGTACTTCGCTCATCATCGAGCAAGACGGTCGTATCCGTTACGAAGACGTAATCGAGGGCGTAACCTGTAAGACCGAAGTGGACGAAATGACCGGTAAGCGTGAGGTTTACATCACCGATACCAAAGATAAGACGAAGATGCCACAGGCTCACATCCTGGACAAGGAGGGCAATGTGTTGCGTACCTACAACTTGCCTGTAAAGGCTAACCTGATGCATGCAGATGGTGAACAAGTTGAGGTTGGTGACGTATTGTTCTCGATGGCTCGTGTATCTAACTCGGGCGGTGATATCACCTCAGGTCTGCCACGTATCACAGAGCTGTTCGAGGCTCGTAACCCGTCCAACCCTGCCGTAGTAGCAGAAATCGATGGTGAGATCTCGTTCGGTAAGATCAAACGTGGTAACCGTGAGTTGTTCGTAACGAGCAAACTGGGTGAGCAGAAGGCTTATCTGATTCCTCTGAGTAAGCAAATCCTGGTACAGGAAGGTGACTATGTACGCGCAGGTGTTGCACTGTCTGACGGTGCTATCACTCCTGAGGATATCTTGGCTATCCAAGGTCCGACCGCTGTACAAGACTATATCGTCAACGAGGCTCAGGCCGTATATCGTATGCAGCACGTGGAAATCAACGATAAGCACTTTGAGATTATCGTTCGCCAGATGATGCGTAAGGTAGAAATCGTTGAAGCCGGTGATACACGCTTCCTGGAGGGTGATGTAGTCGATAAGATGGACTTCCTGGACGAGAACGATCGTATCTGGGGCCGCAAGGT
>DBVU01000073.1:4266-19490 GCA_002308195.1 Bacteroidales bacterium UBA1256
ACCACCAAGGTGCTCAACGAGGCTGCAATTCGCGGCAAAGTAGACTATCTGGAAGGAATGAAGGAGAACGTGATCTGCGGTAACCAGATTCCTGCCGGAACCGGTCTGCGCGAGTTTGCACGTCTCTCGGTTCACAATCAGGAAGAGTATGCTGCCATCCAAGCGGCTCGTGAGGCTGCTGAGGCTGCACTCAATGGAATGGAAGACGAGTAATCGTCTAGTAAATAGAAACAGAAATCCCGGCCAAAGCGGTCGGGATTTTTGTTGTGGGTTAGCAGCTTAGGTCTAACCTCTCAGATTGTTGGCGGGCTGATTATTCAGCGGGCTCAGCAGGCAGCTCAGCGGCAGGTTGCTCCTGAACAGGAGCGGCTGTCTCTTCTACCTGGATAGCAGATTGCTGCTCGTTGCCGTGGTGTGCTTTGCCGAAACCAACAGCAGCGATGCTGAAGGCAACAATCAGAGCAATCAGCGTCCACGTGGTTTTCTCAAGGAAATCGGTAGTGCGGGGAGCACCCATCACTTGGTTACCGCTCGAGAAACCGGAGGCGAGACCTCCTCCCTTGCTGTTCTGAACCAGAACCAACAGGGTCAGCAGAATAGCTGCAATGACGATAAGAATAGTAATAAATACGTACATTGTTATTGATGTTTTAGTTTTGTTTATTCAAAAATCGGCTGCAAAGGTACTATAAATTTTGCATATATGCAAATATTTAGCAAAAAATTACCACTTTGCCACTGTATCGTTGTATATATTCTCTGCAATTTCGGTAATCATAGTGGCGCAGAGTTCGTCCTGAACATCGTTCAACAACTTGCTTGCATCGAAGGTCTGATAGGCCGAATAGGTCTTTTCGAAGGACTCTTCGGGATGGACATTGTTGGTGAAACGAACGGTTACGCGGATAGTCAGTTTGCTCTCTGAAGCGTAGCTATCGGTAGAGATAGCGCCTTGGGAGAGTTCGTATCCGACAATCTCGCCTTCGAGTTCGAGGTCACCTCCACGACGCAGAATCTCGAGTCGTGTTTGACGCTGATAGAGGTCGCGTATTCCTTCGCTGAGGTTGTTACTAAGCGTAGGGTTGACCATTGGCGCATTGTTGGGGAAATCGGCTATCGAGATAGAGTGGGTGGTCTGGTAGTCAATATTGGCCCCATTCATCTTGAAACTAATGCTACAAGATGTGGCGCAAAGCGCGATGCACAGGAGTAATATGTAGTGCTTAAAGGTCATATTCCTTAATCTTACGATAGAGTGTTCTCTCGCTTATGCCAAGTCGCTCAGCGGCCATTTTCCTATTGCCTTCGCACTGCTCAAGAGCGATACGTATCAGTTCTTTGTTGGCATCCTCGATGCGCCTGCTGCCTATCACTTCGGCCTCCGCGTCAATGACTTCATTCTGCGTATTCTGTGGTGTCACGACGTGTTCTGTGGCCAGTCGCGGCTGAGTGGCAGTCTCGCCCATCTTGGCACGCAATTCGCGCAACTCTTGTTGGGTCTTGACGAGCATGTTGTAGAGAATGCTGATTTCCTGTGAGTAGTCTTTCCCGTTGATTTGCTCCGACGGATTACGCAGAACGATGCTCTGCTGATTTTCTTCTTTAGGAAGGTATTTGCGTAGTGTCTCGGCATTGATCTGGTGGTCCATCTCAATGACAGCAATCTGCTCGGCCAGATTTTTGAGTTGACGAATATTTCCGCGCCAGTAGGCGGCTTGCAACAGTTGCGTGGCTTCTTCGTTGAGCGAGAGCGGCGGCATCTGGTAGCGATTGCAGAAATCTACAGCAAACTTACGGAAGAGCAATGGTATATCTTCCTTGCGTTCACGTAGGGCGGGAACCCTGATTTCTACGGTGTTGAGACGATAGTAGAGGTCTTCGCGGAAACGTCCATCGTCAATGGCTTGACGCATGTTCAGATTGGTTGCGGCAACGACGCGCACGTTGGTCTTGCGGACTTGCGCCGAACCCATACGCATATATTCGCCGGTCTCGAGGACACGCAGCAGTCGCACCTGTGTTTGTAGCGGCAATTCGCCCACTTCGTCGAGGAAAAGCGTACCTCCGTCTGCTATCTCGAAATAACCCTTATGTTCGTTCTTTGCATCGGTGAAAGCACCTTTCTCGTGTCCGAAAAGTTCGCTATCGATCGTTCCCTCAGGAATAGCCCCACAGTTGACAGCGAAATATGGCCCATGTTTGCGGGCAGAGTAGGCGTGGATGATCTTCGGAAAATGCTCTTTGCCGACACCCGACTCACCGGTAATCAGCACGCTCAGGTCCGTCCGTGCAACCTGCACAGCTATCTCTATCCCTCGGTTGAGCAAGGCATTCTGGCCGATGATGCCGAAGCGCAATTTAATGGCTTGTAACTCTTGTTGTGTCATAACTAACTTTTGCGACTGCAAAAGTACAACTTTTTTTTCAAATAAACAAATTATTTTTTAATCTTCGAGAATTTTTGCGACTGTATTCGGTTGTTGCCCCTTCTTTGGGAGAGCTGAACGAATTCCTTTTTTGATAGGAGTACTACCGACCAATCGTATCTCAGAACCATTACGCGCATGCCCTGTTAAAACCCATCCTGAAGCAGTAATCTCTATAGCGCCGTCCGCAATCAGCCACTGGGCTTCTGGCACCAGATAACCTTGTTGCAGATAACTCTTTGAGACATAATAGAACATAGAACCGTCAATTTCCATATGTTCGTCATCACGGTAGCCTGCATAGGCTTTGCCAGGCTCTGGAGTACTTCCAAATTCGTATGTGCCGACGGGGATATTTGAGTCACTGAGACTTGTAAACAAGTATAGATTGGCGAAGGGTACGCATGTTGTCTTGTTTACGGTCACAGCATTGTTACGGTCGTATGCTTGTATCTGCCACAATCTAAAACCTTCGTAGTCAGCGTAATAGGCACTGGCGATACTCACTGTGTCAGCATCTGCACCTGAGTATGTTTTAGGCGACACGTCTGCTCCCGGCTCCGGGTAATAATCGGGAACAGGCACAGGAGTTATACCTCCGTGCAGGATATCCGAACCGCCTTTGCTGCCGGCAACCACCGGAGCCCATTCGGCTTGTACAACAGGCTTGAAATCTTCGCTCAAGAAAGCCACCACAGCACAATTCTCAGGAACCCATTTGTCATCCAGATAGACGTTGTAGTAAACGGAATAGCGTCTGTTCTCATCAATCGTCAATTCATCTCCCATTGGCTCGGTAACGAATTCGCGTACTGCGTTGGCATGACGGAACTCTTTCCAGCCCTCATACGATCCAAGATAGTCTTGCTGGGTATCAATCATGCCTGATTCTTTTATGAGAACAGTCAGTTTTAGCGCAGGATAATCTGTTTTGCAAATAGCGCCGCTCACGTGTATCTGCACCATACCCATATCGGCGTCATATTTGTTTTCTATGACCACAGAGGCATAGGTGTTCTTTTCGAACTGCGATTTGTCTGTTGTTTCAAGATAGGCAGGGTGGAAAACAACATCATTTTGTTTCTTGTTGTTGTCATTAATATAACTAGTCTCGCCACGATTAACAGTGATAGAAGGAGCGCCATCCACACGTAACTTATTGGTGATTTTTTTACTGCCGGCAACGGAAAAATGGTCGGCCTGATAGCCGTAGTGATGCAACACGACAATCCAGTTGGGGTCATTCTTGATGAAATCATGTACACAGTCCATTCCGTAGGGACAATAACCGCAACCCTGACCGGTGAACTCTTCAATCAGGTTTTTCTTCGGGAATGAATCAGGAATTGGCTCTTCTTTCGGCTCGCAAGCCGTCATGACCCATGTTAACAAACCGCAAGCGGCTAAAAATAAAACAGACTTTTTCATACGAATATTGTTTTTGATTAATTATAATTGCTTTCCGTCAATGGAATATTCACTATTGTTGCAACGGATAACCAGTTGTCCGTCACGCAGTACTTTGGTATTTTGTTCCTTCTCGCTTTGTACCGGCTCTATTCCTTCTGCGAGATTGTTAAAGACCACTCTCACTTCGCGTTGTTCTTCTCCATCGTCAAAAGCGAACCGGATAACGGCATACGAATTCGGTTGAGGAGTGTAATGTGCGTACCAGTTAGTAGGTCCGTTCATGTTGAAGGTCTTTTCTTCATTTTGCGTTCCATCGCCTGCCGTGCAATTGCTACCACAGCAGAACTCATCAGAAAGGCCATTATCCGAGCGAACAATCAAGACTTTAATCTGCGCAGCAGAAGTTAACAAGGTTCCTTGTACTTCCATAGTGTAATCGCCTGTCAACTCGTCCTCCTCACCTTCTGTAATCTCTATGTCCATACCTTCGGTCGGCACTTCGCCGTACCCTTGGACACTCACAATCAGTGCATTGGCATTGATACAAACAGCCAGCGTGGCTGCCAATAGGATAAATATCTTTTTCATAGTTTCACTTCTTTTGCATTTACAATAATGTTATTTTCGTCCATCAAGACATAGACTATTGCGCAATGTTCCGGATTGCAGTTTTCTGGTAGTGTGAGGGGCTGCGGCAATGTATCAGGCAGCGTATAATCGCTTGTCTCTTCGCCCCATGGCTCCCCTATAGCACCACGCAACATATGGCGGTGATAGTATTGTGTATTCACGCTTCCGTCCGGCATGGCCTGTACTCCCGGTACGCTGTCTTCTACCAGCCATGTTAGGCGCCGTATGATTTTGTCTTGTGCCGGCAGAACCATCTGCTGTGCTACCAGCGTAGGCCATTCGCTGAAGTCGTGCAAGAACCCTTTTTCACTTGGTTCGAAATCTACATTGCCTGTCGGGAACGGCGTGGTAGCCGTACCGCCCATATACTGGTAATACACATCCGCTGCATTGCAGGTATAGTCGTATTTGCCCTGTGTGAATGGATTACTAGCCGGATGCATGCTAACGACAATCAGCCGCTCTCCGTAGGTCTCTTTTAGTACCTCTGCCGCCTCTGCCGCTTTGGGACAATTGACGCAACGGAACCCCGTGTATTCAATCAACACATGCTTACGCCCCGTAGTGTCCTCCGGCAGTGGCAGTGCTATCAGGCGTTCGTTCTCGCCGATAACTTCACAGCTCGCCAGTAGCAGCGCCAGAAATCCTATAACCCATAACTTATAATCCATAGCCCTTATTACCATGTGAATCCATAGCTCATTTTTACCCCTTCCTGCTGCGGTTCATAGCGGCAAACACCGCCCGAGCAGTTATATCCTCCGCTTGTTTTGCAGTAGCCCATCGACAGCCGATGCGCTCCATGCGTATAAACGGCTTCCGCGGCATAGTAATGCTCTTTAGTCTCGTTCACTGCTCCGCCTATGTTGTATTCCCATTGCCCGCTTAGTGTCAAGCAATGCCAGAGGTTTAACTCCAGCAGAGCAAACACCCATTGACCGGCATCCTGGCGAGTGTAGAGGTACTGTAGTTCGTTGCGTAGCGCCACCTGATCCGTTATCTGTACTTTATTCTCCCAAATGGCAGCTCCGGAATGAACGGTCACACCGTCTCCTTCGATAACTGTCTGGTTATAGCCGATGTAGAGCAGCATGGCGTTGGTGGACCAACGCTTGGTTATCTTTTTCTGCAACTCCCAATGCACGTCGGTGTAATAGACTCCCGCAGCGCCGGGCTTGACCATCCAACTGCCTTCTCCGGCTAATCCCTGCACGTGTGCCGCACTCAGTTTCATCGTGGTGCCGTAGCGTCCGCCCATCTTCGTTCGGCGCGGCCATGTATAACACACCTCCGCCTGAAAGGCCCATTCGCCGCCGATATATTGGGTGGTATAGGGATATAGGGCAGGCAGGATATACGTGTTCTGCGGAGTAAAGACCGGTAGCAGGTTCAAACGCCCGTTGATTCCTGTCTGCTTGCGGGCAGAACGAAACGACATATTCTCCGAACGTTTTACTTGTGCCAGCACCGACAGCCCTTTCTGTGAGTAACTAAGCGATAGCAGCAATGCTTGCCCCGGACGGTAACTGTAGCCATTCTCCGTACTCGGGTCGTTGGCTTTGTAGGCATATTCCACCAGTGCATCCCAGCCGTGTCCCTGCACTTCGGCACGCACATCTCCGGCTCCTACCCACCGCGGCAGGTTGTACATGTATGTACTGCCGTTCCGGATGGTCAGTATGGTGTCCTTGGCTTCGTATCGGCTCACGTAACTGCCGCCGAATAGGATGTCCACACCGCGATCTTGAAGCAAAGGTGCCCATTCGCTCAGGCTAAGTTCGACATCTGCCCCCATCGCCGCGTCACGCGTATAGTTCCAGCCCCATGCTCCGTCTTCGTAGCAGTTCCAGTAGCGTCTCTGCTTGCCGCCCAGTAACGTCAGATGAATGCCTTTATATGGCGTCACGTCTATCTTGGCTCCGCGGAGCGAATTGTCTATTCCTAAATCGCGGTTCTCGTATAGGTTCAGTATGATGCCCGAACCGAACTGGCCATAGATGTCACCTACGTTCACTTGGCCCCAAACGAAATCCGCTGTCAGACTCAGCCGCCCCACACCATGACCCGCAAACTCTGTTTCATAACCCAGCAACGGCCATTGGTTCATCTCCAGTCGTGTATCGGCTTGGAGCCCACGAAAGCCTAATTTGTTGCTGTCTGAATGTAGCCAATGAACGGAAAGGTCAAGATAGTTGTTGCTTAGGTGGTCTATTTTTGCCCACTCGGCACGAGGGGCAACACGTACACCCGACACGTCTACTGTCGGAAACAAACCGTTATGTTGGATGCTCCCGCTCACATATACCGTGTCTTGCGCCCATATGGACGAAAGAGCAAAGATAACAAAAAGCCCTATTACGTGTAACCTGTAACTTTTCACCTTTAACGTAGATATTTCCTCACCTCCGTCTCATCGCCATCGGTGTATCCCATGTGGTTATATACCGTTTTCCCCTTGCTGTCTATCACGAATATGTGCGGGACGCTTTGCACGTTCATTGCACGTTTGAATGCTCCGTTCGGGTCAAGCAATACATGGTATTCCCAACCGAAACCGTCCACCAGAGGCTTCACTTTCTTCGTGTCCTGGCCTTGGTCAATCGAAACGATATACATCTCTACGCCCGTCTCTTCTTGCCAGTCCGCGTATAGTTCATCTATCGCTTTTAGCTCGCGCATGCACGGCTTACACCACGTCGCGAAGAATGAGATAATCACCGGCTTGCCTGTGCTTGCCAGCGTCTCCGTCCTCACCGTCTTGCCGTTCACATCTTTCAGTTCAACACTCGGTAGCACCCCATATGCAAACATGGCGCAGCACAATAAACATACTATTACTTGTAATCTGTGACTCATAATCTTTAACCTTTAACCTTTAACTCAAACGCGCCATTGGCGCTCTATACTGACTTTTGCAACTGCAAAAGTACAACTTTTTTTTCAAATAAACAAATTTTAGTGCAAAAAAAAGTGATTTATCTCTCGATTAACTCTCGGTCGGCTTAGGCTCCCCGCCTGCCTTCCCTTTTCGAAGTGCTAAGTCCCAGCACTTCTCCACGGTAAAGTCTCGTTTATGTCTCGGTAGTAAATTAGGGTATTACGAAGTAATAAAATAGTTAGTTTTTATAACGACCATAATAGTTGTTAGTTGTTGTAAGTATAGGAATTGATTATAACAACAACTTTCTTTTTTAATTTTCTTTTGTGCTACTTTTCTTTTATCGGTTTTCTTTTTTACATTTTTACCTTTTGTCCTTCTCTTTTTCTTTTTAACTTTTCTTTTTGACAAAGAGACAAAGTGAAAAGAAGAGAGAAGAATTTCTTTTTTTATAATAGGGATGTAGGGGAAGAAAGTTTTTTTCTTTTTTTATCTCCACATAAAAAAATGTCATTAGAATGGAAGTTTTACGAATTTCTATTTGTATATATGAAAAAAAAGTATTACCTTTGTGCGTTTTTTGGGAAATGTGTGGTTTGACCGCCCAAAAGATTAACGAGAAGAGCAAACATCTTAAAAATTGACATAAATTTATGAAGAAGATTTTTACTACTCTGCTAAGTGCAGTGATGACATTAACGGCTTTCGCAGCGGGCGAGATTAACATCGCCGGTGTTAGCCTGACGAAAGAAGTGATTGAAGCCGGCATTACAGACAGTTTGGCCAATAACGCGAACGTCACGGAAGTGTCCGGTATCATTACGTACGACACATTGACTCATGAGCTGACTTTTGAGAACGTGTATCTGAAAACAACAGTTACGGAAATCATTACGTTCAACTCGAATTCGAACGACATCACGTTTACCCTGCATCTGGTTGGCGAGAACACCATTGAGACCACTGTCTACATGAATGGTGTGGGCATACAAATGCCGAATTATCAAAACCCGATTATTATTATCGATGGCAACAAGACCGGTATTCTGAACATCAAGGGCAATTATTTAATGGCGTATGCTCTGCAAACGAATGGCGGTAACAAAATCGCCCTGAAGGATGCTAATGTAAATGCTTTGGCCGGTAGCGTGGGTGCTAACGGTTTTACGGGCGAATTGGTCGTTGAGAACTCGAATCTAACCATTTATTCGGAGCAAGGTCATGCCCTGGGCGGTTTGCAAGCACTGACCTTTATCGACAGTTATCTAGCCGGTCCTGAGGGCTCGTATATAACTGATTTCTGGGGCGAGAATGAAGGCTGTTATGGCGTTGAGCGTCCGGACGACAAGTACGACCAACCGATTGTGATCAAGCGCAAACCGGTAGTAGGCGACACCATTCGTTATGAGTACAAAGATAACAACTTGTACTACAAGATTATCAAGCAAACGGATGCAGCCAACTGGGTAGAAGTAGTGAACGATGGTACGAGTGCTAACAGTTGGACCCCTGCCAATGAGCCGACCGGCATGGTGGTTATTCCGAACAGAGTAGTGGACGGAATGGGCATCGAGTACGACGTGAAGAGCGTAGCGGGCGACTATAGTTATCAGGCCTTCCGCGGTTGTTCGCAGATAACCGGTATCGATTTCTCGGAGAACACATTCATTCAATCGACCGGTTGGGGAGCTTTCCGCTATTGTCCGAATCTGCAGACCGTGATACTGAGCGACGTGATAGATCGCATTCCGGATTATTGCTTTGGCGGTTGCCCAATCACCAGTATTGACTTTAAGAATGTGGCATTCGTTGGTATGGTGAACTTCGATGATGCCCATATTGATTCGTTGCATATTCCTGCTGCGCTTTCGTATTTTGATCCGCAATCTTACCTCTTCTTGAATACCAAGAAAGTGACTTGCGACGAAGATAACACGTCCTACTGCGTAGAGAACAATATGTTGCTGAGCAAGGACAAGAAGACCCTGGTAGCCGTTCCTTGCGGTCAGACCGAAGGCGAGCTACGTATTCCTTCGTCGGTGGAGAATGCGGCTGCGCGTGCTATGACGGGCTGCGAGGCAACGATTTGCTTCCCTCGCGCCATCGTGTTCGACGGGAATCCTGACAGCCGCAACTCGCCGGAAGGCGATGTGATAGTCAACTGTGGACTGTTGGAATACTACACCACCGGTGCTTTTGCAGGCGGTGATCACCATTTCTTCAGAGTTGATACAGTTATCGAAAGACTGGTATGGGATGTGCAGGCTGAGAGTACCACTCTGGGAACGGTAAACATCACAGACACAACCGATTGCAACACAGTAACGGTAGAACTGAGCGGTTATCCTTCGTCATATACTTTCATTGGTTGGAGCAATGGTTCGACCGAGCTGACAACGACCTATGACATCACAAGTGATACCCTGATTGTGGCTAATGTGAAGAAGAATCTTGAAGTAAATGATGAGTTCCGTGCAACCACGGAAGAAGGTGTGAGTGTGCTATATAAGATTCTTACCAAAGAACCGGGCAATATGACTGTACAAGTAGGTGATTATGGCACTACTCTCCAAGCGGCTATCGATAAGGCTACAAGCGGTTCAGTCACGATTCCGGACTCCGTCGTTTACTACGACGAGAAATATGAAGTGGTCCAATTGGACGTACATGCATTCTTTGAATGTACCCAGATGACGGCACTGCATTTGCCGAACACTATCCATACAATGCGGGGCGCTGCTATCTCAGATTGCTTCTCTCTACAGGAGATAAATATTCCAACCGGTTTGCGTGTTCCCGGAAGCAGTAATTATGCTTATCTGACATCCTTGAAGTCGATTACAATTCCGAGTACTCTCAAGTATTTAGGCTATGCTTGGTTCAATGGGTGCTCGCAGTTGGAAACTATCAACGGATGGAATCCTGCGCAGTTTGAGAGAGTTGGAGCTCTGGGTTCTAACAATCCGGCAAAATTCTTCAGGTTGGCACAGAACGTGGATACAGTGGATGGATTCGTTTATGCAGGAGATATTCTCTACAGGGATACTTGGCCTCGCAGCACCTCAACCTCTAGAACGATTAAGGAAGGTACACGCATAGTTACCGGTAGTGCGGGCGCACAATCTGACTGTGAGCATATAGAGTTCCCGGCTAGCGTAGAGGCTATTGGCGCAGGAGCTTTGGGGTATGAACCTAACCTGAAGACTTGTACCATCAAGGCGCTGACTCCTCCACTAGTTTATTGCTCGTATGATGTGACAGTAGAAATGGATGCCGCTAAATTAGGCTGGTCAAACAGTAGCTGCAGTAGTACTGCATCAACAACTCCCGACTTGACAACCCTGCCGTTCTTCGTTCCGAAAGCAGCAATAACAACTTATAAAGCGGATGATAAGTGGAATATGTTGGATCTTCGTCCTATAGAAGGATGGACGGTCGAGTTCCGAGACCATAACGGCAATAACATTATTGAGCCGCAACAGGTACAACAAGGATGCCGACCGACTATCATTCCTACCAACGTCGAACCATATTATACCTACGACTTTATGTATGTCTTCGCGAACGCATGGGATACGACGGTGGTTAATCTGGGCGATACTATCTACACCGCTCGTTATACGCCGCAAGACCTGCCTATTTACAAGGTTTATTTCCACGAGACGCAAGAGGATGCAGAGGCCATGACGACCTCGGTTAGCTTTGCTAAAGTACAACACGGACACGCTGTTTCGGACGAAGTTCTGGCAGCACAAGTGGCATCGATTGAGCCGCGTGAATGTGAGGAAATTCATGAGTGGGCAGGTGGCGATATCACCAACGTGACCGCAGTGCTGCACGTTTATCCGGTTTGGGGCGACGGATTCTATGACATCACGTTCTTCGACCCGGTTGCCGACCAGATAATCGCTGTTCGCGAGAATGTAGAGTGTGGCGAGATTGTGGTTGCGCCCGAGGCTCCGGAACATCAAGGCAAACGCTTCGAGGGTTGGGATGACCTGACCTGGCAAACGACTCGCCGCTATACGGGTGACCTGGTTGTTAACGCCATCTACGTGGACGAAGGCCAAGCCATCGAGAACGTCTTCGGCACAGAGAAGGCGACGAAAGTGATTCGCAACGGTGTTCTCTATATCGAGCGTAACGGTAAACTCTACAACGCGCAGGGTGGGCTGGTAGAATAAGCTCTCCCACGCGATTTGTGGTCGTTTTGTTACCGAGACAAAGACGAGACAATCACGAGAGCACTACGAAAGATGAAGGGCGACCGAAAGGCCGCTCTTCGTCTGTCAAAAATCCCATTTTTGATGGCAGATTCGTTATTTTGTTGCAAATATTTGCATATATCAAAAAAATGTAGTACTTTTGCACGCTAATTTGACTAAATATGCCCTTATGCGTATGAGTAATGTAACTAAGGTATTTCTTCTGACGGCCCTTGTAGCGCTCGTTGGAACCAGTTGTGTCACGCAGAAACAGATGACCTATCTGCGCGACGCGGATACTTCGATGGAGGATTCTATCAATGCCAAATTTCAGGCTCGTTCTGAAACGGTTATTCGTCCGGGTGATGCGTTGACGATTTTTGTCTCTGCGCTTGATCAGGAAGCCGTGGCGCCGTATAATATGCCTACTGCCGTTTTCTCCGCTCCTGGAAGCAACCAAGTGCAGACTACGCCCATGTTGCCGTATTATCTCGTTGGCGAAGATGGCACGATACAGTTGCCTGTTATCGGACAGCTCAAAGTGGCCGGATTGCAACGCAATGAGGTAGAAGATCTGATAAAAACGCAATTGGAAACTCAGGTCCTCAACCCGTTGGTTCAGGTTCATCTGACCGGTGCCAAAGTGTCGGTCTTGGGTGAGGTGGCTCAACCGGGTCCTGTGCCGATGAATAACGGTCGACTGACTATCCTGGAGGCCTTGGCTGCGGCAGGCGATTTGACACCTTACGGACGCCGTGAGAACGTGCTTATCACTCGCGAAGTGGATGGCAAACTGCAGATTCAGCGCGTCAACCTGCGTAGCGCAGACCTCTATACTTCGCCGTTCTACTATTTGCAGCAGAATGATGTGGTGTATGTTTCGCCGAACAAAGTGCGTGCTATCAGTAGTACCAACGCTGGCCTCTGGCTGAGTATGGTAGGAACAGTGGCTAGCGCCGCAACAGTTATCGTGACGATTGTTAGTTTGAAACAAAATAACTCCGGAACTCCGAGTCCTTCCCCTTCATCCATAAAAGCAAAATAACGATTATGGCTCAAAATAATACTAACGAAATAGATTTGCGCAAATTGGTGCGCGTGGTATGGGAACACTGGTGGTGGTTCGCTATCGGTGTAGCCGTTTGTCTGCTTCTTGGCACGGCTTATTTCCTCCGCAAGACTCCTAAATGGACCACGGACGCAAGTATCATGCTTCGCTCCAAGGATGGAGTAGGCAGCCAGATGGAAGCCTTCTCGATGCTAGGTTTGACAGGCAATCAGGCTGCGGAAGATGAGGTGGTTGTACTCTCGTCGCGCGGACTGCTCTACCAGAGTATCGATGCGCTCAATCTGTGGGAAGATTGCAGCAAGAGCGATGGACTGCGTTGGCAAGGCGAGTTCCGCAATCCCGCACTGACCATCGATTATCTGCAACTCAACAAAGATGCAACGACCAGACCATTTGTAGTGAAAGTAAAACCGCTGAAGAATGGTTATCGCGTCAAGGTGAAAATGGGTTTCTGGCATCGTTCGTCATGCCGTGTAGCTGACCTCAGCCAACCTATCGAGACCACTGCGGGAACGATACGTATCCACGCCAATCGTCCGCTTAGTACAGACACCACTTACCGCGTAGGTCATGCTCGCCGTGAACTGGTGGTAGAGAGTTACCGCGAGCGTATCAAAGTGGCGCAACATAAGAAAGAGTCGAACGTTATCACGCTTTCCACAACATCTACCGTGCCGGAGCGCGACCGAGTATTGCTGAGTCAAATCATCGAGCAATACAACATGAATGCCGTGGTTGATAAGAACATGATTGCTACCAATACCGCAGCTTTCATCGACGAGCGACTCAATATCATCACCAGTGAACTGAATGAAGCGGAGAATGCTGTTTCGGACTACAAAAAGCAGAACAAGATAGCGGATATCAAGACTCAATCGTCGTTGGTTCTCCAAGCTTCTAGCCTCGAACAACGCTCGATGGCCGAGATAGAGACGCAACTCAGCCTGGTGGATTATGTGGACGAATTCCTTCGCGACGACACCAAGCGCAATAGCTTGATTCCTGCTAACATCGGTATCACCGATGCATCGCTGTCGTCCAGTCTCTCCGAGTACAATTCCATCCTCTTGCAACGTATGCGTATCTTGCGTACGGCAACCGAAGATAACCCCGTTATCGAACAGATGGATGCCCAGTTGGCCACTATTCGTCAGAATATCATCGAGACTATCGGTTCTGTGCGCGAGAGTCTGCGTATTCGTCAGCAAAACCTGCAAGCACAGGACACTAAGTTCAATCGCCAGATAAAGGATGCGCCTGAACAAGAACGCGAATATATCCGCGTGGTTCGTCAGCAACAAATCAAGGAGCAACTCTATCTCTACCTCTACGAGAAACGTGAGGAGAACGCCCTGATGTTGGCTGCTACTGCAATGCCTGCCAAGGTGCTCGATGTTCCGCAACGCGACCTGAAGAGTCAGCACCCGAAATTGCGTAACTTGTTGTTCCTCTGCATCCTTCTGGGACTCGCTATCCCTGCAGGACTGCTCTATATCTATGTGCTGTTCAACGATCGCATTGACGACCCGAAGGAGTTCGAACGCCGCATCAAGGCGCCGCTTCTGGGCAAGATTGTAGAGAACTCGCGTGGCGCACACATCGCTATCCACGAAGGCGAATCAACTGTTTCGGCCGAACTGTTCCGACTGATTCGAACCAACTTGCGCTATATACTGCCTGCAGAAGTCAAATCGCCTGTGATACTCGTTACCTCGTGCATCAATGGCGATGGTAAGTCGTACGTATCGAGCAACACGGCTCTTTCGCTCGCAATTTTGGGCAAGAAAGTGGCACTGGTAGGCCTGGACATTCGCAAGCCGATGTTGGCCGACTATTTCCACCTTAATAATAGAGGCCATTTGACTGATTACTTGGCCGAACCGACTGTTCAATTGGACGACATTATTGTGCCGAGCGGAGAGCATAAGAACTTGGATATTATTCCGTGTGGTACAATTCCTCCAAACCCCTCCGAATTGCTTCAAACAGCTCGTCTGGAAGAACTCTTCGCAGAGCTACGTAAGCGTTATGAATACATCATCGTCGACACCGCTCCTGTGGCCATGGTTAGCGACACTTATCTGCTTGACCGCATAGCCGATATGACGATTTTCGTTTGCCGCTACAAGTACACGCCGAGCGAGATGATCGAGGCTATCAACGATGTCATCGCCCAGAAGCGGATGCATAATGTGGTATGCGTGCTGAACGGCGTGAAGGGATTGCGTGCCGGATACGGGAACGGTGCTCAAAAATAATTGAGCACCGATTGCAGATTTGAGATTTAAGATTTGAGATTTCAAGATGGTCGTTTGTGTAGCAGAGAAACCGTCGGTGGGGGCGTATATCGCCAATGTGCTGGGAGCCAAGCAACGACATGACGGATATTTTGAAGGGAACGGGTATCAGGTGACCTGGACCTTCGGACATCTCTGCGCACTGCTCGATCCCCAGGAATATACAGAGCAGTGGAAAGGGTGGAACCTGAGTTCGCTGCCGATGATTCCCGCGCGGTTCTCCATCAAAGTGAGCGGAGACGCAGGCATACACAAACAATTCAATGTCATCAAGAGCCTGATAGAACAAGCCGACGAGGTGATTAACTG
>DBVU01000043.1 GCA_002308195.1 Bacteroidales bacterium UBA1256
TAAACGCCATCAAGGGCGGTCATCTTGACATCTTGGTCGGCGCTTCCCCAAGCGTGCACGAAGAAAGCAGGGCCATCTACGCCCCACAGAGAGTTACCTCCGGTGTTGAGGTATATAGTTTTGGCATTGAGTGCCACCACACCTAGCATGGCGGCACAGAGTGTCAATAACTTTTTCATAGTTCTTTACCTGTTGCGTCAAATATCTTTCCGCCGCGCATGATACGCAATTGACCATCGATGATGACTTTGCGTGCTTTGTTAGAGACCGTAGCATTGACGATATTTTGTCCGCCTGCAGTCCACAGTTTCTTGCCAGCCATCGGTTGGTTGGAAACCTCAACAGAGCCATCTTCGTTATCGTAGAGATAGAGTTCGGTAGTTCCGCCAGGAACGCCCCATTTCTCACTACCACCGCGTACAAAGCGAGCGTGAGTTTCTGTGGTGTACGCTTCGCACATGTATTCTACGCCTGCCACGCCATCCACTTGATAAATCAAGAAGAGGTAAGCGGAGCTATAGAACATAATGTTGGAACGTCCCTCAACAAAAGTGGTACTGGTGCTAGGCTCTTGCCATTCGCCATCCAATTCTGCTTTCCACATGAAGCGTGGGTTGCCTTCTACACCACCACCGCCTTGGCTTCCGCCACCGCCGATTTCAGTTCCAGTACCGCAATCACTACCCGGGCCAATGTACAGTTCATCTTGACCATACTTTAGTTTGATATAGAAATCAAAACAACCGGTAGTGGTAACGTTGTAGCGTTGATTAGCCTCATCATAAGTAAAGCCAGAAGTAGAAGCACTATTCAGGGGTTTTACCCAAGCTGCTTGATTGTCAGCATCGTAGAGTTGGCAATAATCTCCGGATTTAACCTGAACATGAGCCAGATACTGTGTGAAGCCTTCAAATTCGCCGGTCAACGAACCTGCGAAATAGGTCTTACCATTTACAAGGATGCCATAACTGGCACCGAAACTCATTGCTGCGCAAAGGATAGCTGCGCAAAGTGTAATAAATTTTTTCATTGTTGTATTGATTTATTGGTTAATGATTTATTTTACTTTTCGTCCCATTGCATCGAATACTTGTTCTCCGCAACGGATGTATAGTTGTCCATTTTCGATAAATTTCTCTCCGCTGAAGGATTTTTCTGTCTGTGCAGGAACTTCTTCGATACCCTGTGTGCGGTCAATGCGCTCGGTGTCCTTGTCGCCACGCGCACTATTGGTCTTGTAGTATACACCGTAGTTGGTTCCTTTGACAGCCAGAGTGAAGCCATCAGGAACACTGTTGTATCCGGAATTTGGGCCAATCAATACGCGAATCTGACCGTTTTTACCGGTAATGGTGGCTTTGTAGTAGCCATTGCCTGCTTCGTCGCTAACACTACTCTCAGAGTGAACGCCTGTTTTGTAGCGAGCATTGATCATTTTCTTGAGGTCAGATTTGAAAGTTACCCAGTGCGGATAGAATACGCATGGTACACCAGGCATCGAAAGCATGAAGGCGTAGCATTGCAGAATCTTGTCGCGGCAAACGGTCATTGAATTGCCTTGTCCGCAGAACTCGTTGCCATCGCGTTGATACGAGTCGTGACTATCCAAGAAAGTTACGGCGTAACGCGCTTTGCCTGCGCCTAAAAGGCCGCAACCTTTCAGTCCCTGATAATTGTCGGCTGCGATACCATTGTTGAAACCATCGTATTTGGTGCCGAAGTCGAATGTGAGGGTGTTGTAACTAGCATCATTAAGGTGTGACATCAGTACTGAAGGATTGCCATCCCACATCTCCATCACAGAGAAATAAGCTTCTGCGGCTCTGTTGTACTCATTGATATGCGAGTTATGGAATCCCTTGCAATAGTCGTAGCGGAAACCATCAATCTTCACTTCTTTTCGCAACCAAGTCAGATAAGCCTTGCACATATTGCGCACTTCTGCATTGTTGTGGTCCCAGTCACGTCCTGCCTCATAGTTAGCTTCGCTGCCATAACCATCGTCTGCGGCGCCGGTAGCTTTGCCTCTACAACTACCTGCACTAGAGTCAGTATTCATCTCGTCGGTGTTGCAAATCCATGCGGCCGTTGGGCTGAAGGAACCGTAAGGCGAGAAATTGAGAGTGGAGAAAGAACACCATCCGGTACTACCCGCCACGTGGTTGATGACGATATCGGCCACTACGCGAGCTCCGTTTTGATGGAGCGTTTCAATCAAAGAAGTCAATGTTTTCTTAGTGCCCCAATCGCTCTCCAGGTTGCTATAACAAATAGGCAGATAACCCGTACCACCGGTCGATTTAGACATAGGCGGTAACCATACCAGGTCGAACCATTTACCTATTTCTTCGGCTTGTGTGGTAGTGCCATCTTCTACGGTTTGATTCAAGAAATCGATCCATTTGGTGCGGCCGTGAATACTATTGGCCGAAGTTTGCGTTTTGTAGCTATCCCAGTAGAACGCTTGCAACATCACATCCGGACATTGTGCGGGCGCAGACGTGCTATAGCTTGGGTCCGGGGTAGGCGTTTCGCCACCTCCGCCCGTTGCGGCTTCTTCGATGTACCACATATCATCCTCGTATTTGAGTTTGATGTAGATGTTGTAGTTGCCTGCTACGTTACACGTTAGGTTGGACGAACCGGCTGTGAAGTTCTCGTATGCACCATACGGGTCCAGAACTGCGATATTCCATGCAGCGCCCGAACCCTGGTCATAGCATGTGAGTTTGTCGCCTGCAGCGAGCGAAACATTGAATGCGGCGTACTGGGTACGACCCTGATAATCTTGATCGCCCGTGTTGCTAGCCAGTACATCTTTTGTGCCGTTGATACGAACATAGAATGGTTCGGCCATCAGCGTTAGGCTGACAGTCATGCCGAATAAGAATAGAAGTGTTTTTTTCATTTTATCTTAGATTTTTTATTATTCTACCACATTGCCGATGGCATCGTATGTCTTGTTTCCATGGCGGATGTACAGTTTGCCATCTTTGATAAATTTTTCATTGTTAGCAGGTTGCGTGCGGATTTCCTCGATACCTGTTCCGTCCTCGAGGAAAACCGTGTAAGTGGTTCCGTCCACCACCTTGTGGAATCCGGTAGGAGTAGTCTGGTCGCGGTTGGTTCCCAAGCGCAGCACTACTTTGCCACGATGGCCCTGGATGGTACCAGAGTAAGCCATCAGTGCGCTACTCTCATCGGTTACGGCACTTTCGCTATGAATGCCCGCTAGTTTACGAACAGCAATCAGTTCGTTGATTTCATCGCGATAACTATACCAATGCGGCCAGAAGACGCAAGGAATACCAGGCATCATGAGGATGTATGCGTTGGCTTGGAGGATCTTGGAGCGAACGGCCGATGTGGAGAGGTCGGCATTGTATCCGCCAAATTCGTCACTCTGATTGTCCGAGCGCTCGAAAGTATCGTGATTGTCAATAAATGTTACCGCATATTTCTCGAGTCCTTGTCCGCGGAATGTGTTGCTATTCTTCTTGAGTAGCGAATAGTTGTTTCCTATAGCTTTGCCCAATTCGTATTTCTGTTGGAAATCGAAAATCATCGTGTTGTAGTTGGTGGCGAGAAGGTGGCTCTTCTGGTTGCCGATGCTCTCCCAAAACTCAGAAACTGAGATATAGGGATTAGTGGCCTCGTTGTACATGCTTAGATAACGGCCGTGATAGCCGCGCGTCATGTCGTAGCGGAAACCATCGTATTTCATCTTACCCATCATCCATTTGAGATAAGCTTTGGCCCATTTCTGGACATATTCGCTAGAATGGTCCA
>DBVU01000038.1:0-176 GCA_002308195.1 Bacteroidales bacterium UBA1256
AAGGCAAACGACCAAGTCTGACGATGGCGGAAAGCCTCGATGAACGACATCTGCTTTTCCTCTTTATTCTCAACTTTTGACTTTTGACTGTCGTCTTCATCCTGATTCACATAAGCCAACTCGGCCTCATTCACATGCTTGCTCTCTGCAGGTTTGTCATAGACAAAAATCCAGAT
>DBVU01000038.1:190-1208 GCA_002308195.1 Bacteroidales bacterium UBA1256
AACGCCCATTCCCAGCCCAGGCTCTTGGCCAGCAGAGGAATAGTAGCCGGAGCGGCTAATGCACCTACCGATGCGCCGGCATTGAAGAGTGCCGTAGCAAACGCACGGTCTTTCTTCGGGAAATACTCAGCCGTTACCTTGATCGCAGCAGGGAAGTTACCCGCCTCACCGAGACCAAGAATCAAACGGCAGATCAGGAAGAGCCAGACACTCACCATCGAGATACTGCTGACTATCGCCCCGGAAGCATTCAGCAGTGCAGCCTTGTCGGCTACGCCTACGATATGCTCGGTTGCCCAACCGCAGCCCGCATGCATTACGGCACCTATCGACCATACGATGATGGCAATCAGGTAACCTTTTTTCGTGCCCATCCAGTCGATAAATTTACCGGCAAAGAGGCAGAATATAGCATAGGCGATCGAGAACACACCGGTGATGGTTCCGTAGTCGGAATCGGTCCAGTGGAACTCAGGTTGAATAAACTCTTTGAATGTCAAGGACAGAACTTGACGATCCATATAATTGACCGTAGTGGCGAAGAATAACATCGCGCACATGACCCAACGCCAGTTGGTCATAACGGCTTTCTTAATGTCACTCATGTTGTATAATGTTTAAGGTGTAATGTTTATTTTTTGCAAGCAGCAATGATGTCGAAGCACTCTTTGCACTTGTCGGTCACGTATTTCCAGTCGCCTGCTTTCACTTTGTCGCTCGGGAAGAGCTTCGAGCCCATACCTACGCAGTAAACGCCTGCGGCGAACCATTTCTCCAGGTTCTCTTTTTCCGGAGCTACACCACCGGTAACCATGATTTTCGACCACGGCATCGGAGCCATCAGACCCTTCACCAGATTCGGACCTACTACGTCACCCGGGAACACTTTTGTAAAGTCGCATCCTACTTCCTGAGCCGCACCAATCTCACTCGGTGTGAGACAACCCGGACAATAGGTCACGCAACGACGATTGCAGACCACTGCGATATCTTTATTGAACAACGGACCAACTACGAA
>DBVU01000038.1:1224-1683 GCA_002308195.1 Bacteroidales bacterium UBA1256
GCGCCCAACTGCAAGTACAACGCAGCCGTCGGAGCATCAACGACACTACCGATACCGAGCGCCAACTCAGGGCACTCTACTGCTACCCACTTGCTCAGTTCACCGAATACCTCGTGTGCAAAATCGCCACGGTTGGTAAACTCAAAAGCGCGTACGCCGCCTGCATAGCAGGCCTTAATTACGTTCTTGCAAACTTCCACATCCTTGTGGTAGAACACAGGAACCATTGGTGCGGCAGCAATCTTCGCCATCACCTGAAATTTATCAAACTTTGCCATAAATTTCCTTTCTTTCAACTTTTGACTTTCGACTTTCGAGTAATTAGCGCTGAACTCGTCCGTTGGCATTACCACCTGCCAAGCTGAGAACTTCGTCCTCGCTTACCAAGTTAAAATCACCATTGATAGTGTGCTTCAAAGCCGAAGCAGCTACAGCGAACTCAAGCGCTGCACCTTGGTT
>DBVU01000038.1:1735-1878 GCA_002308195.1 Bacteroidales bacterium UBA1256
GGGTTGATCTCGTAGCGTTTGCTCTGGTAGAACTCTTTGCCGTTGTAGATCATTGCCTTCCAGCCGTTGAAAGTCGCGCTGAACGACTCACGCAGCGTAGAAACAACATACTTAAAGCCGAACTCCTTCATCATCTGCTCGAA
>DBVU01000038.1:1924-2550 GCA_002308195.1 Bacteroidales bacterium UBA1256
CCCTTGTAGCCCTCAGCGTTCGTCTCGCCGCCTTCTACGTCTGCATCAGGCTTGAAGCCGAGGCAAAGTTCTGCATCTTCCTCGTTGCCGATACAAACATCCACGTACTTCATCAGCGGGCGCATGATCGAGATAGCTTTCTCGCTCGTCCACAATTTCTTGCGGAAGTTCAGGTCAACCGATACGGTTACACCGTGACGTTTGGCTGCTTCGCAAGCCAGTTTGGTGGTCTCAGCAGCCTTGTCCGAGATTGCAGGCGTGATGCCCGACCAGTGGAACCAAGCAGCACCTTCCATGATCTTGTCGAAGTCAAAGTCTTTCGGATCAGCCTCAGCTATGGCACTGTGCGCGCGGTCGTAGATGACCTTCGACGGACGCATGGAAGCGCCTGTCTCGCAGTAATACAAACCAATGCGATCGCCACCACGAACGATATAATCGTCCTTCACACCATAGCGGCGCAGCGCGTTCACTGCTATCTGACCAATCTCGTGCTTCGGCAGTTTGGTTACCAAATATGCCTCGTGACCATAATTGGCACACGAGATAGCCACATTTGCCTCACCGCCACCGGGAATGATACGGAAATGCTCCGATTGAATGAAACGATCTTGTCCTTCCGGACT
>DBVU01000038.1:2666-3538 GCA_002308195.1 Bacteroidales bacterium UBA1256
CCGGTGTACGGAATCATGCCGTTCTCGATATCGTTGCCAAGAATGTTACACAGCGTGCGGCGGAAATACTCGTGGCGCGGATAGCTGAGGAACGAACGACTGTCGGTCAACATACCTACGAGGCGCGACAACAGACCAAGATTCGAGAGTGCCATCATCTGCTTCTCCATACCATCTTTCTGATCGAGGAACCACCATCCGCTACCGAACTGAATCTTACCGGGAACAGAACCATCCTGGAAGTTACCCAACATGGTTGCGATTACCTCATTGGCACACGGATTCAGGTTGTAGAGAATCGTCTTAGCCAGATGGCCTTCGCTATTCATCTCATCGAGGAAATGACTCATAGCCTTCGCGGTCGTGAATTCACCAATCGAGTCAAAACCGGTGTCTGCGCCAAGTTGAGCGAACATCTTCGAGTTATTGTTACGAATAGCACCATAGTGGTATTGTTGGGTCCAACCAGACGCATAGTCCATCTCAGCTTGCGCGTGCAAATAAGCGTGTTTGTACTGACGAATCTCGTATGCGTTCAGCGCCTTGCCTGCCAGAGCTTTCTTGAAAATCTCGTTAATCTCTTTGTCAGTGTACGGTTCGTCGTAGAATTCTTCTATTCCGTGGTCGCTCAGACGGCAGCCCATCGACTCAAAGAAATCGTGGCGTTTTTGCAAAGCATCTACCAGATCAGCAAACGACTTAATATCTACGCCTGCCACTTTGGCCAGTTTCTCGATGTACGCTTTCCATGTAGCGGCCTCAATATTCATTCCTGCATCAGGACGCCAAGTCGGCAACATACGCACCTCAGCTTTCGGATCATCCTTCAGCATCTTGTGCCATTCGAGGCTGTCAGCCGGATCATCGGTCGT
>DBVU01000038.1:3575-5914 GCA_002308195.1 Bacteroidales bacterium UBA1256
TTCGGATCATTGGCAATCAGGTCGTTACACTTGTCATAGATAGCACGTGCGGTCTCCGGATTCAGACGTTCCTCGATACCGAAAGCGGTCTTGAGTTCCAGATGGGTCCAGTGGTACAACGGGTTGCGGAATGTATAAGGAACGGTCTCTGCCCATTTNNTTCTCGAATTTCTCCCAGTCGGTGGTGTCCTTACCGGTGCAGAAACGCTCATCTACACCATTGGAACGCATAGCGCGCCATTTGTAGTGGTCGCCCATGAGCCAAATCTGTGCAATCGACTCAAAACGTTTGTTCTCCGCAACCATCTGCGGAATCAGGTGACAATGGTAATCGATGATCGGCATTTTAGCCGCATGATTGTGATAGAGTTCCTTCGCTGTTTCGGTTTGCAGCAGGAAGTCTTTGTCCATAAATGCTTTCATATCTATTTTCTTGTTAAATGATTTATCGCACATTTTGCGACGACAAAGGTACTACAAAAAAATGACATATGCAAGCATATGCCATTCCCCAAAGGCCTTTTCTCCCTTTTCTGTCAAATTTTCCACATCGGCCTTTCCCGATTATTGACCTCAAAAAATGTACTCTCACTAAGATTTGCGACGCAAAAGTGCGCAAAAAATTTTGATATATGCAAATAATTTTGTACTTTTGCAGCCGATTTAGAACAAATGGCAACAATCACAGAAATACGGCGACCTATAGAATCGCAATGGAAACAGTACGAGCGGCTGATGGAACAGGCCCTACGCGCGGACAATAAACTGCAACAGGAAGTGTTGCAATACGTTGGTTCACGGCGCGGCAAGCAGTTGCGCCCCTTGTTGGTCATGTTGGCTGCACAAGTGTGCAATCCCATCACAGACAAGACACTTCGCTCGGCCGTGGCACTGGAATTGCTCCACACTGCCAGTCTGATTCACGATGATGTGGTCGATAGTTCGGACACTCGTCGCGGAGTAGCGGCTGTGCATGCCAAATGGAGCAACAAAGTGGCAGTACTCATTGGCGATTATATGCTAGCAAAAGTGATTGGGCTGATAGCCGAAGTGCGCAACATTCGCATTCTGGAAATCGTCTCGCAACTAGGCAAGAGTTTGTCAAGCGGAGAAATGGTGCAATTGCACGTGGGCCAAAGTATGTGGATTGACGAAGAGCGTTACTACCAAGTGATTGAGCAAAAAACGGCTCAACTTTTCCAGGCTTGCGCCGAGGCAGGCGCAGAGAGTGCGGGTTGCACAGCTCGTCAACGGGCTGCGTTGCGCGATTACGGCAAACTGCTCGGACTCTGTTTCCAAATCAAAGATGACATCTTTGACTATAGCGACCTAGAGGAAATCGGCAAACCGACCATGAGCGACTTGCGCGACGGCAAAGTTACTCTGCCACTCATCGAAGCCCTACGCCGGGCGCCGCAAGACGAAGCAGAACACATCAAGGCGCTAGGAGAACTACTGGCCGCACATAGCGAAGTTCTGGACACCGAGAAAGCGCTGCAAGAAATCAAGGCCTTCGTGCTGCGTTTTCATGGCGATGAATATGCTGTTCAGCAAATGCTAGATTATAAAAAGAAAGCCACGGAAGCCTTATCGGTTTTCCGTGACTGTAGCGAGAAACAAAGTTTACTAGGCCTATTGGACTTCGCCATCAACCGAGTGCAATAAATGGCTAGAGGCTAAAGGTTAGAGGCTAAAGGTCCAACTTCTGAAGGAGAGACTCCCTAATTTGGTCATCCGAGATAGCATCAATAATCTCCCGAATAAACGCGCCGACGAGTAGTTGGCGAGCTTTTTGTTTGCCTATACCGCGTTGCTGCATATAGAAAAGTGCCGCATTGTCCAGTTGGCCTGTACTGGCTCCGTGCGTGGCCTGCACATCATCAGCATAAATCTCCAACTGAGGCCGCGTACGCATTTCCGCTTCGTCGGAAAGCAGAATATTGCGATTGGTCTGGTGCGCTTCCACTTGTTGCGCATCGGGATCGATTTTCAGTTCGCCGAAGAATCGTCCTTGAGCCTGATCGTCCAATACAAACTTAATCAGTTGGTCCGATTTGCCGCCGCCCACGCGATGCGTTACGTGCGTTTCCGTATCAACTTTGTCCGCATCGTGCAAATAAGCCAAAGCGTATATTTCGGTCGCGCAATCACGGCCTGTCTGTTCTACAGTTAGGCGATTGGTAGCCGAAGAGAAATTCAGTATGTGAATCTTAACGCGCGAACCCTCGGCCTGCACAATGTGCAAGTCCAGAGACGGCTCGTCAAGAAATACGCGTTCGAATATTTCACCTTTCGAAACTCTCATAGCCTTTATCTTCTAGTTCGAGAGCCAATGTTTT
>DBVU01000038.1:5975-6157 GCA_002308195.1 Bacteroidales bacterium UBA1256
TGGTAATGGGTGATGACGATAGTGGCATTGTCCGGTCGTTTGAGGCGATTGACACCTTCCGCCACAACGCGCAAAGCATCGATATCGAGTCCGCTGTCGGTTTCGTCCAGAATAGCCAAACAGGGTTCGAGCATCGCCATTTGGAAGATTTCGTTCTTCTTCTTTTCTCCTCCGGAGAAACC
>DBVU01000091.1 GCA_002308195.1 Bacteroidales bacterium UBA1256
GGCACTTTATCTACCGACTGGAAACAGACTTCACATTGTACTTTACCTGCATATTTGCTAAGTACCACACGGCGGAAATCGTCTTTGAAATCCTTGCGGATAACAAAAACAATCTTGCCAAATCCCGCACGTAGGGCATCGAACACACTATAATCCAATATAGCTTCGCCACTTGGGCCAAGCGCATCAATCTGTTTCAAACCACCGTAACGGCTTCCCCTTCCCGCCGCCNNGGCAGCCAAGATAAATAATGTAGGTTTCATATGCTTGTTTGTTTTGATTATTCTTCAGTTGTGATTACTTCCATCTTACCATGATGCTTCTTATGGCGCGCCCATACGCCATATACCTCAGAACAGTTGCCTGCGGTAATAAAGGCGTGAATGTGATTGTCGCGAATATAGGCCATAACAGCCGAGAACTCATCTTGCGTCAAGAGCGTTTGTATCTCGATTTGCTCTTCCCCACTATATCCGCCTTGTACTCTATACAATGAACAGCCACGCACCAAATCTTGGATGATGAACTGGCGAATTCGCTCATGCTCAGAGGATATTATACAAACACGTTTGCGCTTGTTGAGCGAAGCTGTGAAATAGTCAATAGCCAGACCATTGATCATTGTGCCTATGATACCAATGATGACCATACGGAAATCGTTGATAAAGAAAGATGTACAACAAATGATAGCTCCACCAATGGCCACGGATGTGCCAATATCGAAATGCAAGTATTTGTTGACAATCTTGCCTAGGATATCCAATCCTCCGGTAGAAGCATTGATTCGGAATAAGAATGCTTGGCATGCACTCAACAGGAGCACGAAGCACAAGAGGTCGAACCAGACATCTCCTTGGCCAAGACCACTACTCATAACGCTCTCACGCACCTTCTCCATCACTTCTCCCGAACGGCTGAGCAGATACGGATTTCCGTTAGCATCCAACACCGTTTGTCCCGCTTGGAGTTGTGCGAGGATTTCCGGAGCATCAATGACCTTGTGTGTCAAGTTGGTATAAGGAAAAATGCGGTCGAAGAACTGAGTTAAAGGTCCAAGAATCAAGGCCGTATATACGGTTTTTGCACCGAACTCATTGCCAATCAGCAGGAAAGCCAACAGCAACAAGAATGCGTTGATACTCATTACCAAATAGGAGAACGTATTGGCATCACCGCCAATGGCCGTATTGATAACGATGGTTAAACCTGAAATAGAACCAACAATCAGATGGCTTGGCATCAAGAAATAATAGACTGCGATCGCACCAAAACTCATACCTACAGTCATCATCAGCAGTTCACGCCAGAACTTCAGTGTTCCCAGTGCGTGCCAGAAAGTGCGTAGCAAATCGAGCCAATATTGTTTGGTCAAATACTGTTGTATTGTGTTCATTATGTGTGTATTAGATTTCTTCTTTTATCACCAGTCGTGCTGTGCGTCTAGTTGTTTGGCTCAGCATGATAGTTCTTCCCGACCTAGCGCGATCGAGTATTTCGGGCGTTGTGCCGCGTATGGTTAACAAAGACAAATGGTCGTTGTAGGTTACCTGGAAATGTTCGCTGAGCGCCTTGATGGCATCCGGAACAAAACGTGTATTATCAACGCACACAGAGATAGTAACCGCCGATGACTGAATCAGAGATACCTTTAGACGATGATGGTTGATGATATCGAATATTTCGCTTAGACTTTCCTCCAATACAAAGGCAAAATCTTTTGCCCTCATCGTGATAAGTATTTGGTTCTTGCGCCAAATATAAACCGGTACATCTATCGGGTGCTGAGTAGCATCGGATATACACGAACCGTCGGCTTTTGGATCGCCGAATGGCTTCACAAATAACGGAATACGCTTATTCTCAAGCGGACGAATGGTTTTCGGGTGAATAATCTGTGCGCCAGAATAACTCAATTCGACTGCATCACTATAGCGCAATTCGGGAATCAGGATCGTATTCGGTTCCAATCGAGGATCTGCATTCAGGATACCCGGAACATCCTTCCAGATAGTTACACTCTCGGCATCGAGATAATTGCCCAGCAAAGCCGCGGTGTAGTCAGATCCTTCTCGTCCTAAGGTTGTGCGCTTGCCATCAGCTGTTCCACCAATGAAACCTTGCGCAATGACGATGCGCGGCCTATTAGGCCTATCCCACCCTGCGCGGATGGTCTCTGCGCTAGTCTGATTGTCCACTTGGGCTTCTCGCCATGTATCGTCCGTACGGAGCAATTTAGGCATATTCCACCACTCGACAGGCAAACCCTGTTTGAGCAGATAGACTGCGATAATCTGGGTGGACATAATCTCACCCAACGAGACTAATTGGTCGTAGTTCTCGTCATATGGGCGAGTTGGATCGTAGGGAATCTCGCCTTGCAGGCGGACATCTACTCCCGGTTGCAGACCTAAGGCCTTCATAATAGCCACGTGGTAATCGATGATATCTACCCACTGGCTTAGCGCTTTGTCTTCTTGTCCGGCAGCCAAGGCATCCATGACACGCTCTAAGGCGTTGGTTGTCTTTCCCATAGCGGAGACAACAACCATCAAGTCTCCATCTTGGAGACGAACTATACGCTCTAGATTGCGAACGCCATCTGCGTCTTTGACCGATGCTCCACCGAACTTGTAGACTTTCATTTTGGTCTGCGATTAATTATCACAAATTAGCCATTCTGATAGCTGTGTAGGCTCCTTCTATGCCTTTGTTGCCCAGTTTGCCTCCACAACGGTCCAGAGCTTGCTGTTTGTTCAGAACCGTTAATACGGAGAAGATAACAGGCACATTGCCTTGCGCATTGAGCGTAGTAACGCCCTGCGTAACCGATTGGCACACATAATCGAAATGCGGAGTCTCGCCCTGGATAACACAGCCAATAACGATGACTGCACTTAGGCGTGGCTGCTCACGGATAGCCTTAGCAGCGGCGTAAGTCAGTTCGACTGTACCAGGCACATGGCATATATACACATTATCTTCCTGTACACCATGTTTGAGCAAGGTATCGAATGCTCCTTGCGCCATGCCATAGGTGATTTCGCTGTTCCAATCAGCTACTATAATTGCATAACGCTGACCTCCGAGGACATCAGCGTTAGGCAATTGATTAGCATCATATTTTGACAAATCGGTCGTCATTATTCAGCGATTGCGATATATTTGTCAATGCTTTGTGCTTCTTGAGATGCAGGATATTCGTCGCGAATCAGCTCAAACGCTTTCTTAGCCTTGGCGTTCTTGCCTTCTTCCAGATAAATCAATCCGGCTTTAAAGAGACTCATCGGAGCAACGATCTCGTTGCCGGTCTTGGCAGCCTTCTCGAATGCCTTAGCAGCCTTGCCGTACTCTTCCAGCTCAACATAGGTGTCGCCCAGAAGTTGGTAAGCTGCGGGAGCGATGTTCAGATCGTCAGCAGAGAAACGCTTCAGATACTTAGCTGCCTCTTCATACTCGCCTTTCTCGAAATAGCAGATTCCTGCATAGAGAGCGGCCAGTTTGCCTTGCTGATACAGACGGTAGTCATCGGCAATAGCCTCAAAGCCGATACACTCTGCATCGTCGCCATTCAGCGCTTTGTCATAATCGCCCGCCATGAAGTAAACAACGGCTTTAGCATTTTCGTTGCTTGCGTCCAATGCTTTAGGTTTCAGGATGTACTGGTTGAGAGCGATGAGCGCGCATGCAACCACTGCGATACCAGTAACGATCCAACTCAAAAGAGATGAGTTGTCTTCAATCCATTTACCTGCACCGGTCAAAGCTTCGTTGACTTCTTGCAACTGTTCGTCTTGCTTCTCAAATTCTTGTTTTTTCTTAGTTTTTGCCATAATATTTCGTTAATTTTTATTGTTTCAATAAAAGGTAGAATCCAAATCGGCTGCAAAGGTACAACTTTTTTTTGAATTGTGCAAATTTTTGGGCACAAAAAAAGCACCTATACAATTTTTGCTCGAGAAAACTCCTGAGAATAGGATTTGAGGCCTGCTTTTTCCTCTGTAATCCGGACACCTCATCGCTACCGTTTCCGGGTCACGGCGTAGAGTACCGGCACGCCATTAGTGAAGCATTTGC
>DBVU01000079.1 GCA_002308195.1 Bacteroidales bacterium UBA1256
TTCCTTTCAAAAGCGGGTGCAAAAGTACTGCTTTTTTTTGACATGACCAAATTTTTGAGCAACTTTTTTTCAAAAAAGTGCATTTGAGTTAAAAACAGCACGGGGCAGACCCGTATTTTCCTAGGTTATAGAGGATTTTCTGGCAGAGAGCTTATTCTATTTCACTTCTGCGCCTTGACCGCTTGATGCGCAGCCTTCTGGGTGAGACGTCGCTGCGCACGCGTCATCTCCACATTCTTATACTTATTGCGCCTTACATCCTTTCCCGTTAGGAACTCATACCATACACACGCAGCCGTATAACGACCATAAATATAATTTAGATGGTAGCCATCGCGGCAAAGTGTGTCACCGAGTTTGGTATTTCGAGCATTCTGGATGGCTGCTCCGCAAGGAATAATTGGCAAATAGTGAGGTGCAATCTGCGATTTCGTACAAACCAAGATACTATCCCACATTTCCCGTTGGTCATTATGGTAACGCGGATAAGCAGGATGAGTGGCATCTTGGCTATAGGCCCACGTTTGCATCCAACATATTTGCGCATTAGGTTGATAAGCGCGGACAGTATCTATCAACATGGTGAGCCATGGTTCGTAAGTACCTCTAATTCCACTGTCATGGCTAGCTTGCTGCAACGAGATATAGTCGTATCTACCATCCTTGAGTGCTTGGCGCAGACTGATAGTATCTTTCACTATACGCGGCTCAACATTCGTACATACGCGATGAGAATAAGCGGCTTGGTCTTGCTGCAGAAACTGCGCATGCTGCTCCAACGAACAACCGCCATAATAGAGATTATGCACTTCTACCTCAATGCCCTTTTCAGCACACAGTGGCACTAACTCTTGTTCTACTGCGTCCCATGAGAAACTGTTGCCGATGCAGAGGACGCGAATCAGCAATATGATACTAATGAGCTTCAAGCCAGTTCTCTCCTACTCCACATTCTGCTATCAGCGGCACAGACAGATGAACCGCATTCTGCATTTCGTTAACTACAATCTCGCGAACACGTTCTACCTCCGCTTTAGGCACGTTGAAATTCAATTCATCGTGAACTTGCATGATCATTTGTGCCTTCAGATTTTCTTCTTTCAGGCGGCGATGTATGCTGACCATAGCCATCTTGATAATATCAGCCGCTGTTCCCTGTATAGGGGCATTCACAGCGTTTCTCTCAGCAAACGAGCGAACCGTAGCATTGTGCGAATTGATGTCCGGCAAATAGCGCTTGCGGCCAAAGAGTGTCTCTGCATAACCTTTCTGGCGGGCAATCTCCTTCTGCTGCTCAATATAATTGATAACGCGTGGGAAAGCTGCAAAATAGTCATCTATCAGTTGCTTGGCTTCACCACGGCTGCAATCCAATTGTTGAGCCAAACCAAAAGCTGAGATTCCGTAGATAATACCAAAATTGGCCGTTTTGGCACGACGACGTTGGTCCTTGCTGATTTGCTCAATCGGCAATCCAAAGATGCGCGATGCTGTCGCTGCGTGGATATCCTGTCCTTCTCGGAATGCTCGCAACAGATGCTCATCTTGACTGAAATGGGCCATTAGTCGCAACTCAATCTGGCTGTAATCGGCGCTAAGGAACAAACAGCCTTCGTCTGGAATAACTGCCTCACGTATCAATTTGCCTCGCTCACTACGAATGGGCAAATTCTGCAGATTAGGATTGCTGCTAGATAAACGACCGGTAGCCGTTACCGTTTGATTGTAGGTCGTATGTATCTTTCCATCCTCTGCTATATAACTAGGGAGCGTGGAAACATAAGTCGTGACGAGTTTCTTCAACTCTCTATAGTCTAGGATTTTTCCAATGACAGCATGGCGATCCTTCAGTGCAACTAGCACTTCTTCGGAGGTAGAATACTGACCTGTTTTCGATTTCTTGGCCTTCGGATCCAGTTTCAGTTTGTCGAACAGCAATTCACCCACCTGGCGTGGACTGTTGATATTGAATGTTTCGCCTGCTAACCCATATATCTCTTGTTCCAACTGATCCAACTCCGCAGTCAGTTGTTTTTCCGCCTCATGCAGTTTGCTGACATTGATGCGCACTCCCGCTGCTTCCATCTCACGCAAGACAGGTGCCAACGGCAATTCCACATCTTGATACAGATTCCATAAATCCGTATCCGCTTTCAGTGCGTCCCAATCGGGCGCTTTATAAGGATTGTAGGCTACCTCAGGATTGAGCAGATATTGGCAAAGCCGCGCCTCAGTTTCCTCTTGAGGAGTCAGTTTCGGAGCCTCCGGTTGTAGTTGAACGTCATTGGCAGAGGCATCTTCCGTACCCGCAAACAAATCCAACATGCCCGTGTCTGCCTGCACTTTCTTCTTCGGTGCAGTTATCGGGGCACTCTGTGTATTCGGGCTCAGTTTCTTCAGCAGTGTATTGAATTCCAACTCCTGATAAATACTCGTCAGTGCGTCTATATTTGGCTCTTGTTTGGTTAGTTGCGCCTCGTCCAATGCTATCGGCACATCCGTGCGGATGGTCGCTAGGAATTTGGAGAAACGGATATCCTCCGCCTGAGACTCCACTTTTTGGCGCAAAGCACCTTTGATCTGGTCCGTATGTTCTAGCATGTTCTCTATTGAACCGAACTGCTGCAGCAACGCCACCGCGGTTTTCTCTCCTACGCCTTTGCAACCGGGTATATTGTCACTGGCATCGCCCATCAGTCCCAACAGATCAATCACTTGCGACTGTGATTCCAGTCCATATTTCTCACAAACCTCTTTAGGCCCGAGAATTTCGAATCCTCCCGTATGACGAGGACGATACATTCGAATACGATCGGTCACAAGTTGACCATAATCCTTATCCGGTGTAGCCATATAGACCTCAAATCCCGCTTTCTCTCCCTGCTGAGAGAGTGTACCGATAACATCATCCGCTTCAAATCCAGACACTTCCAGTACAGGAATATTCATTGCTTCAAGCACACGTTTGATGATGGGCACTGCGCGACGAATATCTTCTGGTGTCTCTTCACGCTGCGCCTTATACTGCTCGAAAGCCTCATGACGAAATGTAGGCCCGTGAGGGTCGAAGGCAACGCCTACGTGCGTAGGATTAACCTTGCGAAGCAAATCATCCAACGTCACCACAAAGCCGAAAATGGCAGATGTATTCTCACCACGACTATTCATTCGCGGAGCGCGAATAAAAGCGTAGTAGGCGCGATAAATCATCGCATAAGCATCTATCAGAAGGAGTGTTTTCATATATTACCAGTCTATAGGTTGTTGGCCAAATTTGATTAGATAATTGTTAGCAGCGCTGAAATGTCCACATCCATCAAATCCGCGATATACCGATAGGGGCGATGGATGCGATGTTTGCAGCACCAAATGTTTATGGCGGTCAATAAACTGGCCTTTGCGCTGCGCATACGAGCCCCATAGCATGAAAACCAGATGTTCGCGCTCCCGATTCAATGCTGCAATGGCAGCATCGGTCAGTTCTTCCCAACCTTTCCCCTGATGACTTCCGGCCTTGTGTGCCTCCACTGTCAGTGTGGCATTCAGTAGCAACACCCCCTGCTCCGCCCATCGACGCAAATCGCCACTCTCGGGAATAGGCTTGCCCAAATCACGATGAATTTCCTTGTAGATATTGACCAGCGAAGGAGGAATCTGCACACCATCTGGCACCGAAAAACTCAGTCCCATAGCTTGCCCATCCTCATGATAAGGATCTTGGCCGATGATAACTACCCTAACTCGGTCGAATGGGCACGAATCAAAGGCATAAAAAATCAGACCTGCAGGCGGAAAGCACCTACGGGTCTGATACTGTTGGCGCACATACTGCGTTAGGAGTTCGAAATAAGGCTTGTCAAACTCCTGTTGTAACACGCGCTGCCAAGATGGATCTATTCGGACTTGCATTAATCTACCACAAGCATTGCATCTCCGTAATCACCAAACCGATAGCCTTCGTTTACTGCCTCCTCATAAGCATGCATAGTTTCTTCATACCCTGCAAAAGCGGCCACCATCATCAGTTGGCTTGACTGAGGCATATAGAGATTGACGAAGAATGTGTTAGCTGCCGAGAAGGTATAAGGCGGGAAAATGAACCTATTGGTCCAACCATCATAGGCTTTCAACTGTCCGCTTGCGCCTGCTACATGTTCCATCGCACGCATCACTTCCGTGCCTACCGCACATACTCGGCGTTGTTGTAGATGCGCATTATTAACGGCATTGACCAAGCGCTCGGAGAGAATAATCTGCTCCGATTCCATCTTGTTCTTACTCAGGTCTTCTACATCAATATCTTTGAACACGCCAAGCGACACATGGCTAGTTAGAAATTCAGCTTCTATACCACGTATCTCCATTCGTTTGAGAAGTTGTTTGGAGAAATGTAGTCCTGATGCAGGAGCAGCCACTGCGCCAATCTTGCTAGCGAAGATAGTCTGATAACGCTCTTCATCCAGTTTCTCGATAGGTAGATCGTGGAAAGCCTCACGATATTTCTCTAATGTTTCCGGTTCCATCGGACGATGGATATAGCGAGGTAATGGAGCTTCGCCCAGCGCGTACAAACGAGGAACAAACTCATCGTTGTCATAGTCCGTCAAGAAGCGGAACGTACGACCACGACTGGTGGTATTGTCAATCACCTCAGCCACAATGGACGAATCTTCATCGAACGTGATCTTATTTCCAATACGTATCTTACGAGCAGGATCAACCAGCACATCCCAATAACGTGACTGGTGGTTCAGTTCCCGAAGCAGGAATACCTCAATTAGTGCGTTGGTTTTCTCTTTATGACCATAAAGGCGAGCTGGGAAAACCTTGCTATCATTGAATACGAACAAATCGCCTTCATCGAAATACTGAACGGTATCCGTTACCATCTTATGCTCTATTTCTCCCGTCTTGCGGTGCAATACCAACAATCGCGAATCATCGCGATAAGGCAGAGGGAATTGAGCAATCAACTCTTCAGGCAGTTTAAACTTAAACTGGCTGAGTTTCATATCATTCGCTTTGTACATATTCGTAGTTATTCATTTGTTCTAAAAATTGGTCAACTGTCATGCAGTCTTCCACGTGTATATTTCCGACCCTCGTGCGGCGTAAGGCCGTTAGATAGGCCCCTGTTTTCAGTCGTTCGCCTATATCGCGAGCCAAAGCGCGTATGTATGTTCCCTTCGAACACACCACACGAATTGTCAGTTGCATCTGTCCCTCATCGAAATTCAGTACTTCTATCTCATCTATCACCAATAGTCGAGGCTTCAGTTCCACTTCCTCGCCTTTGCGAGCAAACTCATAAGCACGCTTGCCATTGATTTGAATGGCGGAGAAGATAGGCGGTATTTGCCATTGCTCTCCCTTAAAAAGCGGTATCGTCTCGTCTATCAGTTGACGCGTGATGTGGCTGGTTGGATAAGTAGCATCCACTGGTCGCTCCATATCGTACGAAGGAGTGGTTGCGCCTAGTTGCAACGTAGCGACATACTCCTTCACATCATACTGCAGTTTGTCAATCAATTTGGTTTTCTTTCCGGTACAAACTACCACAACACCTGTAGCTAGTGGATCCAACGTACCAGAATGACCTACTTTCAACTTTTTGCGACCTAACTTCTTGCACAACTGATAACGCACCTTGGCCACCAAGTCGAATGAAGTCCAACGCAAGGGCTTATCAAAGGCCAGTATCTCCCCTTCTATAAAATCCCACATCCGATTAGCACAAAGTAGTTATGATAGCGAAACAACCAATGATTGCGCAATAGAGTGCGAACCAAATCAGTCGCTGACGGCGAACTATCTCTATCATAAATCGGCAAGCAAAACAACCGGTTGCAAAAGCTGCTAGAAAACCAACGACAGCAGGCACTACGCCCAAATCGCTTGTCAGTTCACCTTTTAGTAGCTTCATAGTATCCAGTAGTGCTTCGCCTAGAATAGGGATCAATACCATTAAGAACGAGAACTGAGCCACACTCTCCTTTTTAACACCACACAGCAAGCCTGTAGCTATTGTAGTTCCCGAACGGCTCAATCCCGGTAATACAGCACATGCCTGCGCTATACCGATAATGATGGCATCTTTGTAGGTAACCTCATGTCCTAACCCTTGACGCTTGCGTTGCAGCCATTCACTCAAGGCTAAAAGCAACGCTGTGATCAGCAAGCAGATACCTACCAGCAATAGTCCATTTCCGAAAAAGGCCTCGACCTGATCCTTGAAGAACATGCCTACAACGAAAACCGGGATCATGGATACCAATATCTTTGCCACATAGTCTTTCTCTGCATTCCAGCGTATTGTCGAAAACGTTCCTTGGAACAGTTTAGCCACTTCACGCCATAATATCACTAACGTAGAAAGAACGGTAGCAACATGCACAAGAATAGCAAACGTCAAGTTCTCTTCACCCGATGTACCAAGCAAAGCATGTCCGATTTCAAGATGGCCAGAAGAAGAAACTGGCAAGAACTCAGTTAGTCCTTGCACAATTCCTAATATCAACGCCTGTAACCAATTCATTTCTTCTTAGCTCGAAAAAGAATGGCAAATATCATACACACAAAACCGAACAACGAGATCATCGGGCCCAAGGTGATACGACGAAAAGAGAAGATATCCGGATTATATACTTCTCCGGAAGGTTCACCAGCCATTAGGAAGAAACCGATAACGATGATAACAACCGAAATGGCAATTAGTATCAAATTCAGTTTAGGAAGACTCTGTTTCATAATTCTGTACTTTTTCGCGATTATACCTCGTACAGGGTATTATTGTCCATGCGAATATAACGACCCGTGGCTATCATAGATGCCAACCAAGTTATAAACAATCCCGAACACAGCACTACTACCGACACAAAGGTGATATTTTGCCATGTGGGAGGGAATAGCAATACGCCCAAACGCACTTCCACATAATAAACCACACCACTTAGAATAGCCAAGGCGGCCAAACCGGATAAGAATCCCATCAACATATTGCGCCATACGAACGGACGACGCGTTACCCATGATGTAGCCCCTACTAGCGTCATTGTATTGATGATAAAGCGCTTGGAGTAGATTTGCAAACGAATAGTATTTACTATCAATGCTAGCGACACCAAGAGCAATACAAGAGCCACCACCAACAAAATAAGTGAAAACTCATGCACATTGCTGCTCATTAGGTCTGCTAAGTCACGCGGATAGATTACATCTGTTACATAAGGCAGATTCTGCAGATTGGAAGTCAGCACATCCAGACTGTCAGGATTGCTGTAACTATCCGTTGGATGAATCTCATAACTGGCAGAGAGTGGATTGTAGCCTAAGAACGCGCTTGGATCTTCTCCTAAAGAACTAATGTGTTCTTCCAGAGCCTGCTCACGCGACACATATCTATAGCTGCTGCAGCTGCTGCTAGCATCCAACATCTGCTCTAGACGCGCACATTGGGCGCTGTCAGCCTCCTGTGCCAATACCGCCGTAATGGTAATGTTCTCGCGCATGCGCGTAACAAGCGCTCCTGCAGAAAGCAGGAGCACACATTCCAAGCCTATTAGGCACAATACTAATGAGACACTAACGGCGGAAGTTAGATATGAGTTACGAAATCGATGTTTCCGCATTTAATACTCCCAGAGGTCTTGTTCGAAATTCAGCAGTTCCTCGGCAATACGAGCCTGCTCCTTCTTAACATCAGCCTCTGTCCTAGCATAATCAGGAATCCAACGGTTATACATGTTTCCTTCACCTACTATATAACTGGTGTAGAGGTGTTTCTGGAAGAACTCGTCAAACGTAACACGTTTTACCTCATTGCGGTTAGGTATCGCATACTGCATAGCCAAATACGGACGCAGAGCATCAAACGGTACCCAGAACATAATCGACTCACGCAACGACCCCATGATATTGGTACTGTCACGAGTGGAAATCTTATCCGACTGCAACGGAGCAATACCCATAATCTTGGTATGCAGACGGGATGTGTGCTTGTCGAAGAATACCACTTCCTGAATCAAATATTTCAACTGATTCTTAACCAGTTTCTCAAATGGATAGAAGTGGAAGGACAACTCATCTGCTACGCTATCATAGTGAACGAGCATAGCATCCGACGAACTGATATCGAAGTGAGTCGGATCGTCCGAATAGTCTGCTAGAGGGTCATCTGCCATGAACATCGTCGGCAACACCTCACGCGGAATAGGCTGCTGTTTGAAGTCTGGTTTGATAGTCTCCATGTTTTTCTCATAGATAGGAAGACCATCTACTACGGCATCCGTAATCACCTTGAACAAGTTACGATAATCTGCATCATCCGACTTTGTTGGGAAATACAGTTGATAATTCTGCTTATAGCGCATATCGATGATACGATACACATAGCGTGCCCAAATAACGTCATCAATACGATGATCTACCATCACGATGGTATCATGCGCTTGCGAGAACTCTGCAGTCTGGATACGTGCACTACCTACCTCGTCGAAGAACGAGACAACTTTGTGTTGAGCTTGTGCTGTTGCTACGCCGAGCACCAAGCATGCGATAATACTGATTTTCTTTAACATATTATTTTAAGGTATTAATTCAGCGATAGAGGAATTGGCGACAAACGTACTTGTCTTCCATCCGGGCCTTGAGCACGGATATCCGTTATTACGACGATGGCACCCATTTTCAATTTACTCAAACGATCTCTTTGATCTTGCGTGAATTTTGTACCACGGGCCTCTGTCAGCACACCATTGATATTCACTTTGAAACTAGTTACCTGGAACGGCAAATCAAGCAGACCATCAGGACCATACGAAGCAATCACTCTTGCATCCGGATTCAACAACGCTCCACGCGAGATATTTCCATCCGAGTACTCATTTTCACCCGATTTGAAGTATGCTCCTGGTTTCGGCAATGCTTTCACGCGATAGTCACGACTACCCATCGATTGCATTCTGCCATCCAGTTCTGCCGACACGCTTATCGTTACAGAACGCGTACCGTCGCCCGGTTTGATAATCCAGAAGCCACCACTCTGATGGGCAGAAGCACCATTCACCGACACGCGTACTTTATCATTCGATATCCCCGGTACCGAGATAGAGAACTTGTTGTCATATCCACGATACATAATATTCAGGTCGTTGTTCGAGATAGTTACAGAAGGTTCTCCTACAGTATATTCACTCGCGAATGGCAGATTCTCCATCTCACCCGTTGATGGATTTTGATAGGCAATCCAACCGGAATATTTGCGAACTCCTACACCAACAGCAGGCACCTCATACAATCCATGATCATTAATACGCTGACCCTCGATATAATACTCGGGACGTTGAGTCGAGTCAATAGCGGCCAAGATAATCTGCGCTGTGTATCGGCCTCCACGAATCACATAGTTCGAATTAGGTATCACGTACGCGTTCAGTTTATTTACGCGCAAGTCACCTGCATCAGTCTGATCCATCAGGTATTGAATGATCTCACTCTCGGTCGAACGAACATCATTCTGCATCTTCGTCAAGATGGTAATGGACGCGCCCACAGGCATACCTTCGAAAATCGCTATTTCCCAATCGCATGAGTCTTTCTCGTGTGAGTTATAACCACGCTCCGTTGCCAAGGTTTGACGAATAGAATTACGCAACTCAAAATCGTGCTCTACTATGCTATCAGCATAGTCACGGTAGTAAGCTACCATTTCTTTCAATCTGCGACCATTCGCTCCATTATTCTGCACGATAGCGTACTGAGCTGTTACGTCCAGATTAGAATTACCCTCAATATGCAGAGTCGGGTCTCCGTCTGTAGCACGACGCTCTTCTACTTTCGCTTTGCCATCAGCCAAAATGGCTATTTGCTCTTTAAAATCCTGAATGTAGTTGTACAACGAGTCTGCACGATGCTGAATCTCCAAGGCCTTTGCATACCACTCCCGAGTCTTCTCAGGGTTATCTGCATTGGCACTCTTAAAGTCATCATACAATTTGGAATTACGTGTCTGCGAAGCTGCAATTGAGGAGTGCAAACTTGTATCTACCAGTGTAAAACCATTCAAGATATCCGTACTTACGTTCAACGCCAACATGGCGGTGAGCACCAAGTACATCATACCTATCATCTTTTGTCTCGGGGTTTCCGGACAGTTCTTAGCTCCACCCATTTCTGAAGTGTTTTAGTGTTTGTTTCTAAAGCTACTTTTGTTAATAAATCTTATGCAAGAGCATTCAGCATATTGCCGTAAATCGAGTTCAAATCAGCCACTTGCTTATTCAGTTTCTTCGATTCTGCCACAAACTCATTTTGTGCCTCAGCAGCCTCGCGTGTAGCAGCTGTAACCGACTTCTGTACATCCACTTGCTCCTTGACAGCAGCAGCTTGTGTATTCACAGCCTCTACCTGTGCATTAACGGCTTTCACCTGAGCCTTAACAGCCTCAACATGCTCGTTCAATGCTTGTAGTTGCAGTTCGTATACCGAATTCAGCGATGCCAATTTCTGGTCTACCAATTCTACGCCCGACTTGTATGCCTGAGTGCCGGCTACAACGTGCTTCATGTCTTCGGTTACCTGTGCATAAGTTCCCGACAAGTCGGTTGTTACCTGTGCAAACGAATCGGTAGCAGATGTAGCAGCTGACAACTTGGTAGTATATTCTGTGGTAGCAGCCTCTGCAGCAGACAATTTTTCGCCTAGTTTAACGCCAGTCTGAGCCACTTTGCCCAATTCGCTGAACTGAGCGGCTGTCTTAGCCAAATCAGCGATACCGTCTTTCAGAGCCTGCAGGTCTTCATCTTTGATAGCAGGTACATCTGCACGTTTTTTGCCACCCGAGATGCCATCTGCACCAATTGGAGCACCATCTTCTACACCTGCACCAAGCAAAGTAGGACGAGGTTGATGCGATTTCTCCTCCAACAACTCTGGCTTAGTTCCGTACTCTAACAATTGTGGGAACACATTCTCCCAGTGGAACTCTGGATGCGGATGTTCCAATGTTCCTATCAAGAACAAGAATGCCTCGGTAAACATACCAATCATCAGCACCGTGCTTGCACCCGGCCAGTGTAGGATCTTAAACAATGCACCGACAATAACGACAGATGCGCCTGCCGAATAAACGATGTTTACGACATCTTTGCCCTGATAAGATCCATACCAATGCATGAATCGTGCGCCTAAACCTTTCTTAGTTTCTGTAGCCATAGTTGTTTACAACTTAAAAAAATTGATTATTTCAGTTAATTGATTTTTCTTTTTTTTATTCACCAATGTACGAGCGTACGCAACGGAAACCGATGTACGGACGACTCTCGTACTGATACTCATAGGTGCGAACACCGCACTGCATAAAGTAACTAATATCCTTCCAGCTACCACCCTTCACAATCTTTCGTTTCAGGATGTCCGGATCAGCCTTGCGGGCCATGTAACTATAATCCGGATTCAAATCGTGAATATGCGTATTAGCTGCGCTCTGGTATGCCGAATTGGTCCACTCTGATACGTTTCCTGCCATGTCGAACAGACCGAAATCATTCGGACGATACTGAGCCACCTTCATAGTAGTAGTACCGGTATCATCGTTGTAAGCACCACGATAAGGCTTGAAGTTAGCGAAGAAGCAACCTTTTCCATCGCGAGCGTAATTGCCGCCCCAGGGATACATAGCCATCTTACGGCCGCCACGAGCGGCATACTCCCATTGTGCCTCTGTCGGCAGACGATATTCGTTTACCTCTGTTGTTGAGTATTGGTTGAACAGTTTCGTACGCCAGTTACAGAACGCATGAGCTTGTTCCCACGTAACACCTACTACAGGATACTCTGCATAACCCGGATGTTTGAAATACATATGGAGCAGAGGATCGTTGTACGAGAACTGGAAGTCACGAGCCCAAACCAAAGTATCAGGATAGATACAGATAATCTTCTCCGTCAGCAGATCTTTCGGCTCGCGCAGAGGACGATAGATGGTCGAATCGTGAATAGCACCAATCTCATCCACCCAGAAAGTATCCACACGTGCCGTAGCACCCTTCGGATACGAACTGGTAGCCACATCAAACTTGTTGCGTTGTGGCAGCGCCTCGTCCATGTTTACCCAGTTGTAACGATAGTGCAAATAACTGGTTTTCAATGTTCCATCCGAATAGAACATCGAAGACAAAGCATCAACTATATCTTCCTCCTTACTATCCCAAGGCACTTTCTTGCGCCAATCCAGACGGAAATTTTCCTCATCGAAATCTTCGTCTTTAGGCTGAATAGCATAATCTGTCATACCTGCAGCTACCAAGTTGGTCAACGCAATTGAGTCGCGTACCCAGTTGACAAACTGACGATACTCATTGTTGGTAATCTCGGTTTCATCCATCCAGAACGCATCCACAGTTACCATAACAACATTGTCAGGTTGCTCAAATACAGCAGATTGAGTGTTAGCACCCATCATGAAACTTCCCTTCTTGATGAACAACATACCATAAGGATTAGCCTCCTTAAAGTTAGAACTTTTGTAAGCTCCTACAAGTTCACCTGCCGGTTTGTTGCAACTGGCCAAGCCAATCGTCAAAACGATCATCAATGGCAAAATCTTTGTTACTTTCATATTAGTAATTGTTTGTTTTTCCAGTATTATAAGTATCTTACTGATTTGTATTTATTCGTTCGTTTGGGCTTTAGGATATCAAATCCGTAGGCCAGATATATCTCGTGACTTCCGTAACTTTCCAGCAGCAAGCGGTTGGTCGGCAGTTCGCAACTATAACCTAACTGCAGTCCGGATATTATATCTATACCTAATAGTATATTAACACTTCCTGCTATGCGGTAACCCAATCCCCAGCGATACCTGTCTTTATAGTCGCACATCAGCGTCATATTCACATCCCAACTGGCAAAATCGGTCATTATCATCGCACTCGGAGTCAGTACCCAGTTTCTGTAGTTCTTCAGCCGGAAATGATATCCGCCTACTACATACATCGTGCCTACCAATTTCACTTCCGAATAGTCATCCCAGTCTATCGCCGGACGGGTCAAGTGGCTGTAACTAGCGCCTACCCACCATGTCGGAGTACTATAGTAGAGGCCTACTCCCATGTCAAATTTCATTCCCGATTTATCGCCGTGCGGTATTGCTTGGTCGCCTGACTCATGGTAATCATCTCCCATCTTACTCAGATTGACCGAATCTCCCTTGAATCCAACATTTACAAATCCCAAGTCCACACCAACACCTAGATAACCTTTCCCCAGCTTCTGACGATACGCATACTGCACATATAGCGATTGTGTCGTAAACAATCCGTATCGGTCGTTCAAAAAACGGATTCCTGCACCGTGATGCGTCTTTGCTATCACAAAGGGCGAACTGAACGAAAACCATGTACTCATCGGTGCATTCGTAATGTCCACGTACTGCATTCGATGCATACCCGCTACTTTCATCAGGTCTCCCTCTCCTACCGCTGCAGGATTGTAGGCCATCGGCAAATACATATATTGTCCCATCTGCGGATCAAACTGTGCACTCACAGTCGATATGGCTATTAATGCCAGCAGAAGTACAAAATGTCTCTTCACGTATATACGGCTATTGGGCTTAATACTCCTCTTCGTTAAAGAAGAAATCCTCATCTTGTGTGGGATAGTCCGGCCATATATCCAAGATACTCTCATACACCTCCTCGTCCTCGTCCTCCAACTCGCTCAAGTTCTCTATTACTTCCGACGGAGCACCTATACGATTCGCATAATCCAACAATTCATCCTTTGTAGCAGGCCAAGGTGCATCCTCTAATTTAGAGGCTAATTCCAATGTCCAATACATATCTCAATTTGTCCTATTCTAGTTCCAACTTCCGTAACGCGCTAATCCTCAGCTATTTATGACGAACAAGAACGCCGTATATGCACGACGGAAGGCCCCATTTGGGTTCATTTTTTCAAAAATAACGTGCAAAAGTAGTAAAAAGTTTCGATACGTGCAAGTTTTTTTTGCATTATTTCACATTTTTCCGCAATTTTTCGCCAAAAACGCACACTTTTATACTCTTACCTTTTTTCTATTTTTGCCAAATTTCCTCCTTTTGTCCGGTCAAATACACTATATATCTAGACAATACAAACATATAATCACTCAGCCGGTTGATGAACTGCAGCGACACGCTTTTTGCGTTCATTTCCACCATTCTCCGCTCAGTTCGACGGCACAATGTACGGCACACATGACACCTGGAAGCCAGTTCTCCACCTGCCGGAAGGACAAAAGCATGTTGCTTCGGCACAACCGCCTGCATAGCGTCTATCCATTCCTCCAGTTGATGTACATCTGTTTCGGTCAGCCATTCACCCGGAGCCTCACTCAGTTCTGCGCCCAGATTAAATAGTTTGTTCTGCACAAAATGCAACTGACCGCCTATATCTCCGTTCTGCAGACCAATCTGCTCTATACCGGCTCGCAGCAGCCCTATCCAACTATTCAACTCATCGGCTGTGCCGTAGGCCTCTAGCCGAACATCCGCCTTTGACACACGCTGACCATTAGCCAGCGACGTCTCACCTTTGTCACCTGTCTTGGTATAAATCATATCCGTATCTTGTAGTTTCGTTTCAGGTAATGTTTATCTACAAACAGCAGTCCCGCGTGATACAAGTCCATACTGGTCGTTACCCGCTCGTCAGCCTGCAGATCTTTCCAGGCTCGTTCCATCTCACGCGAATAGTGTATATCATCCACTACTATTACCCCTTTCTCCGTCATGCGGAGCAATAAATAGTCCACATAGCGCATCGTTGCTTCGTACGTATGATTGGCATCCACATACGCCATATCCAACTTCTCGCGCGCACACGCATATAATATAGTATCAATATTACCTATCTTGCATAGTATATTCTCCAGCCCCAATGCGCGCCATTGCTCCTTCGCTACTTGTGCCACGTTCTCACTACCCTCCAGCGTTACCACCTTGTTTTGACGATTAGCAGCGCCCAGATAGGACGTCGTCACGCCCAGTGAAGTCCCCAATTCCAATATCTCCAATGGCCGATTCTGTTCGCGCCCCATATAGACCAACAACCTAAACAGAAGTTGCCCTATGCGCGCACTCTCCAAATGGCCCCGAGCTATATCACTCACTTTACGGGTCACCTGCAGTCCTTCTGGCGAACCTTGTGATCCATAATCCACCACATTCAGGCTATCTTGGCAAGCCAAGAGGCTATCGCGTCTCCGTTCGATATCCGCAAAGCAATAGTACGTATTCTCGTCGCGCATCAAAAAACGCACCAGATAGAATAGATAGGGAGAATGGATTCCCTCACCCGTTGTATTCCATGCCGTTAGCATGTGGCGCAGATACGAACAAATACGAAATATTGCCTGTCCGAAATTCATTTTCGGGTACAAAAGTACAAAAAAATTTTGTTATGTGCAAAAAAAAGTGTACTTTTGTGCCATGATTTTGAATTATATTTGGATTTCGCTCATTTTACTAGCCGTTTTGTTCGGCTTGGTTCAGGCTGTCTTCTTCGGACAGACCGATATTTTCTCTGAAATTCTCAACTCCACATTCTCTTCCGCCAAGACGGGGTTCGAACTTTCTCTTGGACTGACAGGAGTATTGGCGTTGTGGATGGGTATCATGAAGATTGGCGAACAAGCAGGAGCTGTCAATTCGCTCGGACGAGGCGTAGCTCCGTTTTTCACACGTATTTTCCCTGAAGTACCGAAGAATCATCCGGTGTTCGGATCTATCATCATGAATTTTGCAGCCAATATGCTCGGTCTCGACAATGCGGCTACGCCGATGGGACTGAAAGCAATGAGCGAATTGCAAGAACTGAATAAAGATAAGACGAAGGCCTCCAACGCGATGATTATGTTCGTTGTTCTGGGAGCTAGTGGTTTGACACTGATTCCAACAACTATCATGGCTTACCGTGCGCAATTGGGCGCTGCCAATCCCGCCGATGTCTTTCTGCCAATACTGATTGCCACCTACGTAGCCACTCTGGTAGGATTACTTTGTGTATGTATCGCCCAGAAGATTCGTTTGACCGACAAAGTCGTTCTCGGCACAATCATTGGACTGACTGCACTAGTCGGACTGATTATCTGGGGTGCCACACGTCTCTCGCCGGACATGCTGTCCAAAGTCTCTGCTGCTATTGCCGCCATACTGTTACTGGGCGTCATTTGTTGGTTTGTTATCCAGGCGCTAACGAAGAAAATCAATGTCTACGATGCCTTCATCGATGGAGCAAAAGGCGGTTTCCAAGTGGCTATCGGCATTATTCCTTATCTCATCGCAATATTGGTGGCAGTTGGTATGTTCCGCGCCAGTGGAGCAATGGACCTGTTGGAGAAAGGACTGGCCTGGTGTTTCGCCGCTTGCGGCATCAATCCTGATCTCTCGGCCGCCGTACCAACGGCACTGATGAAACCGCTGAGCGGAGGTGGAGCCCGAGGACTGATGTTAGAAGCCATGACCACTCACGGAGCCGACTCATTAGTTGGGCGATTGTGTTGCATCTTGCAGGGAACGACAGACACCACGTTCTATGTATTGGCTGTCTATTTCGGTTCAGTCAATATCAAGGATACGCGTCACGCGGTAGCTTGCTGCTTATTGGCAGACCTGGCCGGAGCCATTACCGCTTTCGCCATCGCGCCTATCTTCTTTGGCTAAATCAGACTAACGACAGACTAACGACAGACTATCGAATCGAGACATTACCGAGACTTTATCGAGACATTACCGAGACAATATGCTGACATTTACTACAGAAAATACCGACATGCCTATGCTTGACCAACGTCTTCTGGGACGGTGGATTCGCTCGGTGGCGGCAGAATACGGTTTTGCCATAGGCAATATCAACTATATTTTCTGTTCCGATGAGCGCGAACTGGAAGTCAATCGCCAATTTCTCGGTCACGATTACTACACCGATATCATCACTTTCGACTATTCTACGCCATCCACGCTCAATGGCGATATATTCATCTCGCTCGACACGGTCCGTTCCAATGCAGAACAACTGCAACTGCCTTTCTTAGACGAGTTGCACCGCATTCTCATTCATGGTGTACTTCACCTCACCGGGCAAGGCGACAAAACACCGGAAACTAAAATCGAGATGACGCGCAAGGAAGACTTGGCGCTGAAGAAACTCTCCGAACTAAAAAACTAGTTAACCTATTCTCCACTCACGTGGCGTTTTACCGGACCAGTGCTTAAACTGACGAGCAAAATTGCTCTGCTCAGTATATCCCACTTGTTCGGCTATTTTTTGCATACTCAATCCACCTTCTTTATCTTCGCGCATTAGGCGTTGTGCCTCTAGTATGCGCAAACGATTGATAAAGGCATTGAAATTCATTCCCTCATGCTGATTGATCGAGTTGCTTAGATACGTTCGACTCACGCCCACCTCACGCGCCACTTGTTCCAATGTGATGCCCGAGCGGAGATAAAGTTTACTGTTGATGATGGTTCGGCGAATAGTATCCCATCGTTTGCTAACGGGCGATGAGGGCACATCCGATTCGTAGAGAACAGGCCGCATCTGCACAAACAGATTCGGATATTGCAAAAACAGAAATCCCAGAACAATATACTGTACCAATATCAGTATATTCATCGCCACGGCAACATGCGGATAGATATTGTTAGCAATGACGAAAGTCGTCAGGCCTATTCCTATCACAATACATATACTCGCACGAATCAACCGAATGGAAATCATCTGGTTGTCTGCGAAGAAATCCTCAGCCATAACACGCCAACGCTCGCCTTCACGCATCAGTTGCCAGATGAAATAAACACAAATTGCCACGTACTGCACCATCCAAACGATGCGCGCCAACACTTCCGGATGAAGCCAGTTGGCGTATAGCGCGTCGTAGGTGCACAACGGTACATGCACAGTCAGCACACGACATACAGCGTAAATCAACAGACACACCACCATTGGTACAAAATGCCAAACGGCATAACGCGTCGTAACTCGCTGAGGATGAACCAGGTTGATATGCGACAAAGCCAACAGACAGGCCTGCAGATTGGACATAAAAAGGAATATCGGACTGAAAACTTCTAAGGTCATTTGCTCCTTGAAGTAGCAATACAGACTCAGCGCCACATACGAGAGAGCTAGCATCCATCTGGAAAACATATATCCGCGTAGCCGTTCGTCTTTCTGAGGCAAAGGCACAACTACCATCAACACAGCCATCAGCAGCAAGACCGGAATCAGTATGTAGAACGAATAGTGAAACAGCATGGTTTCAAATTTTTGGCAAAGGTACAACAAATATTTAACATACGCAAATCTTTTTGTACGATTTGACAAATATTTTGTACGATTTGACAAAGCTAATTTCACAAAAAAGTCGTAACTTTGCACCGAAATTTGAAAATTATACGTATAATTTACAAAAAAACATATATGAAGACAAGATTTTGTTTGTTTGCTGCGCTTATCTTGGCAGCAATGACCATCTCCGCCCAACCTACGGGTAGCAAGGGCGGCCGTTTTACCGTAGCTAGCGGAAGACAAGTGCGCTTCTCGCAAGGAAACCTGCAGTTCAATGCTTCGCAAGGCACTCACCAAACGGTTGAAGGTAGCAAAACAGGTACTTGGCGGTTCGCAGAGCATCAATATGATACCATCGGCAAATCGAACACCAACATCATCGTGGAGAATTATTCCGGTTGGATCAGTCTCTTCGGTTGGGGCACAAGCGGTTATAATGGTAAATCGCCGATGATGTACGTTCGTGACAATGCGCAATATGGCGACGGGACGAACGACATAGCAGGAACTAACTACGATTGGGGTGTTTACAATGCTATTTCCAATGGTGGTGATTGGCCCGGGCTCTGGCGTACGCCAACACGAGAAGAATATTCCTACATGCTGAAGAATCGTGCTAATGCAGAACAATTATGGAGCAAGGGCACAGTAAACGGCATTACCGGCTTTATCTTCCTTCCTGATGATTGGACGCTTCCCACCGGCATCACCTTTACACCCAAAGCCCGCTATGATGAAAATGTTTATTCTATTGAGCAGTGGACTCAGTTAGAGAATAATGGTGCCATCTTTATTCCGAGGGAGGGTTATCAAAACTATTCTACTTCTAATCTCAGAATGGAATACTCCACCGGAAACCATTATCTGGCAACCGGTTCGTGCAAGTCAACAAGCCAACGCTACGTTCTCAGTGGAGGACAAACAGATCCCAGTGGCTCTAGTTGCAGCACTTTTAGATATACAGGTGTGCCTGTCCGTCTTGTCCGCACCGTGGAAGAATTTACAGTCATTTTTAAGGACTGGGACGGCACTACGCTCAAGACCGAGAATATAGAATATGGCTTTGCTGCCAATCCTCCGTCCAATCCGACACGTGAAGGATATACTTTCGTTTCGTGGCAATCGAATGTCAGCGGGATGCAGACCAACTATATCACGGGCGAAGTGACCTTCACCGCGCAGTACGAGAAATATATCACCTACACCGTTACTTTCGTAGATGGTGCAACCAACGAGATTATCAAGACCGAGACAGTAAAAAAAGGCGAGAATGCTACCGCACCGACCGTCCCGAGTCACCTGGGTTGGACCTTCACAGGTTGGGACAAATCTTTCACCAATGTACAATCCGATTTGGTTGTTACGGCTCAATACACATGGGATGAGACAGACGGCCGTCTGAACGGCAAGTTCTCTGTAGCAGCCGGCAAACAGGTCTACTTCGCCAAAGGCAATCTACTGTACCAACCTTCCAACAACCGATGGCGTTTTGCGGGTTATCAATACGACTGGAAAGGCGTTGATGCAAATACACATGTAGGTGAAAGCGATTATGACGGATGGATCGACCTGTTCGGATGGAGCAACACCGCGAACAACTTCGGTGTGACAGCCGGTTGGGAAGAGAACGAGTTCTCTGGTGTGTTTGTCGATTGGGGCGACAATCCGATTGAGAACGGGGGTAACAAACAGTATGCATGGTACACGCTGACCTCCGCCGAATGGGATTATCTGTTCAACACCCGCACCGATGCGGCTTCGAAATATAGTTTCGCTACGGTGAACGGGCTGCGCGGAATGATTATTCTGCCAGATAGTTGGACCAAACCTTCCGGCATCAGTTTCACAGCTAAGGCAACGAGTTACGACACCAATACCTACTCCGCTAACCAGTGGGAATTGCTGGAAGCCAACGGTGCCGTCTTTCTGCCGCAGACAGGCGAAAGAGAAAGGACAACAGTCCAGTCGTACGGCTCCACCGGAATCGGCATGTACCGTGTCGGTAATCCCGGAGGAACCCGGCAGGATGCAAACGTTCTGTTGTGGATGAAAAGCGGCAACAGTTATTACATTGACGCTGCAAGCGGCCAAGCTGAGTACAAAGGCTACTCTGTTCGTCTAGCTCGCCCGGTACAGATATGCTCGAAGACATCCTCCTTCACTGCATCGGCTATCGGTTCGTATGTCTGGGAAGGACGCGTCTATACCACTTCGGGTGCTTTCACCCGCAATTTCCGTACGGCACAGGGCTGCGACAGTGTGGTAACAATGGTGCTGACTATCACCCAGGAACAGCCTGCAGAAGGGACAGGTTTGCTGAGCGGTTTGTTCTCTGTGAGCGCTGACCGTCAGGCGCAGTTCTCGCAAGGCAACCTGCAGTACCAGCCACTCACTAACTCATGGCGTTTTGCCACCAACCAGTACGATCTCATCGGTCCGGATAACAGTCACATTACCGAAGCGGCATACGGCGGATGGATAGACCTATTCGCTTGGAGTTGCACAGGCAACAACGATTACGGTATTATGCGCAATTTGGATTCTTACACTTTCTCGGGCGATTTTGCCGAGTGGGGCAACAATGCTGTTTTGAATGGCGGCGACCGTCCGCATTTCTGGCAGACGCTCAGCGAAGAAGAGTGGGACTATATTCTCACGGAGCGTACCAATGCCGATAATCTATGGAGCTACGCAACCGTCAACTCTATTAATGGCATGATACTATTGCCGGACAATTGGACCACACCGGCGGGACTGACTTTCGTTCCGTCATCGAAATACTACGCATCTAACATTTTTACTCCGGCGCAGTGGGCACAGATGGAATCGGCCGGTGCCGTCTTCCTGCCCGCAACAGGAGGCTATAGCATATGGCCTACTTTATATGTAGGTGGCTGGAATGTGGAAGGGGCATATTTCTCTGCGGACAAGAATCAAAGTGAAGGTGGAGTTGCCATGGTTGTGACCTTCTACGGTTCCGGCGACTATGCCAGTGAGCCATACATACGGGATTTGAGTTTCGGTTCTGTTCGCCTGGTACGAATGGGCGAGTGCGTGGCAAAGACCACTTCGATTACTGAAGCCCGCTGCGATAGTTATGTATGGGACGGAACCACCTATACCGAGAGCGGCGATTATCAGAAATCGTATGTCACTTTGAATGGTTGCGATTCTATTGTCACGCTCCATCTGACTATCAACAAGTCGTACGAAACGGGCTTTGGCGAGCAGGCGGAGACATCTTATACCTGGCAAGGAACTACCTACACCGAGAGCGGCGATTACACCAAGACACTGCAGAGCGTTGCCGGTTGCGACTCTATTGTCACGCTCCACCTCACTATCGGTTCGGATGATCCGGAAGTGCCGGTACAGAAATGGGCCAACGGCGTATTGCCGGGTAAGTTCTCGGTTAGCGCCGACAAAAAAGTGTATTTCTCGCAAGGAAACTTGCAATACCAAGCGAGCACCGAGACTTGGCAATTTGCAGAGAATCAAAACGATTATATTGGTGACGCTAATGCCAATATCTCGCCGACCTATGACGGTTGGATCGACCTCTTCGGTTGGGGAACAGGCGATAGTCCGACAAAATCCAGTGGGGACTATACTGATTATACAACCTTTACCGATTGGGGCGTTAATGCTATCTCCAATGGCGGTAATGCGGCTAATCTATGGCGTACACTGTCGGCAGATGAATGGTTTTATCTCTTAAAAGATCGTCCTAATGCACCCTCTCTGTTGGCATTAGGATCAATCAATAACGAACTTGGAATCATTGTTTTGCCGGACGATTGGGTAGCACCTTCCGGCGCCACGGTAGCTACTATGTCTATAAACGACTGGAAGGAGGCCAACGACGGCAACTACTATGTTGATGACCAATACTCTCACACAAGAAACAAGAACAAATTCACCTCGGATCAATGGGCTGTGCTAGAAGAAGCGGGAGCAGTGTTCTTTCCATTTCCTGGGCGGAGAAGATATGATGAAACCGAAGGAGTCATAACGGATTATGCCGGATTTGGATTCTACTGGAGTTCTACTCGATCTAGCGAGCGTTATGCTTTCGACATGTCAGGTAGTTTTAACACCATTAATCCTCGGCAAACTTCCATGGCTCTTATATTTATAGGACACGCCGTTCGTCTCGTGCAAGATGTGCCACCTCAGAAATGGAAGAATGGAGCATTGCCCGGTAAGTTCTCAGTCAGCGCAGACAAACAAGTGAATTTCTCGCAAGGCAACTTGCAATACCAAGCTAGCACCGACACTTGGCAATTTGCTGACAAACAGAAAGATATTGTAGGCGCCGGCAATGCTAATATCTCGCCGACCTATGACGGTTGGATTGACCTCTTCGGATGGGGAACAGGTAATAATCCGACCAACAAAAGCAACGATTACAACGAGTACACCACTTTCACAGACTGGGGAACTAACCCCATCAGCAATGGCGGAAATACAGCCAATATGTGGTATACACTCTCACGACAAGAGATGAAATATCTGTTCCACGACCGTACCAATGCGCAATCTTTGTTCGGATTAGGCACTGTAGATGGCCGAGAGGGCACTATCATTTTGCCGGATGACTGGGTATTGCCGGGAGGCGCAAGTTTTACCCCAAGTACAGAAAAAGGACTAGTTGAAGAAACTTCTCCTTATGGTCAGAAGTATTATAACAATGACAACGTTGATAATTTTACCCACAACACCTATACTGCCGAGCAATGGGAAGTAATGGAAAATGCGGGGGCTGTTTTCCTTCCCATTACTGGCGAACGCGACACCACTCACGTGAGGTCGTATAGTGGAGACTGGGTTGATGGCTACTATTGGTTGAGTTCTAAATACACGGCTGCCAATGGAATGCAATTGACGTTTGACAAGCAGGGTGTTTCAATGAATAATGGCCCATTCTTCTTCTATGGCTGCGGAGTTCGTCTCGCACGAGAAGCGGAAGAAACTTGCGAGTCAATAACCAATAACATTGCATTGGCTTATTGCGATTGGTACGATTGGAATGGCACCAGATACACCGAGTCGGGCAATTACACCCAAACGCTGCAACGCGCTAACGGTTGTGACAGTATTGTCAATATGGCACTGACAATCACTCCATCGTATCCTGATGTCCGCGACACAGTTACCGCAGAAAGTAGTTATATCTGGGAAGGCGATACCATCTATCAATCAGGCGATTATACTAAATGGTTGTACACCGCTACATATTATTGCGACTCGGTTGTTACGCTCCACCTTACCATTACGAATCCGCTACCTATAGGCGACCAGACTTGGCGCGCCGATGATGAGGATATCAAGATTTTGGGCACTATTGCGACTAATATCACTATCCGCAATTTGACCTTTGTCGCCACGGAAGAAAAGAAAATTAGTGTAGAGGGCAGCAACAAATCGTATAACGATCTCAGTTTCACCTACGTCATCAAGATGGGCGGTAGTATGGCCGAAAATGCTCGTCATCTCAAATTCAATGTCAATCCGGGTTGCACTATCGAGATATATGGTATGTCGGCCAATAGCAGCAACACACGTACGCTGAATATTTGCTCAGGTACATACAACAATGTTATTCAAACCTACGAACTGACAGGCGATGCCATCAATTACGTTAAGTACGAATATAGCGGCCCCGCCACCACTATCCTATTGGGTAGTGCCAATAGCGGAATCAACATCTACGCTATCAATGTAACTTACCCGTCTCAGGGACTGGAAAATACGAAATCGACGATTGAGAGCGAGAAGATTCTGATAGATGGGCAGGTTTATATCCTTCGCAATGGTCGCATCTACACCATCCTTGGTGCGGAAATTCGGTAAAAACATCGTGATTGTCTCGTGATTGTCTCGATAATGTCTCGGTAATAAATTGAATATATATACTATGTATATATAAAAAGTTAGTTTTTAACAAACAATCAAATACAAAAAAAATGAAACGGATTTTTAGATTTTTAGTTGTAGCTTGCCTGTTCTGGGTAGTTGCAGGCTGCGAAGGTTTTGGCGGCGGAGGCCGAGCCAATTTGTACGTTCAGTATGAGCTGAATAGAGATGTTAGCCAATTGTACTACATCTCCTACATCCCTGAGGGGAATGATGGTCATTCGGGCAAGAATATTTTGCCTCAACGTCTCGGAGAATATACTTTCCGCGGCAACAAGTACCATATGTTCCACATTCCGCGCGGCATATGGGATATTTACTTCGAATGGTATGACGATGTTTACGCCAATAGCAGCGGTTTCGACAATGAGCGTTGCACAGTCAATACTCGTCAGAACGAATGGGCCAGATTGGATTGCTACGACAAGTCGGGCTTTTCATACTGGGTGCGCCAGGGCGATGGAGAAATGTATTAACCGCTAATCAACAGACAATATGAAAAAGATTTTTGCATTAGTGTCGGTTGCCATTGCGGCCTTGATTATGGGCGCTTGCGAGGGATTGGGACCTGTAGGACAAGCAGAAGTTTGGATCGAATACGCGTACGAGCGCTCGTACAGTGAATTATATTACGTAACGTACGTGCACTCGGGAGACGATGGACATTCCGGCAAGAATATCTTCGCAAAAAGAAAAGGCGAAGGGACTTTCAAAGGTAAACAATACGATATTTTCCCTGTTCCACGCGGCCTTTGGGATATCTATTTCGAGTGGTATCAAGAAAGTTGGCCGGGCGGTTTCCGCAATCAACGTAGCAGCGTAAACTTCAAGACATACGATTGGATGCGCTTCGACTGGATGGGTCCGGACTACAACAGTGCATACTATCCGCATGTGGGCAACGGGCCGATGGATGAATAAAAATGACTTTTTTTTCAGAAAATTTTGTGTATTTCAAAAATTTGTAGTACCTTTGCCCCGAAATCGGGAATTCACTAATTCACTAATACACGTATGAAAAGATTTTTTCTTTTGACAGTAGCCGCAATCGCAGCACTGGGCGCCATGGCGCAAGACCTCATCGTAACGCGTGACAGCAAGCGTATTGAGGCTAAGATCACAGAAGTATCCTCCAGCGAAATTCGTTACAAGGAGTGGAACAATCAGGATGGTCCTACCTTCGTACTTCGTACGGACGAGATCAACACCATCATCTATCAGAACGGAACCGTTAAGACGTTCGAACACGGTGCGGCAGCTCCGGCTAACAACAATTCATCCTATTCGGCAAGCAGTTACAGTGCTCCTTCGAATCCTGCCGGCTATATCATCAAGGGCGATGACGATTTCTACACTCTGGGCAATAAGCGCATGAGCGAAGATGAGTATATCGACTTCATTCGCAGCAACTGTAAAGAGGCTTGGGAATACTACGACAGTGGTTGCAGCCTGTGGTCTGCAGGTTGGAAACTGTTCGGTTGCGGTCTTGGCTTCGTTACTGTTGGCGCAGTACTTTGCGGCGTAGGTGCAGGTTTATACGGAAATGGAACAGTCGGTTATGATGGCTGGCTAGGTATGTACATTCCAGGTGCTATCATTGCCACTGCCGGTTCTGGCTGCTTGGCAGGTAGTATTCCTTGCTTGATTATCGGTAGCATTCGTCGTAACAACTCGCACGAGGTTTACAACGAGTCTTGCGGTCGTCGTACCAGTGCCGTTACTTTCGGTCTCCAAAGTTCTCAGAACGGTCTCGGACTGGCTATCAACTTCTAAAAAAAGCCAATACGGCAATTAATTGCCGAAAATTGTGTATTCTGCGCTGAAAATTTGGCGCAGAATTTTTTTTTACTTACCTTTGTGGCGCAAAATGTTTCACAACATTTCGAACTCACAAAAAAAAAATCAACCATAAAACTTCCATCTCCATGAGAAAGTTCTATTCCCTTTTGTTGGTTCTCCTTTTCGGAATTTCTACTAGTATCCAAGCCGTTAACTACTGCGCCACAACCAGTTGGGGTTATTGCGGCACCAACGTTACCGGCGGTGGTAATGCTACTCCGACACTCGTTACCAACGAGAGTCAACTTGCAACAGCACTAGGCAAAGGCAATGTAGTGATTATCATCACTCAAGACATCACCGTAACCAACCACATCAGTTCGTCCAAGAGCAATATGACCATCATGGCGCTGCCCGGCAAGAAACTGATCTCAACCCAACAGAACTCTTCCAATTCGGGTATTCTCTACCTAAAAGGAAACAACCTGATTCTGCGCAACCTAACCTTCGTTGGCCCAGGTGCTTACGACTGCGATGGATGGGATAATCTCTGCTTCGATAAGGCAACCAACTGCTGGGTGGACCACTGCGATTTCCAAGACGGCTGCGATGGCAATTTCGATAACAAAGGAACGACCGACAATATCACCATCAGTTGGTGTCGTTTCCGCTATCTCAAGGAACCGCGTGCCGGTGGTTCGGGCGGCGCTGACGACCACCGATTTACCAACTTGGTAGGTTCTGGTTCGTCCGACAAGCCTTCGGACGGCACATACAACATCACATGGGCTTTTTGCTGGTGGGACGAGGGATGTAAGGAGCGTATGACGCGTTGCCGTAACTGTGAACAACATTTCCTCAACTGCTATTGGAACTCGTCAGTGGCCAACTACTACGTAGGTCCGGAGAACGCCAAATGCTATTTCGAGGGATGTACTTTTGAGGGGAAAGCAAATTCTTCATCCAAGATATGGAAATCGTACGGAGGAACCAACTCCTGTAAGTTTGTCAACTGTAGCGGCAATTTGCCATCCAATTCGGGTAGCGTATCTGCTCCATCCTACTCGTACGACCAGATGGGTGCTGCTGCAGCCAAAAATATGGTTATCAACAGCAGTTGCGGTGCAGGCGCCACGCTGACTGTGACTACTGCCGGACGTGTGTATAGCAGTTGCGATGGTGCTACGCCTACGCTATACACCGTGACATGGAATGCTACTGCCAATGGCGGTAGTTGTTCCACTACTTCCACCCAAGTGGCATCTGGCGATGTTATCGGCACGCTACCTACTGCTACCAAAAGCGGTTATACCTTCAATGGATGGTACACAGCCGCAACCGGCGGAACAAAAATCTCTGCCTCAACAGTAGTTACCGGCAATATTACCTATTACGCACAGTTCACCGAAAGCCAAGGAGGAGGCGGAGAAAGCGGAACTGGCACATGGTGGAATATATCGGATGACGACTTCAATAGTTTGGGTACTATTACCACCGAAACCGTTGTTCGCAATCTGCACTTGGTTGCAACGGAAGCAAATCCCCTGATAGTAGAGGCTAATAGTAAGTCCATAGACGGGTATAATTTCACTCATCGCTTAAAATTGGGTGGAACCGGCAATGCAAGTTATCGCAATTTATGGTTCACTGTTACCGGTAATTGCACCGTAGATATTTATTTAATGAGCGGTAAGAGCGGTGAAACGCGCAATCTAAATGTAGCAACTGGTTCGTTTGGAAATATTGCACAAACACTATCTGCCGGAGACGGAACAGCTATTACAAAAGTGACCTATGAGTATACTGGTGGTGCTACAACTATCTATCTATATTCGGCTAGTAGTGGTATAAATATCTATGGCGTTAAACTGACTTATAGTGGAGGCGGCGATGCTCCAACGCCAACGACCTACACTCTAACTTATGACGAGAATGGCGGCTCTGGAACGATGGCCGAGCAGACTGTCAATAGTGGAGGTAGTGTGACTATCGCAGCCAACGGATTTACTGCTCCGGCAGGCTACACCTTCAAAGAATGGAACAGCCACCCACATGGATCTGGAACCAAATACACGATTGGACAATCGGTTACGCTGACAGCCAATCTGACTATCTACGCCGTTTGGCAACCTAACACCTACACCGTCACGTTGAACGCAGCAGGAGGCACAGGTGGTACAACTAGTGTTACAGCGACCTACGATGCGGCCATGCCAAATATCACTATCCCAACTCGCGATGGATACACATTCTTAGGCTATTTCTCCGAGCAAAATGGAGGTGGTACGCAATACTACGATGCGAATGGTAGCAGTACCAACAGTTGGACAACCGCGAGCGGCGGTACCCTATACGCCAACTGGGAAGTAGGTTCAGTGACTCCGGTCGGCGACAGCGATCTGCATTTCTGGTTCTTCTATGCCGATGATGCCACCACCAATGGTGTTAGCAACGATGCAACCGTCTTCTCCAACATGGTTGCTTCCGGAAGCCAGATGGCCGGTTCGATAACTATCGATGGACATAGTTATTCTGTCACTCGCCGTACGGGTGACAACCAAATCTTTGGTTCGTTCACTATTCCTTCCGGCAAAGAAGCTATTTTCTACGCCCTAGCCGTATCGTCCGGAGGAGGCGACCGCCAGATTAATCTCGTGAGCGGCGGCACTACTGTTGAAGAATTGGCTGTTGCCGGAGGATCTGATTCCTACAAGCGACTCGAGAGCGGCACATTGGCTGCCGGCACCTACAGTATCGAGCGAGAGGGTAGCAGCAACGTGCGTCTGGCTGTCATCGTACTGCGCATCGTGGATGCCGGCTCTACGCCGCAGCCTACTACCTACACCGTTACATGGAATGCTAACGGAGGTACTTGCGCCACAGCCACTTCTACTATCCAAGAGAACGAGGCCGTAGGCACGCTGCCTGAGCCCACACGCGAAGGCTACACCTTCGATGGATGGTGGACCGCAGCCGAAGGAGGAACAGCAGTGACATCAGCCACCATCATCACAGCCGACATCACTTTCTTTGCCCATTGGACCGAGAACCAAGGCGGAGGTAGCGAATCCGTTATTTTCCATTGGCGTTGGGCTGGCGACGGTACGAGTCCGGCCAACGGCAGCACGCTGACCACCATCAGCGGAACCATGACTCTGCAAACCAGCGATGCCAGCAAATCCGCTTCTACAGAAAGTGCGGCATACGCAGCCAGCGTTCCGGCTGACCTGAAGTCACTGGGCAGCAAGGGCGTCAAACTGGGAGCCAATGCGCTGTACTTCGTCATCGAACCTATCAGTACGGCCGAAGGATTCAAACGCGGTGATACGCTCTATATATGCGGATACAATCCGGTGAAGATATCCAGCACCAGCGAACACAGCGGAGACATCACCGATTCCATCCAGACAGGAACCAGCAAAGCCGATTATCAGTCTAATTATTTAATTCTGAATAAGAACGCGTCTGCGCTCTATCTGATGCGCGCAAGAGGCACCGGAACCGGCTTTACGGGCATCAAGGTGGTTCGCCCGGCTAATGCTCCTACCTACTACACCGTAACCTTCAAGGACAATTTCGGCAATACGCTCAAGACCGAGGAGGTTGAGTCTGGCAGTGCAGCTACGGCTCCTACTGTTCCTACTATCGACTGCTACACTCCGGGCGACTGGGATGTGCCGTTCAACAACGTCACTTCCGACCTGGTGGTAACCGTCACCTACACGGTTGATAAACACACCGTCACCCTCCATTACGAGGCCACACAGGGTTCAGTCACCATTCAATAAAAAGACATAACAACAAACAAACATATTAACACAAAAATTTAACAATCATGAGACATTTTCTTTCTTTGGTTTTGGCTACAGTAGTAGCAACCACTACAGCTTTGGCTGCTGTTCAGACAGTTACGAACGACAACGTAACTTGCGGAACCAATGTAACCATTACCGCAGAACCTGCCGTCGGACACCACTTCATCAAATGGAGCGACGGAAACAAGAATGCAACTCGCACACTGGAGAATGTAACGGGCGACATTGACTTGACCGCCATCTTCGCTATTGATACATTCACCATTACCTTTATGGCCAATGGTACGGTTTACGACACACAGTATGTGACCTACGGCTCTACTCCTGCTGTTCCTACCGGAACACCGGCTAGCTACCAAACCGATGAGTATAACTATACTTTCTCCAACTGGCCTACGCTGGCTGCTGCTACAGAAAACGCAACGTACAACGCCGTTTATACCCAGTCCAAACGTTCCTACACCATCACATGGAAGATGGATGACAACTCTACAATCGAGCAGACAACGGTTGAGTACGGCGTTGTTCCGACACATGCTGATCCTGTTAAGGCTGCTACCGCTGAATACACCTACACCTTCACCGGTTGGACTCCTAACGTAGTAGCTGTAACTGGCGACGCAACCTACACTGCAACCTTCTCGGCTACGAAGAACAGCTATACCATCACATGGAAGATGGACGATGGCACATTGATTGACGAAACAACAGTTGAGTACGGCGTTGTTCCGACACATGCTAATCCTACCAAGCCTTCTGACGACGAGTTCTCTTACACCTTCAGCGGTTGGACTCCTGAAGTAGTGGCTGTCACAGGCAATGCAACCTACACCGCTACCTTCACCACCACAACTCGCAAATACACCGTATCCGTAGTTGTTAGCGGCGATGGCGGTACAGCATCGGTAGTTGGCAATGCAACGGTTGATTACGGGGAGCAAGTAACTATCAAGGCTGTAGCTGCAGACTGCTACGAATTCGATAAATGGGTTGAGGATGGCAACACCACCGCAGAACGCGCAGTTACTGTTACCGGTGATGCAACCTACACCGCTACCTTCAAGGTGCAGATCCACTCAGTGACCATCAAGTCGAATGACGGTGAGCAAGGTACAGTTCGTTTTGTAACACAATAAAAATCATACAGCAATGAAACGTATTCGTTTAATGCTATTGCTTCTTACCTTCCTGGGGGTTTCGGCTTACGCCGAACCCTCGGGCTGGGTAACCAGCGAGGAGCGATCATTCACCTGCGGTGAGTCCGTCCAGATCGAGGCAGAAGCCAACCAGGGCTTTAGGTTCGATAGGTGGGACGATGGCATAACCGACAACCCACGTTGGATTGAGGTGCACGACTCAAAAACCTACGTCGCGCTCTTCGTCACAGCCTCGCCGTCTACGGACATCGACAACCTCAACGTCGGTCCTAAGGCACAGAAAGTGCTCATCAACGACAAGGTGTACATCATCCGCGGCGAGCACATGTACGACACGCTCGGCAAACAGGTTAAATAAGCCCGAGGACAGAAACGAAACAACCACCCCGCATGAGGTGGTTGTTTTTTTGTATCTATATGTTCGTCGCGATTATTTCAGACGTATACCGGTAACGGTATATTGTTCGCCGCCACGGATGATAATCAACTGGCCATCACGCATCACTTTTACGGCCGGCTCTTTAGCGTCAACTTCATCAATAGCCGTCGTATCGTTGCCGAGTTTCAGTCCGACCAAAATCGGATCGTGGTCAGAGTAGCGATACATCGATGTGTTGCTACTCTTGTAGCAATAGTTCCACTCGTCTGTATCGGCATTCAGATGGTACGGCACAGCCTTGGTTACCTGAGCCGCCATGCTGGAGTTGGCATACGCATGGTCGAGATAACCTACAAGATTGTTATATACATAACTGTAACCCGTAGGGTCATACTGCATCAGCAGATCAGTGAAACCATTGTCACGCGTCAAAATCAGGTTCGACTCCTCCATCGTATAGGCATTCAGGTCACCCATTACCAATATATCGGGGTCGTTTGCTGCAGCATCATCCAGATAATAGGTCACTTGTCTCATGTTGTTCTGACGAGTACCATCATCATTGCCGGTCTTCGCCTTGAAGTGGTTGAGCGAAATATTAAATTTCTCGCCCGTTGCCTTATGCTTAAAACACTGGATAGCCTCGCGAGAGTGATAGGTATAGTTGGAAGCGCTATACGGAGTGATGTAGTTGCCCACCGGCTCTATCTTATCCTTGCGGTAGACATAGCATACCATAATCTGGTCGGCATATTCGAAACCGGCATTTACCCAGTCGTATCGGTCTGCTCCTGCTAGATCATTCAGCATCTCAACCAAAACGGATGATGCACGATCGCCCTGCTCTACTTCGCATAGTGCGTAGATATCTGCATTCATGTGGTACAAGCCACTGGATATCTTTATTTTCTGCCTAGCCAAACGCTCCTCTGTACTGGCTCCGGCATAACCGCCCAGTGTCACAAAGAAGTTCTCCAGGTTGGCACCGCAGATCACCACATTCGCATCGCCTAAGTCCGGACGCTCAGTGGGCAGTTCGTTGTAGATAATGGTCGGGCTGTTTGTCGCTTCCAGATGGTTAGCCGAGCTTACTGTCGCTTGCAGTCCGCGAATGATGGCTCCCGGACGGCAATCATACTGGAAATAAACTCCGCTCAACACACAACTGTCGTTCGTATTGGCGGCTATGGCAGNNAAGCCGATGTGCCCTCCTCGCCATACTCTTCCGGGCTACGCAAACGATGCGGAGCCACTACATTAGTACTGGTGTTGCATAGATAGAAATCGTTGGTGAAAGTCAGCGTCTTGCCTATCCACGGAGTCCAGCCACCGGCAAAATCAGTCTCAAAATCCACTTCGGTCTTGGTGGTGTCGATCGGATCGGGAGGCACGATTGGTTTCACATGGCTCACATAGCGAGCACTCGTTGCTTCGGGCGTCGTATTGTTGTAATACTGATATACAGCGGTCAAGGTCAATGTATCATTCACCTCCAGCCCTAAAGCGCTAAAAGTCGTCGATGCTCCATTAGCGTCTTTCAGACCATAGACATAGATACTACCCGTCGCGTCCTCTATATACAGATTGCAATACTGTTCGCTTACGAAACTGGTTACAACACCTGTCAAGATATAGCGTTTGCCATCGTTCTTGGAAATAAATTCACTGATACTGATAGGCACCGGCGTCCATACTTCACCCGACAATACGTGGAATGAACCGCTTACTATTTCCGCTCTACCTCCATAGTTCTTCAAATAACCGGTAACCTCTACATAGTCGCCTACCGACAACTCGCGTTTGTCTTCATCTGTTTGACCCGTCAAACGGAAACATTCCAACAGACTAGTCGAGCCTGTTGACGAGTCGTCAATAAAGAAATCGGCATTCTGATAAGTAGGATAGCCACTCTTCCACTTTGTCACATATCCACGTACCGTATAAGTATCCGTTGATTGGGTTCCATCCGTCAAATTGAGCGCATTATAAACGCTTATGATCTCATTTACCGTTTTATAATCTGCCGCTTGCGCTACCATCGCAGGCAGCAAAAGTAAAAATAAGAATATTTTTTTCATAATCATTCTCTGTAGAATATTGTGCACCGAGGGCGGTAATCAGCCGCCCTCGGGCTATCTAATGCTGGCAACTGTATGCTGACAGCCGACTACTTTTAGTCTTTAAATTTAGCGCAGAGGAACTCGCGGTT
>DBVU01000010.1:0-2745 GCA_002308195.1 Bacteroidales bacterium UBA1256
TCTTCTCCGCGCCAACCGTTGCTCTCTCCCCATATAAACTCAGGATCAAACGACGCAAGCGCATTCGCAAAAGTGAATGTCTCGCCCACTTTATTTCCCCATAAGAACTCCGCCAGGATCGGATAATCGATAAACGGATTGCGGTTTCCCTGCTCCGATTGCATGCCGTTATTGCGATCTACTTCTTTGCGGGAAACAGGATCCATACGGTGCCATTTCATCAATAACGCTACCGAATAATCCGTGAAACCGAAATTGGTATCGGAGGTGTTAAACATCTTACTGGAGATAGATACATCGTTCTTGTTTCCTTTCTTGTAACGTACCGCCATATACATGTATATACGCGCGAAATCGCCTTTGTACTGGTCATCCGGTTCAAAGACATTGCCGATAGATGTATAACCGGGGAAGGTAGAATTACCGTAACGCCCCGTTGCACGGTACGAACCGTTGGTAAGGCGCTTGCCTTCTGCACATTCGCCAAACGGATCATTACCCCGCTGATTATTGACATAACCGTCCGTCGGAACCAGATGGCCTAAATCATAGTACGCAGGCTTCTTTTCGTTGAACCAACTCTTAGGAACAGAGTGCTCGCGGTTGAAGCAATCGCCCACTGCATTATAATTGCCACAGTGATTCGCACTCGGAGTCCAAAGGACATTGGAATACATATCCCATATTTTTCCGGCCTTGCCGACCGAATCCGACGGATAGACATCCGTGTAGGGATATGCGTCAAACAATCCGTCATACGACATATCCTGAGGCCCGGCAATAGTGATGGAATAGAGGTTATCACGTAGCGTAGATCCGCTCTTGTTATTAATCGAGGCATAATAGGCCGGCAGATCAGCCACCGGAGTTACGGTATGGTCTACTGCCCACATCATTTGCGCTGCAAAGACAAGCGCGAGGAAAGAAAAAATGTGTTTTTGCATGTCGATATATATGGTAAAAATTTTCAATTTTTTAGTTATCCATCAAAAAGCCTACAAAATTACTGCTAATTTTCGATATATGCAAGAAAAAACGACACTTTTTTTGAAAAAATGCCGTTTTGTAGCGTTTGGACGCTATTTTTGTGTTCTAGAGCACTTTTCCATCTCTCTACGCGAAAGAAAAGTGCCGTTCTGTAGTCTTATTGTATCTCCTGGCCCTGCAAAGTGTAGGTTTTCTCTCCGCGGAGTATATAAAGTTGCCCATCACGGAAGATTTTCTCTGCTTTGGCATCTGCCGCAACATGATGGAGGCCTTCTGTTTGTTTGGCCAGTTTAATTCGATTGAAGAAAGCAATCATCTCATCGGTGTAATCGGCGTTAACCGCATGGTTGCCGCTGTGATATTCATATTCACAATCGACCCCAACTCCTCTCAGATTATTATAGAAATTCTCACTTACACATGCAGGACATAGCAAATCTCCCGAGCCATGAAATAGAATGGTCGGTGCGTTAGTAGCAGACACATACGTATTCACACTGGCTAACGCCCACTTGTCCGGCTTAGACTCATATGTACAACCCATAAGGGATTCTATGAATGGAACTATATTATCTTGAATATTACAACCTGATTGATTCCTTAGTTCTACAAATCCTGACCATGAGCACGCCGCATCCACAGAACTGCTTTGGTCTGTATAGTTGCCAATATCCCCTTTTACATCAATAGTTTCCGAACCAACCGTATACATAGAAACATTTCCGGTTACGCCCATCAATGCCGCCAAATGGCCACCGGAACTAAAACCGGATACCGCGATAAAAGAGGCATCAATGCCCAAAGTTTGTGCATTTCCGCGCAAGTAACGGACAACGGCCTTAATATCATTGATCTGCGCAGGAAATATGGCATCAGATGCAGAGCGGTGATTGGGCGTGACAAAGATATATCCCGCCTCTAATGCGGCCACACCAACGGTTTTCAAATCGGCAGAACCTTTCATATTGTTATTACTCCACGCACTTCCGTAGATGTGAATAATGACGGGATGAATAGCTTGCTCATCGTTTGGATAGTAGATGTCGAGTTTGTGCCCGATATGGCCATCACCTACATAATCGATATTCTTTTGTGACGAATACGCGGCGAGGGGATCGCTTTGTGCCATTGCGCCAACAGTCAGTAACGCTGCAATAAAGAGGAAAAGTTTACGCATAATATCTAGTATTTTAAGTTATATTTTCAAAATCACGGGATAATATACTTTGTATATTATAGGTATGGGTAGGATACGTGATTGTCAGGTAATTACCAGGTAACATACCCACACCTATAACTAAAGTTGCTTATTTCACGTCATGCACCAAGCGGACGGCCTCTCCAAAGCGGCGCGGATAACTATACCACGTGATGTTCTCATCCTCGTCGAAATACGCTCCGTAGGCTCCAGTAGCATCCGTTTTGTCCTTCGAAGACGACCAATAGAAACCGGCTTCGTTACCATGCGCGTAATTGTTGCCGTAACGCAGACCTGCTGCCGGCAGGAAGAGAGCGCCTGCTTTTTCCATTTTAGCCCATTGTTCGAGCGAGTACTGATTGACATCATATCGAGGAGCGCTACCGTACCACACGAGTCCGTCAGGCATCTGCCAGTCGTCAGGAAGCACGATGCATCCTTTCACACCATTGACTGTAACCAGACTGCTTAGGCCGGAAGCATTAGCACGCTCGAAAAGGAGATATTTCCACTCTTCCATCGTCAGCGCACGCCATAGTTTGGACTTATTGCCGCCATTA
>DBVU01000010.1:2805-3065 GCA_002308195.1 Bacteroidales bacterium UBA1256
CCCCAACCGAAAAGATCGATCCATCCGCTATAAGAGTCCGAGGCCTTGGTATTATCAATACCTATCGTGTCAAACTGGTTTTCTGCAAACTGCCATGTTTTTGTGCTCGGCTGATATTGCAGGTTGCCTTGCGAGANNTTATTGCCGCCATTACTGATTTTGTTGTGGCCCCAATCGGAATAGGAACCGTACTGCTTGTCGTCCATTGAAATCATTGCAGGATTATTGCCCGTTCCCCAACCGAAAAGATCGATCCATCC
>DBVU01000010.1:3169-33879 GCA_002308195.1 Bacteroidales bacterium UBA1256
CCTGACGGTTAGCTGCCACAGAGAATTTGCCATTCAGAGCGCCTTTCGTCGAGTCTAGAGGAGCGTTTTCGATGCACGACAACATTCCTAATGTCGTCAATGCCAAAAGAAAGAGTTTTTTCTTAGCCGCAAGGGCACGATNNTAATTTTAATAAAATTTTTCATAATAGTAGATTTTTGAATTGGATCATAGAATCTCATGTAATATCTCGCTGACGGTCGGATGCGGAAAGACAACTTGTTGCATTTCTGCTACGGTGTAACCGTTGCGGACGGCAAAAGAGGCAGCAGAAATGAATTCCGAACACGGATTACCAATCATATGCACGCCCAGAACTGTTTGTTTCTCTACGTCAACTACCATCTTGCAAAGTCCTGTCTCTCCTTCGTTCTCCGCCATAAAGCGCCCGGAAAAAGTCATCGGCAGTTGGCGCACTTCCGCCTTAATATTCATCTCCGCAGCTTGCTGCTCCGTGATACCGACAGTGGCAATTTCGGGATTGGTATAAACGACCGAAGGAATAGCGTTGTAGGCAATACGTTGTAGCGGAATCTGCTTCAAGAGACGTCCTACCATCACTTCAGCCTGACGAGCAGCCACGTGAGCCAACATGATCTTGCCCGTTACATCGCCCGCAGCATACACGTTCGGCAGATTGGTTTTGCAGAAATCGTCTATGATGATAGCACCACGGTTGAGTTCCAGGTCATTAAGCGCCTCCAGGCCTTGCAGATTGGCCCTGCGGCCGACCGAGACTAGCACTTTCTCGGCTTCGTAAACTTGACCATTAGCCGTCACCTTACCGCCATCGAGCGATTCAACTTTGGTGTCTGTCATGATATTGATTCCCGCTTTGCGGTATTTCTCGAGGAGCACGGCAACAACTTCCTGGTCCAGATTCGGCAAGATAGTTGGCATTGCTTCGATAACCGTCACAGGCACGCCTAACTCATGGTAGAGCGTAGCGAATTCCATACCAATCACACCACCGCCAACGATAATAATCGATTGCGGCAGTTCGTTTGCCGCCAAGGCGTCTGTGCTATCCCAAACAGCGGGATTGTCCTTGATGCCTGGAATAGGCGGCACAAAATTGGTTGAACCTGTACAAATCAGCAGATTATCAGCCTCATAGACTTGATCTCCACATGCAATAGTCACCAATTCATCTGTACGACCGAGCACCTTCGCTTCGCCCGCAACCAACGTGCAATGCTCATTATTCAGGCGTTGCTTGATACCTGCCACCAGTTTGCGGACAACAATCGTTTTGCGTTTTTGCATAGCTGCGTAGTCGAAGACTACGTTCTCGGCCGTCACACCGTATTTCTGAGCATGCGTGGCGTTGTAATACTGCTTCGCGCCATACAAAAGCGACTTAGTCGGAATACATCCCACATTCAAGCATGTTCCACCCACGGCATTTTGCTCAAACAGCACTACGTCTTTGCCTGCTTTTGAGGCCTTCTCTGCAGCCGTATAACCTGCAGGGCCGCCACCTATGATAGCTAGAAAATATTTCATATTTATGATTTTAGATTCTTTAGATAAATGCGCACCGCCTCTGCCACCATTTCACTGCAAGGACGCTTTTCATAATACTCTGGCGTACGCTCTGCCGGCCGCGGATCCAAATCTAATTGAGCAGGGCATTGGCCTTTAGGCGCCAATCCCAACAATTCCGCACAAATCAGACTACCGTAGGTATTCTTGAATTCGCCCGCCAATTGTTGTACAAACGCATAATTGGCCATCTTGCCGTCAGTGTCATGAGGCGTGGCCGAACCATTCTCCAAGCCCGCAAGCATAAACATGCCACTGGCAGCGCCGCACACCATACGCATACGGCCAATACCTCCGCCGAAAGAAGCCGCTAGGCGCAATGCCTGTTGTTCATCAGCGATGCCGTATATGTCCGCGCAAGCAGCAAAAACCGACTGCGAACAATTGAAACCTTGTTTGAATAGTTCTTGCGCCTTGGTTACTCGGCGCTCAATCTCTTCGTCTGTCATGGTTAGTGGTTGGTATATAATCTCACCTCTGGTGTCGATTGAAGAACCGTGGAATTGGCGGGCACATCTTGCGTGAGCCAAACGTTACCACCAATAATCGTGTCATGCCCGATACGCACACGACCCAAAATAGATGTGTTGGAATATACGGTCACATGGTCTTCCAATATCGGGTGACGTGGCAAATCGATTGGCCTACCCTCCTCATCGTATTCGAAATTCTTGGCTCCTAACGTAACACCCTGATAGAGAACGACATGAGAGCCAATAATAGTTGTCTCACCAATCACCACACCCGTGCCATGGTCGATACAGAAATACTCGCCAATCTGCGCAGCCGGGTGAATATCGATTCCCGTACGGCTATGCGCCATCTCTGTCAACATTCGCGGCAGACGAGGAATACCTAGTTGATACAAGGCATGAGCCGTGCGATAGTGAATCATCACGTTGGGCAACGGATAGCAGAGAATCACTTCTCCACGGTCGGTCACGGCAGGATCATTGTGCAACACGGCCTCTACATCCGTTTTTAGCAAACGAATAATTTCCGGCAATTGAGCAACAAACGCTTCCGTCAATTGCTCTTCTTGGTCGGCAAGAACAGTTGAAAGTTGGCAACGCAAGATAGTACGAAGCGTCTCTACCGGGTCTTCCGTCACAGGGTAATACTCAGGAAACACGATGGCACGCATAGCTGCGATAAAGTGTTTCAGTTGGCGTATGTCGGGAACGATACAATTCATTTATTATTCAATATTTTGGTTATACCAATTTTCTAATTGCTGGTTAAAAGTTCTCTTGTCAAGTGTCTTTGCCCATCGGCGCACATCATCGGTGTGGTCTTCAAAAACCATAGTCACCGTTCGACGCCATTTCCATTTCTTGGGTTTCAGCTTGCTCCAACAACTGGTTTCCAAGCCTCGCATGCGACAAAGAATGACTCGCACCCCATCAGGCAATTCACGGCATACTTCGTACGCCATACGTCGATTGCCAATCACTTCCCTATCCACTAATTTGACGTGCCCGGACGGATAGAAGCAAAGTTCTTTACCTTTTGCCAGACTGTCAATAGCTATGCGACTGAGCTTTCCGGCTGCTTGAACACCCTCTTCGCGCGTCATTTGGCTCTTATTTAGGTCCGGAACTTCGATAGCATCAGCCATTCGCATAATACGCCCGTACAGCCTGTGGCGCATGAATAATTCGTCAGTCATAGGACGTATAGGCAACCACCAGAATTCGGAAAACAATATCAACGGATCTACATAAGCCGTATGGTTAGGCATGACCAAATGGATCGCACCATCGTGCAGAAATTCTTCGCCTGTCACTTGCACATCATAATGCAAATGAAGCAAACGCTTCATCATCCGACCGAACGAATACCTATCCATACTTTATTTCTTTGCCGGATCAGTAGTTAAGTCAATACCTAGTTTCTTAAACGTCCGCCAATCTACTTCCTTAAGCATGACCGTAGAGTGCGCTTGACAGCCCTTCAGTTGCGGCAAAGTCTCGAGTGCTCGGCGACAATTTTCATCATTGAGCGAAAGAACCGACAGCGCCACAAGCACTTCATCTGTATGCAAACGAGGATTCTGGCCGTGCAAGTAATCGATTTTCATCCGCTGAATAGGCTCAATGATATTCTCCGGAATCAATCGCAGAGCGTGGTCTATTCCCGCCAGTTCTTTCATCGCATTCAGCAACAAAGCTGCGGAAGAGCCTAATAGTTCACCTGCCTCTGCTGTAATAATCTTGCCATTCGGCAACTCGATGGCTGCAGCGTGAGCAAATGCGCCATCATGCAACGCGCCGGTCAAGGCGCGGCGTTCTCGCGCGGCCACCGTAGTCTTGCGATAAGCAGTGTTGATTCCTACTTGCTGCTGCAATAGAGCCAGTTTCTTTATCTCGGCATCATTCACTGCCCCATTAGCCAAATGGCAAAGAGCTTGGAAATAACGACGAATAATCTCCTGTTTGCTAGCTTCGCGCACTGCTTCGTCATCGCTGATGCAGAATCCAACCATATTCACGCCCATATCAGTAGGCGACTTGTACGGATTCTGACCGTAGATAGATGTAAACAATGCATCTAGCACAGGGTAGATCTCTATGTCGCGATTGTAATTAACCGCAGTCTTGCCGTATGCTTCCAGATGGAACGGATCAATCATGTTCACATCCTGCAAATCGGCCGTGGCTGCTTCATAAGCAATATTCAACGGGTGCTTGAGAGGCAAGTTCCATACAGGGAACGTCTCAAACTTCGCATATCCCGCTTCGTGCCCATGGCGCTGTTCGTTGTAGAGCTGACTAAGACAAACAGCCATCTTACCACTACCGGGTCCCGGTGCCGTAACAACCACCAACGGACGAGTCGTCTCGATGAAATCGTCATGACCAAAACCTTCGTCCGAAGCTATCAGATCCACGTTATGCGGATAGCCTTCGATGGTATAGTGGTAATACACGCGTATTCCTTTGCGCTCCAGGCGCTGACGATACGCATCAGCCGAACGCTGACCCGTGTAATGAGTGATAACGACCGACGAAACGAGAAAACCACGCTGAGTGAACTCATCGCGCAAACGCAACACGTCCTCATCATAGGTAATACCTAGGTCCTGACGCACTTTGTTTCGCTCAATATCCAACGCAGAGATAACAATCACTATCTCGAGCGAGTCACGTAGCTGCTCTAACATCCGCAATTTGCTATCAGGCAGGAAGCCCGGCAACACTCGACTGGCATGCATGTCGTCGAAGAGTTTGCCGCCTAACTCGAGGTAAAGTTTGTTACCAAACTGTGCGATTCGCTCGCGGATGTGCTCCGATTGTATTCGGATGTACTTCTCGTTATCAAAAGCTGTTTGCATAATCTTTATATGACCTTAAAATGACTAATACGTTTCGTTAACACATATTGCGCAATTTCGGCTGCAAAGTTACAAAAAAAAATCTAAATATGCAAATAAAATGAATTTTATTTTGTAATTTGCTAAATTTTACGAAATTCGACCTTTTTTCTGGCCCTAATTTGCTCCTCACAAAAATGTACTCTGATTAAGATTTTGACCTTACGGGAGTATAACGTGGTTTGAACGAGACTTTACCGAGACAGAAACGAGAGCACTACCTGACATTTTCGACCTCAAAAAATGTACTTTTATTAAGATTTCTTGTCCAGTTCAGTTTTTTTTTGTACCTTTGCACCGACTATGGACCATTCCATGTTACATATCGGCCACGATGTGCACTCTGCTTCGCAGGAAGTCATCAATACGGTTCATGCCTATATGCACATGCACCCTGAGAGCGAATTGCATAGGTGCGGCAAGATGTTCGGTATTTTGATCGTCAAAACGTCAACGGATGAACTGTATTATCTGTCTGCTTTCTCGGCCATGTTGGATGGCAGCTACACGCATGATGGCTTCGTTCCTCCTGTTTATGACATGCCCACTCCACCCGTTGGTACAAACAAGGCCGATTCACAACGCCTACAACGACTGCTCTTCGCGCAATACAACTTGCTTAACGGACGCGGAGAAGCACGCAATCTATTGGATATTTTTGCCAACGAAAAGCCAATCGTCACTCCGGAGGAGTGGTTTAGTAACACATCCCACAAAAAAGAAACGGCTGCAGAAGCCACACTGCCACCTAGCGGTGCAGGCGAGTGTTGCGCGCCAAAACTGCTCCAGTTTGCTTTATCCAACGGCCTAAAACCCATCGCACTCGCAGAGTTCTGGGTAGGCGCTTCGCCGCAAAACGAACTGCGCAGAGAAGGCTGTTTCTACGCTCCTTGTTCCGGGCGTTGTGTCCCTATTTTGCGGCACATGTTGCAGGGCATAGAAGGATTGACGATTGAAGGGCTGACAAATAACCGCCAGATATTCCGCGTTGAAGATATCCCCATCCTCTTTGAGGATCATTATCTCATTGTCGCGAACAAACCTGCCGGTTTATTAACTGTTCCGGGCAAAAACGACGAACCATCATTGGCCGGTCTCTTGACTAAACAACGCGGCTACCCTATTCTGCCTGCACATCGTTTGGACCAAGACACCAGTGGCCTGGTAGTACTCGCAAAAACGGCAGATACCTACAAAACGCTACAGGCCTATTTTCAACGCCGTGACATTCTCAAACGCTACGAAGCCGTTTGTCGCGGAGAAAACATTCCAAAAGAAGGCGCCATTGAGTTGCCGCTACTACCCAATCCGTTCGACCGACCACGCCAAATGGTTGATTTTGAGCACGGTAAACCATCCATCACCTATTACAAGGTACGCGAACGCCGTTCTAATGGCACCGTATTAATAGATATGTTCCCGCGCACAGGACGCACGCACCAGTTGCGCGTGCACGCGGCCCACCCGCAAGGATTAAATGCTCCAATCATTGGCGACCGATTATACGGAGAGGCTGCTTCTAGACTAATGCTTCATGCCGCGGAAATACGCTTCACGCATCCCATAACAAAAGAGGAGATGCATTTCTGCATCCCCTCCAATTTCTAACGACTAACATTATTTCTCTGTAGCCGTTTCATCATCCTCTTCGTGATGATAATAGTTGTATGCACGATAGGCCTTATCGTCCTTCAGCAAGCGGCCATAAATCATACCGTACAATTTGCCGTAATGCTTTGCTTTAGAGTTATTCTCTCCGTAGCCATAGCCGTAACCGCCATAACCACCATAACCAAAGTGGCCATAACCGTAACCGCCATAACCGCCATAACCGTAACCGTAACCAGAACCGTACGAGTGACGACCTTCGGTCGGGATATCCGACAATACTATCTGTACCTTATCCGGATTATCTACCACCTCAGTCATTTGCTCCAAGGTCTGACGGCAGAAGGATTTATTAGTCTGCATACAACGGATTACGAACAAGCAGATATCGCAATGCTCAATCATCGCATACGCATCAGGCACTAGACCAATAGGCGATGTATCGATTACTATAAACTCATATTTCTCGCGCAAATCAGCCATCAATTGGGCTAATTTATCCGTATGAACCAATTCTCCGGGGTTTGGAGGAATAGTTCCCGCACGTAAGAAATCAAATCCAAACTGTGTATCGGTTACCAACGCTTCATCTAGAGTGCACTCACCTATCAAGTAATTGGACATACCTTCTCCACCCTCCAAACCTAGTTTAGTGTGAATATTCGGTTTACGAAGGTCCAAGTCAATCAGCAATGTTTTCTTGCCTGTCATCGCATAGAGCGAAGCCAAGTTGGTTGACAAGAATGTCTTACCATCACCAGATTCGGTAGAAGTGACGCAAATCATCATATTGGTCTTACGGCGAAGTAAGAATTCAAGACGCGTACGAATAGCTCGTAGCATTTCCGCGTAGCTAGAACGAGGCGAAGAACGTACCAACGTAGGATTTTGGCTCTTTGCGTGACGCAATGTACCTATCAGGCGGAAAGTCTTCAGTTTGGTTACTTCCTTCGGAGAGCGAATCTTATTGTTCAGCAATTCACTCAAGATAATCAGCAAGAATGGAATCAAGAAGCCAACTAGCAGATAGGTCGTAGTTGTTTTCTGCTTTTCCTTTGAGTTCATCACGGCCGTTGTACGCGCCTTATCCAGAATGCTATTGTCAGGCGTGTTGCTAGCCTTTTGAATCTCTGCCTCCGCACGTTTCTGCAGGAAGAAGGTGTAGTAGTTATCGTCAATACGATAATTACGTTCGATAGCAACCATCTGCAATTCCTTTTCCGGCAACGACTTGATAGCTTTCTCTACTTCAGCATAACGATTCTTCAGATCCGTTTTCTCTATCTCCAACGATGCGCGCATAGAATGTACCACCTCTTCTATCGCGGTCTTCACATTCTCAATATCCTTGGTGTACTTCGCGTAATAAACATTCTTCTCTGTCAACTCACCGCGCTGAATACGCAAATCGTTCAACTGTTGAACCAGAGTCATCAGCATCGGCTCATTCAGGCCAAGCGAAGATGGCGCGATTACAGCCCCTGCCTCAATATTCTGGTGAATATAATTGATGAGGTAGTCAAAATATGTCTCACGCAGACGCAAAGCCATCTGTTGTTGGTCATATTCGGCAATACGTCCCATCAACTGGCCCGCGTACGAATTGACATCAACAAACTTATTCTCCTGACGGAAGTCTGTCATTGCTCCTTCCGATACTTGCAACGACGCTTGCAGATTCTCCAATTGCTCGCTGATGAAGCGGATAGAGTTCTCTGCTACCTCATTCTTTTGTTCCAGATTCTGCAGCAAGTATATCTCTGCCAATTTGTCTAGGAACTCACAGTCACGTTGAGGTGTCTCGCTCACAAGAGAAAGAGCCAATACAGTGGAACCTTCGGTCACAAACGAGAGTTGCAAACGCCCCATAAACTCATCTACCAACGAATCATGTGTACGGAAACGGAAATAAATCTTTCCCGAACTAACCATAAACTCCGTTGGCCAAATAGTTATATCAAACAGCTCGCACGAAATAGGACTACCATAATGCGCATCCAGTTCCAATGGCATCGATTCATTCGTGGACGAAATATGTAGCGTGCCATCGCTGAGAATATTCACCATATAAAGCACGTCGTAAGCTCGTTGCTCAATACGCGCGGGCTCAATCACCATCGGCGTTTGACGATAGAGCTGACGAGTCTTAAAACGCCCTTGCGTGATATACTCTACTTGCATGAATGGCAACGAGTCAACCACTCTACACATAAGGTCGTAAGACCCGAGCATAATCATCTGGTTGTTGACATTCTTGTAACCTGCATCCACGCCAAAACCTTGCATCAAAGCCGATGCAGATCCACCATACGTACCACTCTCTTTGATGACGATTGTTCCTTGCGAGTAGTACGTAGGAATCCACCTACGGTTCTTGAGCATAGCCAAGCCTAACGCAATTGCCAATGCAATGACGAACAAATACCAATAGTGCAAGAAGGTAAAGAACCACTCCACTGGATTAAAACTCAACGAACCTTCTTCGTTGTTTTCCTGTTGAGGATCTTGCTGGTAATACTGTTGATTTCCCTGGTAATAGTTGTTGTTACCTGCAGGCTGATAATACTGATTATTGCCCGCGGGAGCGTAATATTGATTATTGTTATCCATAGTCTTATTTGTATATATAAGCCACGTAGTTAAGTACCGATGTTAGCAGAGCCACACTACTAGTTATCAAGCCTAAGAATCCCGTGTAGGTAGGAACTTTGTAGAAACTCGATTTAGTACGAGCCACATATATCACATCATTCGGATAGACGTAGTAATACTTCGAATCTATGATAGAGTTGGTTCGAATATCAAACTCCAGTATCTCCGGTTCTTGACCGCCATCGCGAGGACGAATAATGCGTATATGACGACGGTCGCCGCTATTCATCACATCGCCAGTCATCGCCAAGGCTTGGAAAATATTCATTTTCTCCTTGTAGATGTAGTAACGCCCTGCCTTAGCATCACCGACTACCGAGAAATACTTGTTGTAGATGGCCAATTTGACATCCGCATCCGGTATTATTTCCCTAAAGGCCGCACGCAATGTGTCTTGCGCTTCCTGTTCGGTCAAACCTGCAATATGCAGAGGTTTCAGGAATGGCAGATCCACCGTTCCATCCGAATAAACACGATAGGAATTGGCGTACTGACCGGCTGTAGAATTATTGGCCGACAATGATTTGGAGATTGTCTCATCTAGTGTAATGAGGCGATAGATAATCTCATCGTTAACGCGTATACGGTAGGGTTCGTAGGCTGCAGAATCATACACCGGCAACTTGTTGGCCTTTGTCGGTTCTTGCAGATAACCTATCACGCGATGACTGTAACAACTCGTCAGGCATATTGCCATGAGCGAGAGGAATATGTATAGAATCTTTCTCATGGTTAATTGCCTCCTTCCGAATTAGTTTCACCACTAGTTTGGGGATAATATTTATTAACATGGTTTATACCAGTTTGAACAACTGAGTATATGAGCACCCCAAACGAAATCGTCGTAGCACAAATCCCCAAAGCCGTAGAAGCGGAATTAATACCGAAACTGTAGCCTGGTATCTGGCGAATATAGATAATGTCATTCGGCTCAATATAGTAGAACTCAGAGTTTACGATATCCTCCGAACGCACATCAAAAGTCTTAATAGTGGTTACGCCCTCTTTCTCGCGAACCAATTTAATCTCCTTTCGACTATTAAATTCTCCTAAATCGCCTGCCATAGCTAGAGCTTCGAAGATGGTCATCTTCTCTTTGTTGATAGCATAACGCCCACTTTGTGCTCCGATAATCGAAAAACTACGATTGACGATATTCACTTCCACCGATACTGTCGAATAACCGGGAATTTCCTGAAGCAATTTGCCCAACTCTTCTTCCAGTTTGTGTTTCACATCGCGAGTGGTCAAACCACGCACGTAAACCTTGCCAACTGTCGGAAAATCAATCTCACCATTATCATCCACCAGATAGGTGTACAAGTCGTAAGAACCACTCATTGTTCCCACGCTCATTTGTTGGCGAATGTTACTTCCTGTCCCTCCCGCATTATACATTTTAGACACATTTTCATCAAGCGAATAGACATATACATACAGCCTGTCTCCTATTCGCAACTCATAATCCTCAAAACTCAATGTGTCCGCATAACTGGGGATTTGCTTGTCTGGCGCTTGCATATAGTTGACTTTTCGTGCGGTTACACACGAAGCCAACATAGCGGAAAGCAAGGCCAGTAATACTATAAATTTCGTTCTCTTCATACTATCGTTTATCGTCCCAACCGAAAGGATGAGGACTCAATGGTAATTTAGCTAAAGGATGATAATCGCCAACCAGACCAATCGGTTCTGCATGACGAATTTGTGTCACTGTCTCAATGCATGGACGAGCCTCAGAGATGCGGAAACCGTTTCCGGACAGAATCTGGCGATAACTCTCCGTATGCAATTCTGTAAAGCCCTGCGAGAACTCAAACTCCTCGCCATCGATATTCAGTGTGCGATATGTGCGTTTCTCGCCTTGAACCGCATTCTCGGGCAGACAATCGGCATTGATACTAAGGAAATAACGCACGCGCGCTTTCTCTAGTTCCAAGTATCCCGCTACGCGATCAAACGACATAACATGCACTATGTTTTGCTTCACCGGACCAAAAATCCACTGTAACATGTCGTAGAAATGCACTCCGATATTAGTGGCTATGCCTCCTGATTTACGAACATCGCCTTTCCAACTGGCGTAATACCAGTTGCCACGACTGGTGATATAGGTCAGATCCACATCATATATCTTTTTCGGATCACCCTGCTCCACTTTCTGTTTCAGCGCACGAATCTTATCGTGCAAACGCAGTTGGAGAATCGTGTATGCCTGGTGTCCCGTTTCTTCTTCCAATTCCAAAAGGTTATCAATGTTGTACGGATTCAGAACAAGCGGTTTCTCACATATCACATTGCAGCCCAGACGCAAACCATAGCGAATAAACGCGTCGTGCGTATAGTTAGGCGTACAAATAGACACCCAGTGCAATGGATGTTCCGTACGCATCTGTTTGGAGCAGAAACGGTCAAACTGCTCATTCTCTGTATAGAACGAGCAATTAGGGAACGAACTGTCCAGACGTCCTACGCTGTCAAATTTGTCGTACGCCACCATCAGGTTGTTGCCTGTATCGGCAATGGCCTTGATATGTCGCGGGGCGATATATCCTGCAGCGCCAATTAATGCGAAATTAAGTGTATCCATATTCGTTTTACTATATTCTTCAATGTTTGTAGTAGGCGTTCTTTCCACCATTGTACAACCTGGTTGGTCCATCGTTGAGGATGGGTTGTCAGCATAATATGTTGTGGCAGACGATTAGTCGCCAAGGCTTCCAATAGTTGCTCCGTGGTATGGAATGTCAGGCCCTGTTTGGTCCAAACGTCCTGATACTCAGGTATTTTGTCGCGCACAGACACTTTGTATCCATCCCAACAACGACCGGTATCCGTTAGATATAGCACATCACTAAAATCGGTGTCTAAGTATGGTTCGCCAACTATCTCCAGTGCCTTGTAATCATATTTCTCCCATAGTTTGCGACCATCGTAGCGACTCGTAGGCGCGCCATGCATACAGATAGTTTCCACTGCATAATAGTAACGGAAATACTCCAACCACGTTTGGAAATGGTCATACGCAGCATCTATCTTCCCCTTACACAAAGCCAAATCCTCGTAATGATAACCTATCTCATGCCCCAGTTTGACTATCGAACGAATTATCTCCGGTTGATTCGATTCTTTCCCCACGCGGAAATAATAGGTTGCCTTCGCGCCAATCGAGTGCTCTATTTGTGCAGTCTTCAGGCTGTTTTGCGGACGAGCATCCACATCATGACGCAGAATGACATATTGCTCCGGTCGTCGGCCGTGACAATAGTCCGCATAGGTTATCAATTCATAACCTTTGCGTTGAAACGACTCCAACAACTCGCGATATATGTCCAAACTAAAGTCCCGCATTATCTTTCTGCTCGCATTGGGTTCTCCAAAAAATCTTTGTAGGCCAAGCGTATACCGTCTTCTAGTTCTGTTTTGTATGTCCATCCGAGCGATGTGGCTTTGCTAACATCTAGCAATTTGCGTGGCGTGCCATCAGGACGAGTAGTATCCCATTCTATGCGCCCTTTATATCCTACTACTTTCGCTACTAGTTCAGTCAACTGTTTGATAGTCAGCTCTTTGCCAGTTCCTGCATTTACGGTTTCGTTGCCCGAATAGTTATTCATCAGAAATACGCACAGATTGGCCAAATCGTCCACATAGAGAAATTCGCGCAGCGGCGAACCGGTTCCCCAACAGGTCACACTTTCAGCTCCACTCTCTTTCGCCTCATGAAAACGTCGTATCAACGCAGGCAACACATGACTATGTTCCGGATGATAATTGTCGTTCGGACCGTATAAGTTAGTTGGCATCACCGAAATATAATCTGTGCCGTATTGCCTATTCAGGAATTCGCAATATTTCAATCCGCTTATCTTTGCCAAAGCATACGCTTCGTTGGTTTTCTCCAATTCTCCGGTCAACAGACAGTTTTCCTTCATCGGTTGTGGAGCCAAACGAGGATAAATACAACTGCTTCCTAGAAACTCCAATTTCTTGCAACCGTTTTTCCACGCAGCGTGAATAACATTCATCTCCAGAATCATATTGTCGTACATAAAGTCGGCAAGCGCATTCTGATTAGCCACAATGCCTCCAACTTTGGCCGCTGCCAAAAATACATATTCCGGCTTTTCCGCCGCAAAAAATGCTTCCACATCCTCTTGACGGCACAAATCCAGTTCCTTATGCGTACGAGTGATGATGTTCGTATAACCCTGGCGTTGCAATTCACGCACAATGGCCGAACCTACCATTCCACGATGACCTGCTACATATATTTTTGAGTCTAATTCCATGGTCTTTTTTTATGGGTTCAAAAACTGCATTTTTATATATACTATGTATATATACGCGATTTACTACCGAGACAATCACGAGACAATCACGAGACAATCACGAGACAATCACGAGATAATCACGAGCGCAATATTCGTTTTTACTTGTCAATACCTTTCTCGAGGAACTCGGCCAGATTCACTTTACGTTCGTGCGACAATTCACTTACGCGTTCGTTCGTCACTTTCTGCATATCGTGTTTTACCATCAGTTCCACTAGTTGCTCAAAACTCGTGCGCTGCGGATTCCATCCCAACTCTCGTTTTGCTTTGCTCGGATCTCCCAATAGGTTCACCACATCCGTAGGACGATAGAAATCGGGACTGACAGCCACCACTACTTTTCCTGTCTTCGTATCAATTCCTTTCTCGTCCAGTCCTTTGCCTTCCCAACGCAGTTCAATTCCCGCATGACGGAAAGCCAAAGTAGCAAATTCACGTACGGAATGTTGCACGCCCGTAGCAATTACGAAATCCTCAGGAGTAGTGTGTTGCAAGATGAGCCACATACATTCCACATAATCTTTGGCATAGCCCCAATCGCGAAGCGAATCCAGGTTGCCCAAAAACAAACAATCTTGCTTACCTTGAGCAATACGCGCCGCTGCCAATGTGATTTTACGGGTAACAAAAGTCTCGCCGCGACGTTCGCTCTCATGGTTAAATAGGATACCCGAGCAGCAGAACATATTGTATGCCTCGCGATATTCTTTTACAATCCAATAACCGTATAGTTTCGCAACGCCATACGGGCTATACGGGTGGAAAGGAGTTGTTTCCGATTGCGGTATTTCCTCCACTTTGCCATATAGTTCACTTGTTGATGCCTGATAAATACGGCACGTGTTCTCCAAATGGTTAGTACGCACAGCTTCCAGGACACGCAGAACGCCTACGGCATCTACATCGGCCGTAAACTCCGGAGCATCGAACGACACTTGCACATGACTCTGCGCTGCCAGATTGTAGATCTCTGTCGGCATAACTTTTCCCACTAGTTTAACTAACGACATAGAGTCGCCCATATCTGCATAATGCAAGTGGAAATGAGGTTTACCTTCCAGATGCGCGATACGTTCGCGATAATCCACCGAACTACGACGAATCATACCATGAACCTCATAGCCTTTTTCTAGCAGAAACTCTGCCAAGTAAGAACCATCTTGTCCCGTAATACCGGTTATTAGTGCTATTTTTGCCATACTATTTGTATTTTTCGTTTGTATTAAATCCGTATTTAGATGATTTGCAGTGCTTCTTCCCAGGTATAATCATGCTCATCGGTCGTGCTTGCCACATATCCCATCGTTTCTTTAGCTTTCTCTTGCGGGAAAGTAAAATAGGTACAGAGACATTCGCATAGCAATTCCCCGTCTGCGCTATAGAGTTCGCCTTGCACTATAGCCACATTGCGACGCATTTCCTTTAAGAAGGCACGCAGTTTGATATATTCTTGCAATGTCGATACGGGTTTGTGATAACGCATCTCCATTTTGGCAGTCACTCCCGCAGTCTGCAGTTTGTGGAACACTACCCACCCACATACTTCGTCTAGCAACACAGCCTGAATTCCACCGTGCAAGGTGTTTATCCACGACTGGTGGTTCTGCGTAGGACGCCAGATGGATACGATGTCATCGCCATCCTCAAAAAATCGCATTTGCGTTCCTATGGGATTGGTCGGACAACAACCGAAACAGTTGTAGTCGGGCATCGATGTCCATGGATTGTTGATTCTTCTCATTGCAAACAAAAATCTAATGCTTTCGTTAATGCTTCTTTGTCCAAATGCTGACCGATGAAGACCAATTTCTGCATACGATCGCCATATTGTTCGTCCCAGTCAGCGCGCAATTGTGCATCTTCGGCCATCAGTTGCTTCAGTTCCTCTTCTGGCATCGTGGCAAACCATTCGCCCGCTTTGCGCAGATTGAACTGACGTCCTGCCTGTTCAAAGAGATAACACATGTCATACTCCTCCGAGAAATAACACATTCCCTTGCAACGAATGATATTCTTTGGCCAATGTGCCGCAACAAACTCATCGAACAGTCCTAGATCGAACGGACGACGCGCATAATAGACAAACGTCTCGATGCCATATTCATCGCCATGATTATGTTCGTGCTCTTCGTGTTCATCGTCATCATCATCGTCATCGTGATGGTGGTGATGCTCATGATGATGACTGGCATCTTCTATTTCGCTAATCCATGTGGCCGAAGTAGCTACGCGGTCAAAGTCAAACAGACCCGTATTCAGTATCTTCTCAAACTCTACGTCACAGTAGTTGGTCTCTATGATTTCAGCTTTTGGCTGGATTGCGCGAATAATGGCTCTAATATGGTTCAATTCCTCTTCGCTTACCTCCGCAGCCTTGTTCAGTAGGATGATATTGCAAAACTCAATTTGCTCAGTTACCAGTGCTGCCAAATCCTCTTCTTTGGTTACGTGGCCTAGAGAATCGCCATTGGCAAACTCATCGCGCAGACGAAGCGCATCCACAACGGTGCATATACAGTCTATGGCAGGAATACCGTCTCGTGCAAACTGCGGAACCATTTCCGGATATGAGCAGATAGTTTGTGCTATCGGACCTGGTTCGCAGATACCACTGGCCTCAATCACGATATAGTCGTAGGCTTTTTGTGCAACCAGTTCATGTAACTGCGCAATCAAATCCATCTTGAGCGAGCAACAGATGCAGCCATTCTGCAGAGCGATAAGCGAGTCATCTTTCTGACTGACTACTCCGCCCTGCTGAATGAGCGACGCATCTATATTCACTTCGCCTATATCGTTAACAATAACAGCAAAGCGAATTCCTTGCCGATTGGCCAGGATACGATTCAGTAGCGTTGTTTTGCCGCTACCCAGATAACCGGTTAGCAGCAAAACTGGTATTCTATTAACGGTTGTTAACATATTGTGCGTATTCAGGATAATACTTATCTACTAGCTCATTCTGGCCGTAACGTTCGCAAGTCTGCAGTACGAAACTGAGGATTGCCGCTTCACGACCGGAAGTTGGTTCCATCACTTCGCGTTGACGACGATTGAGCGATTGTGCAAAACGCAGATATTCGACGCAGGTATTAGCCACATTATCCATAATAGCCAATCCCTTCTCGTTTTCGCCCAACGTAAAGTACATAGATGCCATCGTAGCCGATGTATAATCGTACGGGATATTGTAGCCTGGTAATTGCTCTTCTGCAAAATCCAATACTTCTAGCGCTTTGTCACGTTGATTGGTGCGAATCAACTCTTCGGCTAACTCGGCAAACATCATACGATGTGTGCGACACATACGCATCAGGTTTTCGTCAATGTAGATGCCCGGCAGATTCATATTGCCATAGGCAAACTTATGCATCATGTTCTCGTACATCTTTTCTGCATTAACTCGCGGTTGGCCGTTCTGGCTACGAACTGGAGTGATTTGGTAGGCTAAACCGGTTAGTTCCATCCACGGCTCCAAACCAAGATAATAGTCATTGCCGACTGTTGCACAGAAATACATTGGACGTTTCCATTGATTCTGTTGCAGCATCTCCATAATCATCATTTGCGAACGAGTGTACATACGTCGTTTCTGGAAGAAAATCTGCTGACCATCCGGTGTCTCCACATAGAGTTGATCAGATGGCAAATAATTTTCTCCTTCACGAGTTTGTGTACGCGGATCATCCGAACGGAAGAAAGCAAATGCTTTCTCTACCGAGATTGGTTGTCCCAAACGGTTATCTACACGGGCAATTTCGTTTTTGCCCGGCATGAAATCTTTGTATTCCCATGAGATCGGCAGAGCCTCAGACCCATAGTATGGACGTTTCATTTGCGATATATACCAATCCGTTTGCAGATACGATAGGTTGCAGACACGCAGATCTGTTCCTACTTCTTCTACCTCTTGGTTGTACCACAATGGGAAGGTATCGTTATCACCATTGGAGAACAAGATAGCTTGCGTCTCGCACGATTTCAGGTAGTTAGCACCAAAATCGCGGCACGAATAGCGTTTCGAACGATCGTGATCATCCCAGTTCTGTTGTGCCATTAGTGCGGGAACTCCTAAGCAAAGCAACGAAGCCAGTACTGCCACGATGGTCTTGCCAACCTTTGTTTTTAATGCACTATTCAGCCAATCAATCAAGGCCAACACACCCAATCCAATCCAGATACAGAACGCATAGAACGAACCCGCATACGCATAGTCTCGTTCACGCGGCTGATAAGGTGTTTGGTTCAGATACATCACGATGGCGAGACCTGTCAAGAAGAACAGCAAGAATGTCAAGGTAAAATTCTTCCATCCTACTGCCTGACCTTCCTGATTGCGTTTGGAACATTGCCATACAATACCGATTACGCCAAGGAGTAATGGCAAGAGATAATAGACATTATGTCCTTTATTCTCCTTAAGTTCAGTTGGCAGAAGCGATTGGTCTCCGAGCATTGCATTATCAATAAACGGAATACCAGAAATCCAGTTACCCTTTGTAATATCACCATAGGATTGCAAATCATTTTGACGACCGGCAAAATTCCACATGAAATAACGCCAATACATGAAATTGACCTGATAGCGGAAGAAGAAACGCAAGTTCTCTCCAAACGTAGGACAATACTCTGTCTTCTGTTGCCCGCAATAGTCATAACGAACTCGACGCCCTTTGACATTTGCCCACTCCTTGTATGCCTGAACATGGCTATCCTGTGGCGAATACATACGCGGGAAAAGCATACAGAACTGCTTCATGTAAACATACGAGGATTTGTACCCCGTGATTACATAATGGTCTTTCTCACCTTCCACTTTGGGCGCGGGAGCATATTGCGCATGCCCCTGTTTTTCCACAGGGATACACATTTGTCCTTCGATGCGCAATTCAACAGGCGCATTGTAGGTCTGTCCGTAGAACAACGGACGATCGCCATATTGCTCACGATTCAAATAATATTTGAGCGAGAATACATTGTCCGGCGAGTTCTGATCCATCGGCGTATCCGCATTCGAGCGAATCACCAAAGCAGCATAGCTGCTATAACCAATCAAAATAACAGCAATCATTAGGGTCGCTGTATTCAACCAACGAGCGGGAATCAGATCACGCTTGCTGAGCAGAATTGCCAACAAGGCACCGGAAAGGAGGATACCAATCCACCATTGCTCAAACAAGAACGCAGCACCGGAGAGCGCAAAAGCAGCAGTTACTGCAATGGCCATACGCGTTTTCGATGCCTCTTTGTTGGTCTCGATGATGGCCCAAACGAGGGCTGCAACGGCAAGGATGATATACACCGCAAGACCTGTATTGAACGGACATCCGAGGGCATTGACAAATAGCAATTCAAACCATCCTGCCACTGTCGGGAAGCCCGGAATAATGCCATAAAGAACCACGAGCAGAATAGCGCACGAAGCCAGGAAGGCGTAAATCAAGCCTTTCCACGAGAACTCGTAACGACGAAAATAGTAAACCAATACGATGGCTGGAATCGTCAGCAAGTTCAGCAAGTGAACACCTATACTCAGTCCCATCAAATAAGCGATAGCAATCAGCCAACGGTCAGAACCTTCTTCATCTGCCTGTTCGTCCCACTTGAGAATGAGCCAGAACACTACGGCTGTAAACAAAGAAGATGAGGCATATACTTCGCCTTCTACAGCCGAGAACCAGAATGTGTCGCTGAATGTGTAAGCCAACGCGCCAACGGCTCCGGCACCAAGAAGTGCTATACCTTTCCATAGTTCATCTGGCTGCACCAATTTCTTTGCCAACGCAGTAATCGTCCAGAATAGGAATAAGATAGTAAACGCACTAGCCAAAGCCGACAATGCATTTACGCACATCGCTACATGACTGGCATCCGATGCAAAAAGAGCAAAGAAATGACCCATCAACATGAAGAATGGTGCTCCGGGCGGATGGCCTACATCCAACTTCCAAGCACTGGAGATGAACTCGCCGCAATCCCAAAAGGATGCAGTCGGTTCAATTGTCAGGAGATACGTCACGGCTGCGATGGCAAATACCACCCATCCGCAGAGCGTATTCCAAAGTTTAAAATGCTTCATTATGTTATTTAATTTTATTGTTATTTTTTCGAAAAAGGCACATAATATGCCAAAATACTGTGCAAAGGTAGTACAAATAACTGAAACCTGCAACACGAAAACGCAAATTCGCCCCTAAAGGGGGCAGAAAATGCATTTTTTTTAAAATATTCTTTACGCGCGCTTGCATATATAAAAAAAAAGTTATACCTTTGCAGGCTTTTTTTGAATAAAAATACATAACACACATACAAACTATGATTAACATTGGAATTATTGGATGCGGATTTGTAGGTGGGGCTTTGAAAAATTGGCTTGAGCACAACAATCCGGAGTGTAAGTTGTTTATTAGCGACCCGCCAAAAGGTTACAACGATGATCTGAGCAATATTGATATTGCTTTTCTACAGATTCACGTCCCTACTGAGGAAGACGGAACACAAGATTTGACCTTGATGAAAGAATTGATTACAAATCTTCCGGACGTGCCTGTTTTCGTGCGCACAACCATTCTTCCTGGCACAAGCGAACGTCTCTCCCGCGAAACGGGACATCAGGTTTGCTATATGCCGGAGTTTCTGACAGAGCGCACCTTTATTGAGGATTTTAACAAGCAAACGATGGTATTCACCGGCGCACAAGACCTACTGACCAAAATCTTCGTCGGTAAGAAGTTCACTGTGATGTCTCCGTTAGAAGCGGAACTAACCAAGTACATGCATAATGTTTTCGGTGCATACAAGGTAACTTATTTCAACGCTTGTCGCGAATATTGCGAACAAATGGGTGCAGATTGGCGAAAAGTACACACTGGAATCCTTCTTTCCGGCTACATTAATGACACGCACACCTATGTACCGGGACCGGATGGTAAATTCGGATACGGAGGCAAATGCTTCCCGAAAGATGTGAATGCTTTCGCTGAAATGACAAAGGGCACACCTCTCGGCACACTTCTGGAGCACCTCCACGAACTAAATGTCCACTTCCGTGGCGTAGAGGAGCACATCTAATTGTAAATCATAAATCGTAAATCGTAAATGAAGATTGCTGTTGCCGGAACAGGGTATGTAGGACTTAGTATTGCTACCCTACTCGCTCAACATAACGAAGTTATCGCGGTAGACATCGTGCCCGAGAAGGTCGATATGATCAATCGTCGCCAGTCGCCTATCCAGGACGAGTACATCGAGAAGTACCTGGCCGAAAAAGAACTCCATCTTACCGCAACCCTAGACGCAGAATCCGCGTACAAGGATGCCGAGTATGTAGTCATTGCGGCCCCCACCAACTACGATAGTCGCCGCAACTACTTTGATACTTCGGCCGTAGAGAACGTCATTGAGACCGTCCTTCGCGTCAACAAAGATGCCATCATGGTCATCAAATCCACCATCCCTGTGGGCTACACCGAGAGCGTGCGCAAGAAATACCATTGCGACAACATCCTCTTCTCGCCCGAGTTCTTGCGTGAATCGAAGGCGCTCTATGATAACCTGTATCCAAGTCGTATCATAGTCGGGACAATCCTAGACAATACTCATATGTATGCCGTAGCTTCCACGTTTGCTGACTTGCTACGTCAGGGTGCTCTCAAACAGGACGTCGAAGTGCGTATCATGGGTCTCACCGAAGCCGAGGCTGTCAAACTGTTTGCCAACACCTACTTAGCATTACGTGTGAGCTATTTCAACGAACTCGACACCTACGCCGAGATGAAGGGACTGGACACCCAGTCTATTATCGATGGTGTATGTCTCGACCCGCGTATCGGCACGCACTACAATAATCCATCCTTCGGTTACGGAGGTTACTGCTTACCAAAAGACACGAAGCAGTTGTTGGCCAACTATGAGGATGTACCGGAAAACCTGATCGAAGCCATTGTCGAGTCCAATCGTACGCGCAAGGACTTCATCGCCGACCGTGTATTAGCCAAGGCCGGTTACTACGATTACTATCACAAAGGAGATTTCGATGCCAAGCAAGAACATGATTGCACGATAGGCGTCTATCGATTGACGATGAAATCGAATAGCGACAACTTCCGTCAGTCCAGCATCCAAGGTATCATGAAGCGTGTGAAAGCCAAAGGAGCCAAGGTCATCATCTACGAGCCTACGCTTGAGAACGGAACAACCTTCTTTGGTAGCGAAGTAGTCAACGACCTTACGGAATTCAAGCGCCGCAGCCAGGCGATCATCGCCAACCGCTACGACGCCGTACTCGACGACGTAAAAGACAAAGTATATACGCGAGACATCTTCAGAAGAGACTGATGGCTGAATGCTAAACAATGGCCGAAAAAGTAGAGCACATAGGAAAGCGTGAGATCGCATGGAGTTATGCCGGAACGGCCTTTATGATTGGTGCCGGTGTGATTCTGTTGCCTTTTATCTTGCACAAAATGCCGCAAGAGACGGTGGGTATATGGAATATTTTCCAGACCATCACCTTCTTGGTACTTCTGCTCGATTTCGGTTTCCGACCCTCTTTTGCACGCAACATCAGTTATATCTTCTCAGGTGTTGACTCACTCCAAAAAGAAGGTGTATCTCATACGACTGCCGATGCTCAGGTCAACTACGGCCTACTTAAAGGTACGCTCACAGCCATGCGGCGATTCTACCGCTGGATAGCTCTGGCGGTATTTGGCATCCTGGCCACCGCAGGAACGGCATATTTCTATTACATCTTACAGAAGTATTCCGGCGACCGACAAGACGCACTCATCGCTTGGATCCTACTGATTGCTATCAACTGCTATAACCTATACACCTTCTATTACGATGCCCTGCTCACCGGCAAAGGATACATCACGCGCATCCAACAGATCAACATGCTGGGCCAAACGGTCTATATCAGTTTGGCTATCGGTCAGATATATGCCGGCTTGGGACTGACAGCAATCGTGGCTTCACAACTGGTTGCCACGATTATTCGTCGGTTGTTGACGTACCACGTATTTTTCACTCCCGAACTCAAGGCACATCTGCGCGAAGCCGAAGCAGATGAACCCAAAGACATATTCGGTGCTATCACACCCAATGCCATTAAGATCGGCCTGACGCAATTAGGCGGATTTCTGGTAAATAAGTCCGCCCTGCTGATCGGTTCGGCCTTCCTGACCTTGGAGCAAATAGCCTGTTATGGCATCACCATCCAGGTCATGGATATCCTGGCACGTTGTGCAACAGTCTTCTATCAATCTTATACACCGAAACTGGCACAATGCCGTGCAGAGAACGATTTGATCGGATTAAGACGATACTATATCCTGTGTATCGGCAGCCTATGGACCATATTCCTTCTTGGCGGCCTGGCATGGATACTCCTCGGCAACTGGGCTTTGCAACTCATCGATAGTCAAACGCCGTTTGTTCCGATAGTCATGCTATGCGTTCTACTGCTTATCAACGCCTTGGAGCACAACCATGCCGTATCGGCCGGCTTTATCATGGCGGATAACAAAATACCATTCTTCATTCCCTCATTGGTGAGCGGAGCGGCAACCGTGTTGCTTCTATGGATCTTCTTGGGTCCGTTGCATTGGGGAATATGGGGACTGATTTTGGCACCCGGTATTGCCCAGTTGGCCTACCAGAACTGGAAATGGCCGAGTGTGGTAATTAAAGAACTTTGGGGAAATGACGGCAAGTAGCGGAACCGACATATTGTACACGATTATCTATATAGTGCTGCTCAGCTGTATGCTAATCCACCACCAGCGACAAATGGATGGTCGTTGGGGTGTTGGCAGTTATACCCTACTCAGTTATATCCTGTATCCAATCATCGGTGCGTTCTGGTTCTTCAGTCCGACACGTATCTACGGAGACATTCTGCCCCTACGCTTATTGCCTTTCCTCTATCTGGCTGCGATGGAGTGGATCGCATTGTATCCTATTCTTCAATACGACAAAAATAATGTGCAGCAGATAGAAGCACCCAGCATGGGGATTTTGAATGTATTCGCTGTTATCTATATCACGTGTACTGTGATGCAAATACCGCATATCTTCACCCATATGGCAGAAGGTATCCGCATGATTATGATCGATTCCGCTGCCGGTGCCAATATGTATCATGAATCACAGAGTTTTGAAGCCGCTTACGATGGATCGATTAGCAACATCCCGTCTATCATTTTCAACGTCTTCTCGCCTCTGGCTTTTATCCTGTTCTTCTATTACTTGACATTAGAACGCCGGTATCGTTGGGCTGAGATAGGATTCGGATTATGTATCCTAATAAAATCCTTCTTCTCGTTGAGTAATGGTCAACGCACAGAGGTAACGATGTCTGTTATCAACATCTTCATTGCCTTTGTCGCACTGAAGCCCATGATTTCCGATCGCACAAAGAAATGGGTTCGCTCCATATTAGTCATCTTAGCCATTTCCATTTCCATTCCGTTTATAGCCCTATCCATCAGTCGTTTTGGACAGAAAGAAGGCGGTTTGTCCGGAGGATTGGTCTATTACATCGGAGAAGCACCTTATTATTTCAATAATTACGCCTACGATGCCGATGGAGGACGTTGTGGCGACAGAACGTGCAATGTGTTCAAGAAAATGCTGGGTCTATCTTCCCCCGACGGCATATTGGATGTACGCGATGCCTACCCGGCCTTGGAGATTGACGATTCGCTTTTCACCTCTTACGTAGGTGACTTCGTGATAGATTTCGGACTCATACCCTCGGCTATACTGTTTATCCTCTTCAGTATCCTGTTCACGCGACTCACACCAACGAATGGTCCGAACATAATACCCTTCCATCGACTGATTCTGATTTATTTCGCCATGAGTGTCTGCATGCAGGGAGGTATGTATCTGTTTAACTATTCCTTCGAGGGGAATCTGCAGATTATCGCCATCTTGCTGTTCTACGGAATATTCCTGATGGATTATCTGATACGTCATAGTTCGTACAGAAAGGAGGTGACAGTATGAGTTCTATCCGTTTTTCCATCTTGCTGCCCACCTACAAGCGTACCTTCTTAAGCCAATGTATCGAAAGTGTCTTGGCGCAGACCTATGCACACTGGGAATTACTGATTGTTAATGATGCCTCGCCGGAAGATATCGAAGAAGTCGTCAGTCATTACTCGGATTCGCGTATTCGGTACTATCAGAATGCAACAAATTTCGGTGCGAAACGATTGGTGGAGCAATGGAACTACTGCTTGAGCCTTGCCTCTGGCGATTATGTCATCTGCATGGGCGATGATGACCTATTATTACCCAACTGCTTATCTACCTACGCAGAACTTATTGAACGCCATCCCAATATCCCGCTTTTGCATGGTTTAACGCAGATCATTGATGAAAACGGAGAAGTCGTTCGCACATTAGACAAACGTCCTGAGCAGGAATCGGCCATGAGTTTGTTGTATCAGCGTCATTTTGCCTACCGACCGCAGTATATCGGTGATTTCTGCTTCTCACGCGAGGCTCTAATTGCACAAGGAGGCTTTTACAACCTGCCTTATGCGTGGTCCAGTGACGATATTTCTGCTTTAACTGCCGCACAGAAACAGGGATTGATCAACACCCAAGAAGTGGTTTTTGCCTATCGGGACAATACGCATTCTATCACTCGCCAAACGCATGTATGTGGCAAACTGAAAGCTATATGGTTGGCCGGTTTGTGGGAATGGCGATTCCTGAGGCAACCCACCAACAACGCACAAGACGAAATGTATCGCAAGCAACTGAAGCGTAGGTGGCTTTACCACACCTTGCGCAAAGCTTATTACACAATACGAAACGCCTATTTCCCAACGAAGTAAAACAATGAGCAAACGAATACTTATAGACGCGACCAATGTCAACATCCTGCAACCGGGAGGTGGCTCGTATTGTACCCGAGCCTATCTGGAAGCATTTCTGGCATTGTATCCCGGGAAAATAGACGTTCTACATCCTGCGGAGGCGCATATACGGGATAATCGGTACACCACGATTGATGTGCCGGGACGCTCGTTCATGCGTGCGGCGTTCGGTATTCCAAAAGGTTATCTACACCGCGCGGCAGAACTTATTGTGCGCACCATCCAACAGCATCCTGACACCTACGACACACTTGTCATCAGTACCGGTTTATATGCCGGAGGCGTGCTTGCGCAAATCAAGCAATACCCTATCCGCACTATTATTCTGCATCATAATTTCGAACCTGAATATCGGATGGATAGCGCTTCTATTCTCACATTACGAGGCAGAACAGATCGGTTTGTGCGCTATTGGGAACAGAAGGGCTATTTGCAAGCATCGATCAATCTGTTTCTAACTCAATACGATTTGGAATTGTTTGAGAAAGAATATGGTCCGCATCCCCATAATTACGTGATAGGTATCTTTGAACCGACATCGGAACGACAGCAAGTTGACGAAAAGGTTTCCACAAATAGTGCCGTAATCACCTGTGCACTTTCCGATATCCAAAATCAAGCGCCGCTACTTCGCTTCGAGCAAACGTATCTGCCTGTTTTCCGAGAGGTGCTCCCGAAATGGCACATCGAACTAATGGGTCGTCAGCCCTCAGAGAAAATCCGCGAAATGGCTAAGCGGCAGCCATGTATCCATCTGACACCGGATCCGGAAGATATCCAATCCTTAGCTGCGCGTAGCAAGATTTATCTCTGTCCTATGGATGGCGGAGGAGGACTCAAACTGCGTATTATGGATGGTCTACGAAACGGCCAGCCTATCTTGGCGCACCAGCGCGCCGCACGCGGATACGATGCGCTTACGAAAAAGCCTTTCTTCTATGTATATAGCGATGAAGAGAGTTTCCGTACTCAGTTGAAACAGGCTATTCAATACATACAAAGCGATGCTTGTTCGCGCCGCGCAATACAAGATAAATACTACAACTTATTCGGTCTGTCCACCGGAATCGAACGACTAAAAGCCATAATATGCAAATAAGCGTCATTATCCCCACATATCGTCCCGAGAACTATTTGTTCGAATGTTTGGACACCTTGCGTGCCCAGACTCTTCCTGTTTCGCAATGGGAAGGGATTATTGTGCTCAATGGATGTGACGAACCCTGGCAGACGCAGATCAAGGACTATTTACGGCAGCATCATATTACCAATATCCGTTTGCTCCAAACCGATCAACCGGGTGTTTCCAACGCACGCAACATGGGTTTGGATGCAGCGCAAGGAGAATATATCGCGTTCATTGACGATGACGACTATGTTTCCGATGTATACTTGAAACAATTGGCACAAATCGCTACGCCGGATACGATCGCAGCCAGTTATACACGCGCTTTCTCTGATGAGACTGATTATATACCCTATTATATTGAGCAGGAGTATAACCGCCATGCGAAAGAAGGAAAGATGCCGTTCTATAAAGCCCGTAAGTATTTCAGCGGACCTTGTATGAAACTCATCCACCGGGATATTATCGGTCAGACACGTTTTAATACGGCATTTCAGAGTGGAGAGGACTCTTTGTTCATGTTCGAAATCTCCAATAGGTTGCAGTTTATTCAATTTACGCCACAAGAGGCAGTGTATTACCGACGCATGCGAAGCAATAGTGCTTCCAATCGGTTGAGTCACAAACAGACTATAAAAAACTGCTGGCAAATGATACGAACCTATACGCGCATATACCGTGATGGAAAGTCGTATCTATTCCGGTTTTATATAACCCGCCTCTTAGGCGCAATACACACAGTACTGGATGGAATTGGTTAGTGTCATAATGCCCACCTACAACTGCGGACGATTCATTCGCGAATCGATCAACAGTGTGCTTGCACAGACCTACACGGCCTGGGAACTCCTCATCGTGGACGACTGCTCTACGGATGAGACACAATCCATCGTGCGCACATTCGACGATCCACGGATTCGGTATATGCGTAACGAGGAGAATATCGGGGCAGCTTTGACGCGTAACCGCGCACTACGAGAGGTTAAAGGCCAATACATCGCCTTCTTGGACGCAGACGACCTATGGTTACCGGAGAAACTGGAACGACAGATTGCTTTTATGCAGCAGAACGGCTATAGTTTTACCTATCATGACTATATAGAGATTGACGAAGACTCCAAGCCTATTGGCCTGCACATTAGTGGCAAAGCACATGTGCGACCGTTCGACATGATGAGTTGTTGCTGGCCGGGATGCTTGAGCGTTATGTATGACGCCGAAGTTATCGGATTGATACAAATCCCCGATATCCGCAAGAATAACGACTCGGCTATGTGGCTGCAAGCCATTCGAAAAGCCGACTGCTACTTATTGCCGGAAACATTGGCACAATACCGACGCCGCACAGGTTCTATCACGCCTACTAGCGTCTGGCGCAAAATCGGATGGCACTATATCCTCTTCCGTCAGGGTGCAAAGATGAGCCCCATGGCCTCCGCCCTTTGGATGGGCGTCAACATCCTGGGAAACTGTTATAAGAAACTACGATACGTTAAGCGATATGAAACGATTTAACATACCCTTCTCTCCGCCTGATATGACCGATGCGGAAGTACAAGAAGTACGTGAAGCGATACTCTCCGGTTGGATCACGACCGGTCCGCGCACCAAGGAATTGGAGCGCCAGATAGCCGCGTATGTCGATGCACCTCGTGCCGTTTGTCTCAATTCCGCCACCGCTTGTCTGGAGATGGCCTTGCGCCTATTGGGTATCGGCGAAGGGGACGAAGTCATCGTTCCGGCTTACACCTACACCGCTTCAGCATCGGTCATCGCTCATGTAGGTGCCAAGATCGTGTTCATCGACTGTCAGCCTCACTCGCTGGAGATGGATTACGAGGTAGCAGAAGCGGCTATCAACGAGCACACAAAAGCCATTATACCCGTGGACCTGGCCGGTATACCTTGCGACTACAAACGTATATTCGAAATCGTAGAGCACAAACGTTCGCTCTTCCGTCCGGCTACAGACCTGCAACGAGCTATTGGCCGTATAGCCGTTTGTGCGGATGCTGCACATGCCTTCGGTGCCTCGTGGCATAACCATATGGTCGGTTCGATGGCCGACTTCACGTCTTTTAGCTTCCATGCAGTCAAGAACTTCACTACGGCCGAAGGCGGTGCCCTCACATGGCGCACCATACCGGGTATCGACAACGAAGCACTTTACCATCAAGTCCAGTTATATTCCTTGCACGGCCAGTCGAAAGATGCATTGGCCAAGACCCAACTCGGTGCCTGGGAATACGATATCGTCGGTCCGTGGTACAAATGCAACATGACGGACATCATGGCAGCACTCGGACTGGTGCAAATGAAACGCTACCCTGCCCTGCTGGCTCGTCGTCACGAGATAATAGAGAAATACAATGCAGCTCTCAAACCCCTATGCGTCGAAGTGCTGCCGCATTATATCGACGAGCACATCTCTTCAGGCCACCTCTATCTCACGCGTATACCTGACGCAACCCTGGAAGAGCGACAATCGTTCATTGTCCAGATGGCTGAACGTGGTATCGCCACCAATGTCCACTACAAACCCCTGCCGATGATGACGGCCTACAGAGCCATGGGATTCGATATCCAGGATTTTCCGAATGCCTACGCGCATTTCAAAAACGAGATAACCCTTCCGCTCCATACCCGTCTCACAGACGAGGAAGTGGATTATATCATAGAGCAATATACCGACATTCTGACCCATAGATGACCCGATTTTGCGACATAGTATTCAGTTTCATCGGATTATTGCTTCTTAGTCCGCTATTTTTGCTTGTAGCGTTGTGGATCGTGTTGGACGATCCCGGACCGATATTCTATCGACAACAACGCGTCGGCAAAGAAGGACGCGACTTTGGACTGCTGAAATTCCGCTCAATGCGTGTGGGTGCAGACAAACAGAGCCTGATAACAATAGGAGATCGTGACCCGCGTGTAACACGCGCAGGTTACTACATCCGTCGCTACAAACTGGACGAACTGCCACAACTATGGAACGTACTGATTGGAGATATGTCGTTGGTGGGTCCCCGACCGGAAGTGCGCCGATACGTGGATCTATATACCGAGGAACAACGACGCGTACTCTCCGTTCGACCGGGTATAACGGATTATGCCTCTATCAAATATATCGACGAAAACCGCCTTTTGGCACAATCCTCTGATCCTGATAAGACATATATTGAAGAAATCATGCCGGCAAAAATAGCGCTCAACATGCGCTATATCAACCATCCGACATTGGGAGAATATTTTAGAATCATTGCAAAAACATTTGCTAAAATCATACGTTGATATGAAACGTGAATTTATATTGATTAACATTATCGGTTTCGACAAACCGGGTGTAACAGCCGCCATCACAGAAGTGCTGGGCAAGTATGATGCGTTCGTACAAGACATGGGACAGTCCAATCTGCACCACCAGTTAAACCTCAGTATCCTCATCCGAATCGATGATCCGTCCACCAGTGGCGATATGATCAAGGAGGTGCTGTTCTGCTGTTCGCGTTTGGAGATGATTGTTCGCTTCACACCGCTCTCTGAGGAGGAATATGCGGCATGGGTAGGACGTCAAGAGCAGGATCGCTATGTCGTCACACTCTTGGCTCGTGAGATCAATGCGCGCCATATTGCACGCGTCACCGCACTATTTGCAGGGCGTCAACTGAATATCGACAATATTCTGCGACTCAGCGAACGTCCCAGCGTAGAGATGCCCGTCGAGAAACGTCATTCCTGTATCGAATTCTCACTACGTGGCAACCTGCCCGACCGCGAAGCACTCCAACGCGAATTGATGGAGGTGTCACACGAAGAAGGTATCGATATCTCGTTCCAGCGAGACGACATGTTCCGTCGCAACCGCCGCCTCATCTGCGTGGATATGGACTCCACGTTTATCCAGACCGAAGTCATTGACGANNGACGAACTGGCAGAGCGTGCCGGCGTAGGAGAAGAAGTACGTACCATCACCCTGTCGGCTATGCGTGGTGAGATAGATTTCAAAGAAAGTTTTACGCGTCGTTGCGCACTCCTCAAGGGATTGGATGTCAGTGCCAAACAGGATATTATCGACCATCTGCCTATCACCGAGGGTGCCGACCGACTATTCAGTATCCTCAAGCGTTGTGGCTTCAAGATAGCCATCCTCTCCGG
>DBVU01000074.1 GCA_002308195.1 Bacteroidales bacterium UBA1256
ACCCGTCAATAACATACACAAAAAAAGGAGCAAGCTGTATGGAGGTTGCTCCTTTTTTTATGCAAATGTTTGCGAAAAAAGAGCAACCTTGCGGCCGCCCTCTCTTTCGCCTCTCGTCCCTAACTCTCTCATTCACTAATTCACTAATTCATTAACTCACTCATTCCCTAACTCACTCATTCATTCAAAAAAAATCTTTGATTTTATTTGCACATTTGAAAAAATTGTAGTAACTTCGGCACGCCCCTTCCCCTACGGGGCGGGTTCCCTCCGAAATTACAGTTGCAGTATCCTGCAACTAGCACCTAATTAGTCCAAAAGGAGTAAATGTGCAAGCAAATTTACGTTTTTGTCCTAATTATTTGCATAATTGATTATTTTTTACTATTTTTGCGCGATTTTTAGTTTGCATAAATAGGCGATGACCCTTTCTGACGACATAAAAAACCTCTTTTTCTTGGGTATAGGCGGTATCGGCATGTCTGCGTTGGCACGCTATTTTCAGTCGGTTGAACGCCGCCGTATCTACGGTTACGACCGTACTCCTTCGGAGTTAACCCGCGAATTGGAAGCGGAAGGCATGAGTATCAGTTACGATGATTCGGTGAGATGGCTGAACAGCCTGCCGCTGAATCCGCAGAACACGCTGGTAGTGCGTACGCCTGCCGTGCCCGAAGATTCGGTTATCTACACCGAACTGCGCAGAGAAGGTTTTCAGATACTGAAACGCTCGGAAGTGCTGGGTATCGTTACTCGGCAGAAAAAAGCGCTGTGCGTGGCCGGCACACACGGCAAAACGACTACCAGCACCATGCTGGCGCACCTGATGCAATGCAATGCCTTCCTGGGCGGAATCAGCATGAACTATCATACCAATGTGCTGATTCATCCAGAGAGCGACTATGCCGTGGTCGAAGCCGACGAATACGACCGCTCGTTCCATCAGTTGACGCCATATATTTCGGTAGTGACGGCTGTGGATCCCGACCACCTGGATATATACGGCACGCCTGAGGCCTATCGCGACGCGTTTGCGCATTACACGAGCCTGATCACGGGCGCGCTGGTGATGAAGCAAGGGCTGGAACTGAAGCCGAGACTGCAGAAAGGCGTAAAATGCTACACCTACGGGGTTGTGGAAAGTAAAGAGTCAATAGTCGATAGTCGAAAGAAGCCGGATTTCTACGCGGACAATATACGCGTGAGCGAAGGACGGATCACATTTGATTTTCATACTCCGGAAGAGGTGATTGCTGATATCCGACTCGGTGTGCCCGTTTGGGTGAACATAGAGAACGCGACGGCCGCGATGAGTGTGGCGTGGCTGGTTGGTAAGGACGAAAGGCGAGAGGCAAAAGGCGAGAGCCAGAAGGTGCTTCCGAGCACTCCGGTTAAAGACAAAAATCAAGAGCTAAAGGATGCCATGGCCAGTTTCAAGGGCGTTTGGCGCAGATTTAACATACACGTGAACACTCCGAAAGTGGTTTATGTGGACGATTACGCCCATCACCCGCAGGAGATAGCCACTGCCATCGATTCTGTACGCAAACTCTACCCTACACGCAAGCTGATAGGCGTGTTCCAGCCGCATCTGTATACGCGCACACGCGATTTCGCGAGCGATTTTGCACGCGTGCTACACACGATGGACGAACTGGTTCTGCTGCCTATCTACCCTGCCCGCGAACTGCCTATTCCGGGTGTAACATCAGAGATGTTGGGCGGCAAAGTGGTAGCAAAAAGTGATCTGGTAAGCGAGCTGAAACAGCGCGTAGCGCAAGCTAATCAACCCGTAGTCATCCTGACCGTAGGCGCCGGCGATATCGACCGTCTGGTTCCCGAAGTGGCACAAGCATTTGCGGAATGAGTCAGGTAGCGAAAATCATATGGAATACGGTGGGCGTCCTGATTGGACTGGGCCTGATGATTGCTGCCATCGTGTGGGGTTTTCGCTCTACGCCGACACAGGAGCCGTGCGCTGCGTTGCACTACAACATCTACGGCCAGAGCGACACCGCCTATATCACTACGGGTGAACTGAACAAAATGCTGACAGACGAAGATATCTACCCCGTCGGACGGGCGGTGAATCGCGTTTCGCTGCATCGAATTGAACAGTGCATCGGTCATCATCCGATGGTTCGCAATGCGGAGTGCTACCTGACCTATGAGAACGAGGTGGAAGTGAACATTGACCAGCGCATACCCATCGTCAGCGTGTGGAGTAAGGATGGCGCTTATCTGATTGATACAGAACGCCGTATGGTGCCTAACCGCTACCGCATCAAAGAATGGACACTACAAGTCCGCAGCCACGCGGGTCTGCATGCTACGGCCGACCGACTGGCGGATTTTGCAGAATGGGTGATGGAACATCCATACTGGCAGCAACGAATCAAATATGTGGAAGTGAAATCGCCTACGAATATTCGTCTGCACCTGACTAACACCCCATCGGTGATTGTGCTGGGCGCGCTGCGCGACTACGACCGCAAACTGGCTAAACTGCGCACCTTCTTCGAGCAGGGCAAAGAAGAACTGGGCGACAAGCAATACGAAGAACTGGATATCCGTTTCCGCGGACAAGTAGTAGGTCGCGGACTGAAGAACCAATAACAACCTAAACCAAAACAACATTATGGCAAAACGACAAAAGAAAACAGCCGATTCACTCCCGCTCGTAGCCATCGAACTGGGTAGTGACAGCATCCGCGCGATGGCGGCACGGCGACTCGACACCGACCTGTTTCAGATACTTGGTGTGGAAGAACGTGCGCAGAAGATGGGCAATGTATGCGTAGAACAAGGCATCATCACGCAGTCCAGCAACACCGGTTATGCGATAGCCGAAGTGCTGAAACTGCTGGCTAACCGTATTCACGAGGACGAACTGCCCACCGCTTTTGTGGCGCTGGGCGGCCAATCGATGCAGATAGTGTCGGTCCACAGCAAACGTGACCAGGCACGCAAGAAAGAAGTGAGCCAACAACTACTGGATGACATGGAGGAAGAGTGCAAACGCAAGATAGAGCAGCACAATCCGGAAGTGGCCGTACTCGGCCTGGTGCCCAGCTACTTCACGCTGGATGGTGTAGAACAAGACGACATGCCCACGCCCGACCAACGCGCAGCCATCGTAGAGGCCAACTACATCGCTTTCTACGGACGCAAGGCGATTGACACCCAACTGCAGAAAGCATTTTCGCAGGCGGGAAGAAGTATTGAACATGCTTTTGTTCGTCCGGAAGCCCTACTCTCTACTTTCGCTACGTGCGATGGCAATCATGTGCTGATGGACGGTTGCGCTGTGCTCGATATGGGCGCGCAGACAACAAGTCTGACCGTTTACAAAGGCGGACAGTATCTGCTGAACAAAGTGGTGCCGAAAGGTGGTTACCACATCACGCGCATGCTGGAGCAGCAGGGCATGAGTTTTCAGACAGCCGAAGTGCTGAAGAAACGTTTCGGTGTAGCCTCGCCCGCACTGGTGGAGAAAAACATCAGACTGCGTATACCCGGCCTACCGGGCGCAGAAGAAGACTTGGTCATCACCACCGAACAACTGGCTGAAGCCATCGAGATGAAACTCCGCGAACTGCTGGCGCCTCTGATGGACGAGATCAAGAAAGTGGAAGACCGCATCAAGATACTCTACATCACCGGCGGAGCAAGCATGATGACCGGCATGGCCGAATATATCCAGCAGCAAACTCGCGTTCGCGTGCAATACGGAGCGCACAACCTGTTGCTGCACCGCGATACGGACGAGAAATATCTCTCGCCGGCATACACTTCGCTGATAGGCACCATCCTGCTGGGACAAGACTATCGCGACACGCACAAGAATCAACTGGTGCGCCAACCGGGTCTGTTCGACCGCATCAAGGAAGGTACGCTAGACATGTTCATCGAAAACTAAAATAGCTAACAAATAATGACAAAAGATATGGATCAAGATTTAATTACTCTTCCGTTGGAGGGACTGACAGAAGATAGTATCATCAAGGTGATCGGCGTAGGCGGTGGCGGTTGCAATGCCGTCAACTATATGCATCGTCAGGGACTGAAGGACGTTAGTTTTCTGGTCTGCAACACAGATAGACAAGTGCTGCTGAAATCGTCCGTTCCCAACAAACTGCAGTTGGGTCCGGGTCTGGGCGCAGGTGGCGATCCTGAGACCGCACGCCAGTATGCCGACGAGAGCCGCGATCATATACGCGAAGCGCTGAACGACGGCACGCAGATGCTTTTCATCACCGCCGGAATGGGTGGCGGCACGGGTACAGGCGCATCGTCCGTGGTTGCCGAAGTGGCACAGGAGATGGGAATTCTGACCGTAGGTATCGTGACCATCCCGTTCGCTTTTGAAGGCAAGCGTAAGATTGTGAAGGCCATGACCGGTGTGGCTCGTTTGGCTAAGCACGTAGATGCACTGCTGATTATCAACAACGAGAAACTCAAACAGATCTACCCGGAACTGAACCTGCTGAACGCCTTCAGCAAATCGGATGACGTAGTGGCCAATGCCGCACGCGCGATAGCCGAGATCATCACTGTGCCGGGTTATATCAATACCGACTTTGCCGACGTACGCAACACGTTGCGTAAGGGGGGCGTAGCCATCATGAACGTAGGCCGTGCCAACGGAGAGAACCGTATCACCAATGCTATCAACGACGCACTGAATTCGCCGCTGGTCAACACCAACGATGTACACGGCGCTGAGCGTATCCTGCTGCAGTTCTACTGCTCGACCGAACACGCCATCGTCATGGAAGAGATCGACCAGATCAACGAGTTTGTACAGGAAGTAGGCGACGATATCGAAGTACAATGGGGTGCATCGATTGACGAGAGTCTGGGCGAAGACGTACGCGTCACCATCATCGCTACGGGCTACAAAGTAGACGGCCTGCCCACCGAGGACGAAGAGGCCATCAACGAGGCTATCGACAGCAATTATCCTCCGCAAGTAGATTCACCTATGGAGGACGAGAAAGAACAGATCATTGACCTGAGCGATACGCTGTTTGAGGAAGGTGTGGTACTGCCGAAACAACCGCGCGAATATGCTAACTCCACTTCGGCTGATGACGTAGTCATCACGATTGACGAAGAGGAGAACAAAGAGCCGGAACAGCCTACCCACAAGCCATTCGACTGGATCAGAAGAAAATAACTCTTAAGACTAAAACTATATGGAAAGTAAAGAAATGAATTTCTTTGACCTCTGCGTAGCCTTTGGGCGTGCTATAGGTCGCGGCTGCAAAGCCCTGTGGCTACTGTGCGGCAAAATGATTCGCCTGACCTATCGCTACTGGTGGCTGGTGATCACACTGGTTATACTGGCTGTGGCAGCGGCATTCTACTACTCGCGCTACGACAACCTAAAGTTCCGCGTGAGTGCTGTGGCCCTGCTGAACGGTCCTACTATTCCGCAGTTTGAGAAAGCGCTGGCGCCTATCACCTCGGGCCAGATGCTGCCCGAAGATGCGCGCATTGCGGGCTATATCTACTCGCACCAGGTAAGCAATTTCAAGACCTACCGTGTGATTGACGCCATGGCGGACGGAACACCCGACTATGTGGACTACAAGAACAAAGTGGCGCTGACCGACACTCTGAAAGTGCCGATGACCGACCGTCTGTGCGTTCAGTTCCAAATCAAAGTGCGCGATATGGGTGCGCTGCCTGATATCGAGAAGAGCATTCTGGAGTTGGTGAATAGCAATCCTGCGCTGCAGCAGTCGTACGAGGCATTCATGCCTAATCTGCAGGAGCAAGTAGCATTCAACCACCGCCAGTGGAATAAACTGGACAGCCTGACCTCGCACTATTATTATCGCGGTAATCTCAACGAGAGCGAGAATGTGCGCGAAGGAATGGTCATGGTGAACAACAGCGACTGGAAAGTGCGCCTATTCCTGGACGAAGTATATGCCCAGCAGGCACACACCGAGCAGGGCGATTATCGTCTGAAACTGGCGTATGCGCCTGTCGTTTTGGAGAACCATTTCGCCGTAGATTCTGCGCCGTCTAACAGTCGTCGCAAATGTCTGCCTATCGGTTTGATTCTGGGATGGATCTTGGGTTGCGCTATCGCAGAGATGATTGACCAGCGCAAGGCCATTGCCGCCTGGCTGAAGAAATAAATCAGTTCTCAGCCTTCTTGCCGCGGCGAATCAGCCAACGCACCAGATAGAACAAAATAACTGCTGCAAGCAGTATCAGTATAGCCACGCTCAGTTCGTGGCTATATTGGTTGATAAGGTCAGCCTGACCGTGTGCCACGTATCCGAGAACCGCCAGAATGGTATTCCATATACCTGCGCCCAGGAAGGTATAGAACAAGAACCAACCGAAGTGCATTTTGCTCAATCCGGCGGGAATAGAGATGAGCTGGCGAATAGCGGGAATAAATCGTCCAACGAAAGTGCTGACCTTGCCGTGCTCATTAAAATAGGCTTCGGCTTTCTCCACTTTCTCGCGGCTCAGCAGGAGCAGGTGGCCCAGTTTGCTATCAGCAAAAGCGTAGATAATAGCGCGTCCGAGCCAAAGCGACAGCAGATAATTGATGATAGCGCCGAGCAATGCACCCAAGGTACCGAAAAGGACGATGAGCGACACATTGACAATATAGTTGTCGCTTACGCAGACAGCGCTATTCGGGTCCTCCGCCACGTAGGCAGCAGGCGGTATCACTACTTCGCTCGGGAAGGGAATGAAGGACGACTCGATAGTCATCAGCACCACGATAGAACCGTAGTTCATGTGTGCACTGTACCAGTCGGTGACAGCCGTTATCCATGTGCGGCTCTGCACGCTGTCGGCGGATTGCACCGTTTGCGCTTGAGCGGAGACAAAGCCTGCTACGAGAAGCAGAATCAGGATCAGTCGTTTCATTGGGCCAGAAGCTCGCGCACTTTCATATTGATGGCTTTGCCTTCAGCCTTACCGGCCAGTTGCTTGGTAGCCACGCCCATCACTTTGCCCATATCTTGCGGACCGGCGGCACCCACCTGAGCGATGATGTCGCGTAGTGCAACCGTCAGTTCTTCCTCGCTGAGCATAGCGGGCAGATACTGCTCGATAATCTTGCATTGTGCCAGTTCGTCGGCTGCCAATTCGGCACGTCCGGCCTGGGTAAACAGTTCCGCAGACTCCTTGCGCTGTTTCACCATTTTCTGGAGAATCTGCAGGGCTTTGTCGTCATGCAGTTCGCCATCGCTGCCCTTGGCTGTCTTAGCCTCAAGAAACTCTTTTTTGATTCCACGCAGGGCGTCCAGCGCCACTTTATCTTTAGCGAGCATCGCACGTTTGATGTCCTCGCTGACTTGATCGAATAAACTCATATATTAGATAAATAACAATTGTACAATGATGTAAACCGGCAGCAGGATAATCAGACTGAACTTAATCATATATCCGAAGAAACTCGGCATGTCTATTCCTTCCTGCTCTGCAATAGCCTTGACCATGAAGTTAGGTCCGTTGCCGATGTATGTCAGTGCGCCGAAGAAGACAGCACCCATCGAGATAGCTTTCATAAATTCCGGAGCTATACCTGCCACAGCGTTCACACCGGCAGGCAGCGTGGTAGCGGTTGCGTGGAATACCATGGCCGTAGGCGCATTGTCGAGGAATGCGGAGAGGGCACCGGTGCAATAGACAAACTGCCAAGGAGCATGAATCGGCAGCGGGTTCTGCTGAAGGAACATCAGCGCAGGAGTCATCGTAGCGAAGATACCGAGGAAGACGCAAGCCACCTCCAGAATCGGCGTCCACGAGTAGTTATTCTTGACGCGAATGTCCTTTTTGGTCGTAACCCACGAACCGAGTATGATGAGGATGAATGCCCATTCGCGCAGCAACTTCAGGTACCACGGAGCGTGCTCAGCGCCCATAGCCGGAATGTAAGTCGAATTGATGAACATCGTTGAGCAGATAACGCACAGCAGCCAGAAGATATTGATGAGTCCGCTGACCTGCAGTTTCTTAGCTTCGCGCACATCGGCCATCAGGTTCACTGTCGGCTCTTTGCGGTAGAAATAGATATCCACCAGGAAATAGATACCGAGTAGCAATGCACCCGTCACAGCCCATTCGGGCAGCATATTCTGCATCCACCACATGAATGGCGTTCCCTTTTGGAAAAGGAGGAACAATGGTGGGTCACCGAGTGGCGAAAGCAGACCACCGCAGTTAGCCACAATAGCGATGAAGAACAGCACTGTGTGTACCCGATATTTACGTTGCTGGATGGTCGATAGCAGCAGTCGGATGAGTAGCATCGCGGCACCCGTTGTTCCCATGAACGAAGCCAGCACCCAGCCTATAGCCAGAATGATGGTGTTGGTCTGCGGAGTGGCTTTCAAGTCGCCTCGAATACATATACCTCCGGTGGTGACAAATAGGGCCATGAGCAACAAGATAAACGGCACATAGTCGTAAATCATCTGATGAATCAACTCGTGGTCCATGCCGTTCAGGCAGAGCCACACACCAACCGGTGTTCCTAAAAGAAGCGATACATACAACTTGTGCAGGTTATGTTCCCACCATTCGCCTACATGCGGAATGAGGGGCAATACAGCAATACACAGCAGCATTACTGCAAACGGGATTAGCATCCACGCAGGAATCAAATGCTCCATAATAATTGGTATCTTTTAAGTTAAATTAGTCTAGTTTAAGTACTGCCAAGAAGGCTTTCTGCGGCACTTCGACATTGCCTATTTGCTTCATGCGTTTCTTGCCTCGTTTCTGTTTCTCCAGCAGTTTGCGCTTACGGCTGACATCGCCTCCGTAGCACTTGGCTAGCACATCTTTGCGGACCTGCTTGACCGTTTCGCGGGCAATGATTTTCGCGCCGATAGCGGCCTGAATAGCAATATCGAATTGTTGACGCGGCAGCAGTTCCTTCAGTTTCTCGCACATGCGTCGTCCGAAATCGACGGCGTTGTCGCGGTGAGTGAGCGTGGAGAGCGCATCCACCTGTTCGCCATTCAAGAGGATATCCAGTTTGACGAGGTTAGATGGTCTAAAACCGTTCATGTGCCAGTCGAACGAAGCGTAACCTTTCGAGATAGATTTCAGTTTGTCGTAGAAGTCGATAACTATCTCTCCCAAAGGCATGTCAAACAATAGTTCCATTCGATTGCCGCTGATATATTCCTGTTTGACCAGTTCGCCGCGTTTGCCGAGGCAGAGAGTCATGATAGGTCCGATGAAGTCGGCCGTGGTGATGACCGACGCGCGAATATAGGGTTCTTCTATTCGGTCTATCTCGGTCAGGTCGGGCATGCCGGCTGGATTATGCACCTCCACCATGTTGCCGTCTTTAGTATAGACGTTGTAACTGACGTTAGGCACCGTGGTAATAACATCCATGTCAAACTCGCGGTCGAGACGTTCCTGCACTATCTCCATGTGTAGCAGTCCAAGAAAGCCGCAGCGGAAACCAAAGCCCAGCGCCATCGAACTCTCGGGTTGGAAAGTGAGGCTGGCGTCGTTCAGTTGCAGTTTTTCGAGACTGGCTCGCAGATCCTCGTAGTCTTCCGATTCGATAGGATAGACACCTGCAAAGACCATCGGTTTGGCTTCTTC
>DBVU01000033.1:0-19194 GCA_002308195.1 Bacteroidales bacterium UBA1256
ATTAAGATTTTGTTCTATTTTCCCGTTGCACGAGGATTACCGAGACTTTAACCTGACAGGAACGAGACGACTACGAGACAAAAAAGTGTACAAATTTTAAGATTCCGAGAAAAATACAACATTCGCATATGAACTCTTTCACTCTCCCCAATGGTGTTTCCATGCCGCAATTGGCACTTGGCACATGGCTTATTCCCGACAATCAGGCGGCAGATGCAGTCCGTCACGCTATTCTCGCGGGTTACCGACACATTGACACGGCGCAAGCTTATGAAAATGAGCGAGGTGTGGGAGAAGGAGTACGCACGGCGGGCATCGACAGAAACGATATTTTCATCACGTCCAAAGTTGCGGCAGAAATCAAGGACTACGACCTAGCTGCAAAAAGTATCGACCGCTCGTTGGAATTGCTGCAAGTCGATTTTATCGACTTAATGCTCATCCATTGCCCGCAACCTTGGGCCGAATACGAGAAGAATCCGTATCGTTATCAGAAGGAGAATCAAGCCGTTTGGCGTGCAATGGAAGAAGCGATGCAGGCCGGCAAATTGCGGGCTATCGGTATCAGCAATTTCAACCAATCGGACATCGAGAGTCTGATGCAAACGGCAAAAATCAAGCCCATGGTCAATCAGATTTATTGCCACATAGGCCATACGCCGCTTGAACTCATCAATTACTGCCACAAAAACGGAATCATTACAGAGGCTTATTCGCCCGTGGCACACGGACGAGCACTGAGTAATCAGGAGATTGCCACGATGGCCGAAAAATACGGTGTTAGCATCGCGCAATTGTGCATTCGTTATTGCTTGCAATTGGGAATGGTGGCTTTGCCAAAATCGACCAATCCGGAGCACATCCGCCAGAATGCGAAAGTCGATTTTGTCATTTCCGACGAAGACATGAAACTGCTCATGCAACTAGCCGATTAGGCGTCTCCACTCATAAAAATTGACGAAAAATGGGGAAAAAGAGGCCGCGATGCTTCTTTTTTCCATATATGCGTTGCATATATCATTTTTTTTGTGTAATTTTGCGCGATTTTTTGGTTTGATATGAAAATAGCTATTATAGGATACGGCAAAATGGGTCACATGATTGAGTCTATCGCCTTGGAGCGCGGACATCAGATTGTGGCGCGAATTGACGTGGGGGATTCGGTCGATCTGAAAGATGCGCAAGTGGCCATTGAGTTCACCACACCCGATACCGCAAAGGGCAATATTTTACGCGCGTGGGAGCAAGGCGTGCCTGTTGTGTGCGGGACAACCGGATGGGACGCTCAAGCACTTCTGGACGAAGACCGACGCCTGCACAAGAGCCCGATGCTCGTTTGGAAAAGCAATTTCTCCGTGGGCGTGAATATCGTTTTCAATCTCAACAAGTCGTTGGCTGCGATGATGGCCAATCAGCCGCAATACACGCCTTCGATCAAAGAGATTCACCATATTCACAAACTCGATGCGCCTTCTGGCACTGCCAAGACACTCGCTGAACAGATTGGCACGAATGTTGCTATCGAATCTGTGCGTGAAGGAGAAGTACCCGGAACGCACATCGTCACATGGGATAGTCCCGAAGATACCATTGTGTTGACACACATTGCCAAAGGGCGTCGTGGATTTGCTTTAGGTGCTGTTTTGGCAGCAGAAGAGATTGGCCGCGTATAAGCCGAATTAGAAAAATTGAGTATGAAAAGTTTTCAAGATAGAATCAAAGAAACGCCGCGTGGAGGATGGATTCGCGCGGCCATTTGGTGTGCTATATACATTATGTTCGTTGTTTGGGTAGCTTGGGGTGATTGGAAGAGTCTCGGTTGGTTGGCTTTGTTGCCACTCATCGCCGATGCCTTCACCACCAAGTATATCAACTACTCTTTTTGGCGCAAATACAAGGACACTAAACCCGCATTATATACTGTCTGCTCGTGGATAGATGCCATCGTTTTTGCGTTGGTGGCAGTCTATTTCATCAATCTGTATATCTTCCAAAACTACCAGATTCCTTCTGCCTCGCTCGAGAAGACTTTGCGCGTAGGTGATTTTCTCTACGTTAGCAAGATGGCTTACGGTGCACGTGTTCCGCAGACTCCTTTATCCATGCCGCTCGTTCAACACACCATGCCCGCTTGGCTCGGAGGAGGCAAGAGTTATATCGACAAACCGCACTGGGACTACAAACGACTGGCCGGTTGGACTAGTCCAAAGAAAGGCGATATCGTGGTCTTCAATTTCCCGACAGGCGATACCGTTTGCACTAAGATGCAAAATCCTGACTATTACACGCTCTGCTATTACTACGGCAAAGCGGCAGTCGAGAGTCGGAAAGATATCTTTGGCGATATCGTCGTTCGCCCTGTCGATCGACGAGAGAATTACGTCAAGCGTTGCGTAGGCGAGCCTGGTGACTCGTTGCAAATCATCGACAATGTCATTTATGTCAATGGTGAACGTGAGCCGGAGAAGGAAGGACTCCAACTTAATTATCTGGTAGAAACCGACGGACATATTTTCGGTGCGAAGTATTATGACAAACTGGGTATCAGCGTTGCTGACCGAGTTCAGTTGGATGCCAATGTTTACCATTTCCCGCTGACTCAAACCATGAAGGCCGAACTGGAAAAGAATCCACACGTGCTGACTATCGAAGTGGAACCGGAAACGGCGGGAGGTGCTGTTTATCCGTTGGGACACAACACTTGGACACGCGACAACTACGGACCAATCTACATTCCTCGCAAAGGAGACAAAATCCTGATTACGGAGGAGAATTATTGGCTCTACAAGCGCATCGCGGATGCCTATGAGTTCAAGCCGATTGCTATTGGCCAGGAATACGAGTTCGCGATGGATTACTATTGGATGATGGGCGACAATCGCCATAACTCGGCCGATAGTCGTTATTGGGGATTTGTTCCCGAGGACCACATTGTTGGACGCCCGGTATTCATTTGGCTCAGCATTGACAAAGATAAGCACTCCATTCGTTGGAATCGATTAGGACGCAAAGCTACAGGCAGATGACATTGCCTATCGCATATATGGCGCCTAAGGATTGGTACAAAACCTATTTGGCCGACCCACAGGCAATTGAAATAGAAGGACTGGAATCGTTCGAGAAGCAGACTTTTCGCAATCGAAGCCTTATCTCCACACCGGATGGACCGCTGACATTGAGTGTGCCGGTCAAGAAAGTGGAACATAAGCAATTGACGCGAGACATTGAAATCAGTTATCAAAGCCACTGGCAGCACCAACACTGGATTTCGTTGGTATCGGCCTACCGCCATACGCCGTTCTTTGATTACTATGCCGACTATTTTCGGCCGTTCTTTGAACGAGAAACCAAATGGTTGTGGGATTTCAATAGCCAAATCCACGAAACCATTATGCAATTGCTGCTCAATAGCCCGAAGCGCGTGGAAGGATTTGCTTACAGGCCCACGGCCGATTGGAGCGGAGAAGAACTAAATCATTATTTTGGAAACGGACAAAGCATATTAGACGATTTGTTTGAATTTGGAAATGAAACAAGATATAGACTGGAGTAAACTGGGATTTCATTACACCGAGACGGAATATATTGTCCGTGCGGCGTGTCACAATGGCGTGTGGGAGGAACCGTACGCCACGACTGACAAGTACCTGCACTTACATGTTTCCGCTACATCGTTGCAATATGGCCAGGAAGCTTTCGAGGGACTGAAAGCATTCCGCGGCGTGGACGGCAAGATACGTATCTTCCGTTGGAGAGAGAATGCACGGCGCATGGCGCGGTCGGCCGAAGGACTCTACATGACGCCTGTCCCCGAAGAATTGTTCGGACGAGCTATACGTTTGGCGTTGGAAAAGAATATGGATTTCGTGCCACCTTATGGAACGGGCGCCACACTCTATTTCCGTCCGCTGCTCATCGGTACTACACCGCGTTTGGGAGTTGGACCAGGCCGTGATTTTGAGTTCGTCGTTATTCCTTCGCCTATCGGACCGTACTATCCGGGCAAGTTCCATTGCACGACGTTCATCGTCAATCGTCATGTCGACAGAGCCGCACCACTGGGAACGGGCCAATTCAAGGTCGGAGGCAACTATGCCGCTTCTTTCCGCGCCACCGAAGCCGCGCACGCTCAAGGATACGATTGCCTTTTCCTCGACGCAAAATACCACCGGTATATTGACGAGTGCTCGGCCGCCAATTTCATTGGCATTAAGGGCAACGAATATCTCACGCCGCGTTCAACAGCCATCCTGCCGAGTATTACCAACAACAGTCTGATGATTTTGGCACGCGAACGAGGAATGAAAGTCACGCGACGCCACATCCGCCTGGAAGAACTAGCTGAAATGAGCGAATGTGCAGCATGCGGCACAGCTTGCGTCATTTCCCCGATAGACAAAGTGATTGACCCGGAGCGCGGCAAGACCTACTCATTCGGCAAAGAACCAGGTCCAATACTCACAGAGTTGTACCACGCACTGCGTGACATACAATTCGGCCGAGCAGAGGACAAACATGGTTGGTGCGAGATCATCTCCTAATCAACACGAGACAGAGACGAGACAATCACGTATCCTACCCGGAGCGTCTTTCCGTTANNTAATCGGAAAGAGCGGCCTCCGCCTAGAAAGGCATTAACATAAAACCTCAAAAAAGTATATTATTCCGTGATTTTGAAAATAATTGTTAAATCAAAATAAAAAAGTATGTTTTCTAATCAACCTAAAGGTTTATTCGCATTGGCTCTGGCCAACACAGGCGAACGTTTCGGCTACTATACGATGCTAGCCGTCTTTGCGCTCTTCTTGCGCGCTAATTTTGGATTGGATCCGGGTGCTGCCGGACTTATCTATTCCTCCTTCCTCGGTTTGGTTTATTTCCTTCCGTTGGTTGGTGGTATTCTTGCCGACAAAATCGGTTACGGTAAGTGTGTCACGATTGGTATCATCGTGATGTTCCTCGGTTATCTCTTGTTGGCGATACCGATGGGCGGAATCGACAATGGTGCTATCGCACTGCCTATGACAGCAATGTTCGCAGCTTTGTTGCTCATCAGTTTCGGTACTGGTCTTTTCAAGGGCAATTTGCAAGTTATGGTGGGTAATCTCTACGATGACCCTAAGTATGCCGATCGTCGCGATGCAGCATTCTCGCTGTTCTACATGGCCATCAATATCGGTGCCATGTTCGCTCCAACTGCAGCCGTTAAGATCATGGCTTGGGCACAAGAGGCACTCGGCTATAGTGTGAACGACAGTTATCACTTTGCCTTTATGGTTGCTTGCGCATCGCTTGTATTCTCCATCGCCATCTACTATGCTTGCCGTCCTTGGTTCAAACATGTAGAGCACACGGCTAAACAAGCGGCCGAGGCAGGACAACAAGTAGAACAACTGACTCCGGAGCAAACCAAGAAACGTATTGTGGCTCTTTGCCTCGTTTTCACTGTGGTATTGTTCTTCTGGATGGCTTTCCACCAAAATGGACTGACGCTCACCTATTTTGCTAACGAATTCGTTACACCTGTTGTCAGCGGAGTTCAAACGATGGCATTCGATATCATCAATCTGGTGATGGTGGCTATTCTGGTTTATGCCTTGTTCGGTATTTTCGGAGAAGGAAGCCGCAAAGCAAAAACTATTTGGAGTTGCGTAGGTATCGCAGCTATCGCTTTCCTGGCATACAAATATCTCAACCATCCTGCTAGTTTGGATATCGCAGCACCTATTTTCCAGCAGTTCAACCCATTCTACGTAGTAGCGTTGACTCCTGTTAGCTTGGCTATCTTTGGCGCATTGGCTAAACGCAAGAAAGAGCCGTCCGCACCGCGCAAGATTGCTTATGGTATGGTCGTTGCGGGCATCGCATATGTCTTCATGGCACTTTGTTCCGTAGGACTACTTACTCCTAGCGCACAAGAATTGGCACGCGTCAGTGGCGAAGCCACATTCGTCAATGCCAATGTGCTCATCGTCACTTATCTGATTCTTACTTTCGGAGAGTTGCTTCTTAGCCCGATGGGTATCTCGTTTGTCAGCAAAGTGGCTCCTCCTCAGTACAAAGGCGCTATGATGGGACTCTGGTTTGTTGCTACCGCATTAGGCAATATGCTAGTTTCTGTTGGTGGATTTTTGTGGGGCAACTTGCCATTGTGGCTTGTTTGGGGCGTATTCGTCGGAGTTTGCCTCATAGCTGCTATATTCATGTTCTCCATCATGAAAAAACTGGAAGATGCAACCAAATAATTGAGAATTTATGCAAGAACTAATTAAATATTTTGAGAGCCTCGAGGCACGATTGAGTGCTTTGGAAGAGGCACAACAGGCTAACGCGGACAAACTCCAAGCCAACGAAGAGAAATTGCTTGCCATCGGTGAGCGCATCACGGCTATGATGGAAATTCTCAAAGAAGCACAGAGCAAGCCTCAGCCTGTCGTTGTAGAGGAACCGCAAATCCAGGAACCGGCGGCAGAGCCTGAACCAATCGTAGAACCGGAACCCGAGCCAGAAATCGAGTCTGAACCGGAAATTCCGGAAATCAAAGAAGAACCAAAAGCTGAACCGGTGGCAGAAGCGCCTAAGCAAGAAGTAGCCTCGCCAAATGCAACGCTTTATGGCAAAGCCGTGACAGACATCCGTCAAGCTATTTCTTTGGGTGACCGTTTCCTCTATCAACGTGAGCTGTTCGGTCAGAATGCAGAACTCATGCAACGCACTTTGACAGAATTGGATGCGCTCAACTCCTTTGACGAAGCTGAAGCATACATCGGCCAATTTGGTTGGGACACAGAGAGTAGCACTTACCAACAGTTCCTGATTACCCTTCATCGTCGTTTCGGATAAATGCTGTATATCGTTCCTACACCGGTCGGCAATCTGCAAGATATGACCTTCCGCGCTATTGAGGTGCTGAAGTCTGTAGATTTGATTTTGGCGGAAGACACACGCACCAGTGGCGTGTTGCTCCAACATTACGATATTCATACGCCGCTCAAGAGTCATCATAAGTTCAACGAGCACGAGACAACATCCGATATCGTTGAGAGACTCAAAGCGGGCATGAACATCGCGCTGATCTCTGATGCAGGAACACCGGGTATCAGCGACCCTGGTTTTTTCCTGGTGAGAGCCGCAGCCGAAGCAGAAATAGAAATACAATGTCTACCGGGTGCCACGGCTTTTGTTCCCGCACTGGTGGATAGCGGATTACCGAATAATCATTTCTATTTCGAGGGATTCCTTCCGCAGAAGAAAGGCCGTCAGACACGATTGCAATATCTGGCACAACTGGATGAGACATTCATCATCTATGAGTCACCTTTCCGACTGGTGAAAACCTTGGAACAGTTAGTAGGCGTTTGTGGCGAAGAGCGAAAAGCTAGCGTTACGCGTGAAATCAGCAAAGTGCACGAAGAAACCGTTCGCGGCACATTGGCAGAACTAATCAATCATTTCAAACAAACTGCGCCGAAAGGCGAAATAGTAATTTGTGTAGCAGGCAATGAGTGNNATGAAATCCTTGGCGAAGGACACCGCCATCTATGGGTTGAGCAGCATAATAGGTAAGTTTCTAAACTACCTGTTGGTTCCGTTGTACACGTATGCATTAGCGCGGACCTCCGACTATGGGATTGTGACAAATATCTACGCATGGACTGCATTGTTACTGGTCATCCTTACTTATGGTATGGAAACCGGTTTCTTCCGTTTTGTCAATCGCGATGATTATGATGCTAAGAGTGTGTATAAGACGGCTTTCATAACACTACTAGCCTCTAGTGCATTCTTCGCCATCTTGGTCATCATTTTCCAACATCCGATTGCTAACATCCTTGGCTATGCCGATCATTCGGAATTCATTGCTATGATGTTTGCTACGGTGGCTATCGATGCTTTCGCGTGTATTCCGTTTGCCTACTTGCGTTACCAGAAACGCCCAATACGATTTGCAGTACTCAAACTACTCTTCGTACTACTGAACATCGGTTTCAATCTGCTGTTCCTCGTTGTTCTGAAGCGCAATGACGTATTCTACGTCTTCCTCAGCAATATCCTGGCTACTACCATCCAAACGGCATGCTTGCTACCGTTCACAATGCCTAAAGGAGGCAAATTCGATGGACTGGTTCTCAAGCGGATGCTGCGTTACTCCTTACCGTTACTGATTTTGGGAGTTGCAGGTATCATGAATCAGACATTAGACCGAATTCTTTTCCCGTATCTCTATCCTTACGAAGATGCTCAAGCCCAGTTAGGTATTTACGGAGCATGCTTCAAGGTGGCAATGGTCATGATGATGTTCACCCAGGCTTTCCGTTACGCTTACGAGCCGTTCGTATTTGCTAAGCACAAAGACCGCCAATCGGTCGAAGCATATGCCGATGCAATGAAGTATTATATCATTTTCTCCTATCTGATTATGCTCGGCGTGATATTCTATCTGGATATCTTCCGTTATATTGTGGCTAGCACTTATTGGGAAGGATTGAAGATTGTGCCGACCGTCTTGTGGACCTATATTTTCCAGGGCATCTATTTTAACCTCAGTTTCTGGTACAAACTGACGGACGAGACCAAGTGGGGAGCATATTTCTCCATTATAGGCCTGGTGATTACCTTTGTTCTGCAGATCGTAGGAGTGCCACGAATTGGTTATTGGGCTAGTTGCGGCAGTAGTCTGGTTTGTTATTTCTGTATCATGTTGTTGTCGTATTTTATCGGGCAAAAGAAAGCACCGATTCCTTACGACCTCAAGCATATTGGTCAATATACCCTATTAACGTTAGCATTGCTCGGAGCCTATTATGCCATCCGGTTGAACACCTCGCTCAACATGTGGCTGCTGATGGCTATCGGAACTGTGCTACTATTGATTTATCTATTTGTATTAACTCGTAAAGATTTTCCTATAACAGATGTTCTCAGGAATCGTAGAAAAAATAGCTCAAGTAGTCAAGATTGAGACCGAGCAAACCAACAAACATTTCACGCTCCGCAATCCGTTCGGCGAACCGTTATGCATCGATCAATCGATTGCTCATAATGGCGTATGTCTCACCGTGGTAAAGATTGAGGGCGATCTCTATACTGTTACCGCTATGCAAGAGACGCTGCGTCTTACCAATCTGGATTTACTCCGCGAAGGCGATTGGGTCAATGTGGAACGTTCTATGCAGATGGGCGATCGGTTGGACGGACATATTGTGCAAGGCCATGTCGATCAAACAGCGCGTTGTATCGAGGTGCGTGAGACAGAAGGTAGTTGGTACTATCGGTTTGAATACACTTCCGACCGTTCCATGATTGAGCGAGGCTATTTCTGTGTCGACAAGGGTTCTGTATGCATCAATGGCGTCAGTCTCACAGTATGCGAACCTGAGATTCAGGGACAAAAAGGTTATGTCTCTGTTTGCATCATTCCATACACACATGAGAATACCAACTTCAAATATATCCAAGAGGGCACTATTGTCAATCTCGAATTTGACATCTTAGGCAAATACCTCTCACGCTATGCAGCAATTATACATCAAAATTAATATAAATTTTTTATGAATACTAACAGCTTATCTTTTCAATTAGGCACCTCCGTNNTGATGCAATACGGAGAAAAAGAACTCAACTACGAAGAGTTCAAAGCGGGCATCGACTTTGTGATGAACATGTCGACAAAAGCGAAAGAAGAAGGCGAGAAGTTTCTCGCTGAAAATGGCAAACGCGAAGGCGTTAAAACGACCCCTAGTGGCTTGCAATATGAAGTATTGGAAGCAACGCTTGGCCAGAAACCAAAGGCTACCGATAGTGTCAAAGTACATTACGAAGGCACACTGATCGATGGCACCGTTTTCGATAGCAGTTACAAGCGCGGCGAACCTATTTCGTTCCCGCTGAGTGGCGTTATCAAGGGTTGGACCGAAGGTCTGCAACTTATGTCTGTCGGATCTAAATTCAAATTCTTCATCCCATACCAATTAGCATACGGCGAACGTGGTGCAGGAGGTTCTATTCCTCCATACGCAGCACTCATCTTTACCGTAGAGTTGCTAGGCATTGAATAATCATTCATTCAAATATCTAACTAATCAAAACAAAAACAATGAAAAAATTAAGTATTATTTTCTTGGCCACATTGGCAATGATTTCGTGTGGCAACAGTTACAAGGCACAAGATGTCCAACTCGCTAACGAGAGCGATTCTGTCAACTACTGTATCGGTGTACTCAATGGTGTACAGATCAAAATGTACTACCTTGCTAACGACAGTAGCGATGAGTCTATTGCTGAGTTTATCGATGCTTTAGACAAGGCTTACAAAGACAAGGACGAGGAACTGAGCCAAATCGCTCAGACTGGTCAGCAAATCGGTTTCTCTGTAAAGCATTTTGAGAAAGAAGGTCTGGCAGAAAACAAAGCATGGACACTCAACGAGAAACTATATTTCCAAGGATTGGTCAATGCGCTCCTCGAGGATACCACGGTTATGGCGAACAATGTTGCCGAGAGTTTCTTCATGGCTGCATATCAGGCTTCAGCCGAAGGCGAGCGCGGCAAAGCTATTACTGCTAAATGTCCAAAGAAAGCCAAAACAGTGACCCTCAAATCTTTCAACGACTCGCTCAACTACTCGTTTGGTGTATTGAACGGTAGCCAAATCAAAGCATACGTGCTGGCAGACGACAGTACCGGTAGCGATCTGAAAGAACTCATCGACAACATCAATAAGGGCCTAAAGAGCAATATCAAGAATCCGCAGATTGTGGGTATTGGTAAGAATATCGGTAAAGCTATTCGCGAGCAAGAGCCTGTTGGTTTGCTAGGTATCGAAGGTCTAGAAACCAACTACGATCTAATTCGCCAAGGTTTCATCAATGGTTTGCGTGAATACACCGAAGATTTCGACCGTCAGGAAGCTGGTGCGTACGTAGATGGCGTTATCAATCGTCTGAAATATGGTGCAGCTAAAGCAGAAGGCGAGAAGTTCTTGCAAGAGAACGCACTACGCGAAGAGGTAAAAACCACAGAAAGCGGCTTGCAGTACGAAGTACTGGTACAAGGCAAAGGCAAAAAACCGACCGCAGAATCCACAGTGAAAGTACACTACGAGGGTACGCTCATTGATGGTACTGTTTTCGATAGCAGTTATCAACGTGGCGAGCCTATCGAGTTTGCGCTCAATGGTGTGATCAAGGGTTGGACCGAAGGTCTGCAACTCATGCCTGTTGGTTCTAAGTACAAACTCTATATCCCGTACGAACTCGGTTATGGAGAGCGCGGAGCTGGTCAACAGATTCCTCCGTATGCTACATTGATCTTCACGGTTGAATTGTTGGAAATTAAGTAACCCATTATAATCATTATTCATGGGCGTCATCGCTAAGCAATCTATTCGTGGTACGATAGTGACCTACCTCGGTATCGGAGTAGGCATTATCACTACGTTCTACGTGTTAACCCGTTTCCTCACCACTGAGGAAATTGGGTTGGCACGAGTGCTTATCGATGCAGCCGTGTTGTTTGTTGGCTTGGCGCAATTGGGCACGAATGCTAGCATTATTCGCTTCTACCCGTATTTCCATGAGAAGGATAGCGACCAAGACCACGGATTCTTCTTCTGGGCCTTAGTGGTTCCTTTCGTCGGATTCCTACTCTTCGCCCTAATCTATTGGGCGTGCCGTGTGCCGCTAGGAGCTTGGTTTGGCGACAAATCACCACTCTTTGTTGAGTACTATTATTTTGTATTGCCGTTAGCTTTCTTTATGCTCTACCAGAGCATTTACGAAACCACGTGCAATGTACTGATGCACATCGTCCTTCCGCGAGCAGTGCGCGAATTGATTGTTCGTATCGGACTATTGGTTCTCTACCTACTCTATGCTTTCCGCATACTTTCGTTAGATGGTTTGGTCATCGGCCTTTGTGTCAATTATGCCATTGCAGCCATCATCAATCTCGCCTATTTCTTCTCGCTCAAGCGCATCAGTCTGCGTCCTGATTGGGCTTTCCTGCGTGCCAATCTTCCGCTCGTACGCCGTTATCTGACCTATTCGTTGTTCCTGATTGTCTCAGCCGTCACAACGACCTTGGCACCGGTTCTGTCTTCCTTCTTCGTGACAGCAAAGATTGGATTGGACAGCACTGGTATCTTCGCCATCGCAACATATATGGCAGTGATGGTTAGTGTACCATTCCGCTCTGTTACGGCTATTGCGTCCCCGCAACTTGCTCATGCTATCAAAGAGCAAAACGGAGAAGAATGTTCCACTCTGATTCAGCAAGTCACACGCAATCTGTTGCTCATCGGAGGATTTATCTTGCTGGCTATTTGGTTGAACATAGATCTTATCTTCCATATCATGCCTAATGGAGCCACTTATGCCACTGCAAAAGATGCAGTTCTCATTCTTGGCCTCAGCCAACTGATTATGGCTACATTCTCCATTTGCCTGATAGCTCTCAACTATTCGCGTTATTACGCGTTCAGTCTGCTTTTGTCGCTCATACTGACCGTTAGCGCCATACTCCTCAACAATTATCTTGTGCCGCTTTATGGCATGAATGGAGCCGCTGTGAGCAATCTGCTTTCCTACGGTCTCTATTTCCTACTGATTATATTGACGGTTATTCCTTGCTGCCGATTCCGTATCGTCAATCGTCAGTGGTTCTATATCCTCTTACTGCTAGCAGCTATCTTTGGTTTGAATTTATTATGGCAGACCTATCTGCCTATCCACAATATATGGCTCGATAGTATTGCTCGTTCTGTTGTCCTACTTGGTGGCGGAGCGTGGATTGCATATTACGCAAAACTATCGCCCGAACTCAATCAACAAATTGCGAAACACTAATGCGTTATTTTGTTCGCTTTGCATATAATGGAACCGATTTTCATGGCTCGCAAACTCAGCCAAACGGTGTGACCGTCCAGGAGACGATGGAGAATGCCTTCTCCACCATCCTGCGTGTACCTGCGCCACTCACGTTTGCGGGAAGAACCGATGCGGGTGTCCATGCGGAATATATGATAGCGCATTTCGATTTTGCAGATCCTTTGCCGGACAATCTGGTGGGGCGGCTCAACAATCTGCTACCCGCATCTATTGCAGTAAGCGATATACGTCCTGTTCCCGACGATGCGCATGCACGATTTGATGCTGTCGAACGAACCTACTACTATCGTATTACTACTCGCAAGGATCCGTTCTGCTGCCTTTTCCGTACGAGAGTCGAGCGCGTCCTGGACTTTACGGCGATGAATCAGGCGGCAAAGCACTTACTTGGACGACAAGATTTTGCATCATTCTGTCGCGTACATACAGATGTCAAAACAACGTTCTGCGATGTCAAAGAGGCAAAGTGGGTGGTGGAAAACGATCACGAAGCCTATTTCGTCATTACGGCCGACCGTTTCTTACGAAATATGGTTCGCGCAGTGGTGGGAACGCTGTTCGACATTGGTCGAGGCCGTATGACCGAGCAACAATTTGTTGATATTGTCGCAGCTAAAAATCGCTGCAGAGCAGGTCACTCCGCACCTTCGGAAGGACTGTCGCTCGTTAACATTAAATATCCAAAAACAATATATCATGACTAAGTTTTTTACCTTATTGCTTTGTACTTTGGTCACTAGTGCTTGCGCTACTGCATCTCAGTATCAAACTACAGTTCAGACTGACATTGACGCGCTGACCAAGAATGCCGTTTTTGACATGCCTAAGGTCAAAGTGCCGTCTTTCCCTGATCGCACATTCAATATTCTGGACTACGGTGCAGATATGTCGGGTGTACAGTTGTCTACTGCAGCTATCCAAGGTGCCATCGACGATTGTACAAAGGCTGGCGGAGGTACGGTTATCGTGCCCGCAGGCATCTACCTGACTGGTCCAATTGAGTTGAAATCCAATGTGCGTTTGTACACCGAGCGCAACTCGCTAATCGTTTTCTCGCACGACCTCAACCTGTACGAGATTTACGACGAATGGTTCGAAGGTATTCCTACCAAGCGTTGCACCAGTCCTATCAATGCGAAGGACGCTAGCAATTTCGCCATCACTGGTCATGGCGTCTTCAATGGTAATGGCGATTGGTGGAGACCACTCAAGAAGAACAAGATGGCGGACGGACAATGGAAAAAGCACATCAAGGAGAAAGGTGGCATCGTTACCGAGCAGAATATCTGGTATCCCGATTCTGGTTCGCTGTTGGCACAGACCTATTGTGTTGACCAAAACGTGCCGGTGATCACCGATGACTCTTTGTGGCAAGTCGTTAAGTCGTTCTTGCGCCCTGTCATGGTGCACTTTGTTGGATGTCATGGGATCTTGCTCGAGGGCGTTACGTTTGAGAACTCGCCTGCATGGAATCTCCATCCTATGTGTAGCGACAATATCATTCTGCGCGATCTGACGGTACGCAATCCTTGGTATAGTCAGAATGGTGATGGTGTCGATGTTGAGTCGTGCAAGAATGTAGTTATTAGTCATTGCTCGTTCGATGTAGGTGACGACGCTATCTGTATGAAGTCGGGCAAGGACAAACCTGGCCGCGACAGAGGTATTCCTACCGAGAATGTGATTGTTGACGATTGCGTCGTATATCATGGCCATGGAGGATTTGTCTGTGGATCTGAGATGTCAGGAGGCATCAAGAATGTGCAGGTCAGCCGCAATCTGTATATCGGCACAGACGTGGGTTTGCGTTTCAAATCAACGCGTGGTCGTGGAGGTGTTGTAGAGAATATCTATATTCGCGACATCAATATGATCAATATTCCTAACGAAGGCCTGCTGTTCGATCTCTTCTACGGCGGCAAAGGTGCCGGAGAGGAGAGCGAAGAAGAACTGGCCGCACGCATGAACGCAGAGGCGCCGCCTGTCAGCGAAGAGACGCCTGCTTTCCGCAATATCGTCATCGAGAATGTCTACGGAAACAATATCAAGCGCGCTATGCTCTTCAATGGTCTGCCCGAACAGAAAATTGAGAATGTTACGTTACGCAATATCCAGATTCAGTCCACGGAAGGTGCTTTGCTGCGCCAAACCAATGGACTGACAGTCGAGAACGTGAAGATTACACCCGCTCAAGGCGAACCGTTCACTCTGGCTCCGAGTGTTGAGAATGTCGTGGGGCTCTAAATATTTGACTCTTACTTTAGTAGCGGTCTTCTCAGCATGTACGCCGAAGATCGCTACTTCTTTCTGGCTTATCGGCACGCCCGCTGATTCGGTGCGTTCTGGCTATACGGTTATTCAGGCCGAAGGTAAAACGCGCCATTGCTACCCTATCCGCGAATGGCAAGCGGAGCCAAACGTGGATACGTACCATCAGTTGCATCATCATGGAGTGGCTGTCGAAAGCGAACTGATGGCCTATCGCATCTATTTTGACAAAAAACAAACTATCGACCCTTACTGCAAACGTACGCCGCAACTCGAACTGGCTCAATCCTACTGGTATCCTAACGACAGTCTGCTTTCTCAAGGTTTTGGCGATGACATTCTGCGTGTCAGCGGCACGGTAGGCGTTGGTAGTGTCAAATACTGGAATGGCACCAAGCAGACGCACATCGAACCGGTGGCACAACGCAATCAGCGTATTGTTCGCCAGACGCGTAATAGCGCTACTGTTGAGGTGGTAGTTAGAGATTGGCAAGTCGAAGGCCAATCAGTGGATATGCAGGTTCAATACACTCTCAATGCAGGTCATCGTGATATGCGATGCGATGTAGTGCTGAACCAACCTGTCGATAATCTCTGTACGGGCGTGCAAACTATTCCGGCCAAAGGCCTCAATGACCAATCGGCTATTCTGAGTGTTCAATTAGCCAACGGCGTTCTTCTGGCTTCGTATGGCACCGATTGGCCGGTCAACGATAGTGCCAAGTATGCCAAAGAAACGGTTGGATTGGCCGTTTTTATTCCGCAACGCTACGCGGGCAATCTGGTACAAGACAAAAGCAATAATCTCTGTTTGCTGAAATACCGGGACGGTTGCCATTTCTATCTAACTTGTTGCGGAATAACTAAAGAAAACCACCCGGTTGCAACGTCTGCAACAGAGTGGTTCGATTATGTTCGCCTCTGGGCGAAAGACCTCAAATAATCTTTAATTATCTTGCATCTCCAGGCGCAAGCAATTGCACGATGGCTCTGTCGTGTATTGCATGCTTCGCACATAGAAGGTACTACCCCCATAAGCCACTTTGAGGTAATACTTGCCTGTAGAAGGCAATACGTACACAGGTTGCTGCGAGGAACTCAACAACGCATCTGCAGCCAATGCAACCCAAGAACTATTATCCACAGAATAATAGAAAGTCATATTGGTCACGTTCGAGGTCAGGACCATCTTTACCTTTTTCAAATCGGGGATGGCTGTAGTAGTGAAATAGCCACCACTTTTAACAAAGATACACGTTGTATTTCCCGATTCGGACGCATTTCCGAATTTTGTATTACCACCACTACAAGTATATGTAACAAAACTGGTTTCACCAATAGTATAACCATCGGAAAACGTCAACGTATTAGCAGCGGCCATAGACTGAAACTCTTCCGTTGTCACGGTTTCTTCGGCTAAAACCCAAAGCGGGCAAAAAGCCAAAACGAATGCCAATAAGCGAATGTTTTTCATATGCGCGTATATTCCTTGAGATTCTATTTGAATACTGCGTAAAAAGAGACAGTGAGTGTATAAGGCACTGTTTTCTCATCGGAAGCAGTAAACAGGTCATCCGGCTGCACGAACGGATCGCACCAGTCTGGGTGAGAGGTCCAGCCTATCAGTTCTGTTCCTTCGCACGGCGTTATTTCTGCCGTTGGCATCAATAGTGGCTCGCCGCATTCTTGCTCATGACTTTCCAGCAAGGTGCCGTCCACGTACCAATTAACGATACGGCTTCCGATATATGTAGCGGTTATCAATTCTCCCGAACGGGTAATGTCCAGTACAGGTTTCTCCTCGTATTCTATCCACGAATTAATCGTCTTGTACGGGAACACATTCTTATCGCCGAAATATGAGCCAACACGTGTGCCGGACGATGGAACGATCGTATAGAGCGGTGCACCGGGCGTATCCGAGTGGTTCGGAGCATTATTCTGCCATGCATCTTCGTCAAAATTGACACGCCAGACTACCATGCCTGCGGCAGGAACATATTTATCCCAACCCATTTTCTGACGGTTCTCCAGATAATAACATTCGCCGCTTTCTGTGGCACCTTGGAGTTGGCCGGACTCGTTGATTTGAACGACATTGTAATCGGCCGAACCATTGGCATAAAGTGTAAATTTCTGCGGAGTAGAACCAAAATTCTTCGGTGTTACCCACCCGAAGAACTGTTTCTGCCACGGGTCGTAATTCGGTGGGCAGTGTCCGCCACCGTTGTACGACCCCCCGTCCATGATATCCCATTCGTTCGGAGTCAGCCAATTTTCATATATGTCTCCGTAACTGGTGTCGTACAGATCCGGCAGACCCATCACATGCCCAAATTCGTGGCATAATGTGCCTATTCCGGTCAATTCACTGCCGGTCACCTCATTCGAGCAGGCGTAGTTGTTCAGATAGACGCCATCCATTTCTGTGTCCCAAATGCTGTACGAACACATGTGGAAATAACTAGCAGCATATATTTCCCAGTTGTGCGGCCAAACGGTATTCTCATTGCCACCACTCGCCTGACCTTTACCGGCATAGATAACATACACAAAATCAACCAGTTGGTCGTTATCCGAATCGTATTGAGAGAAATCGATATCGTACAATGTATCGGCTATCAAGCACGCCTCAACTACCATATCTGCGGCCAACGTGTCTGTGCCTTGTTGCTGACCTGCCAAATCGCGGCCATAGTGAGCATAATCGTACGGCAACTGAATCGGGCCGTACACATCAAATATCGGGCGATAACTGCCATTCGACTGATCGGCGAAATACTGGGCTGCCGAACCATATTGGATGCCGTTGTATTTATTAACTGTACAATTGGTAGAGTTGCATAGTTCATCGAAAACCTCAGTTGTATGTTGCGCCATCATATGCGTGTCCTGATAATCCACCAGCACCACTATGCCGCGTGGGGCCAGATTAGGCTGAGTACCAACACCTTGGCGCACACGACGCGCTTTGTTCTGAGCGTGTCTCGCACGGGCCTGTTGCGGACTTGGCGCTGCGCCTACTACCTCGTACATTCCATCCTGGTTCAAACGAATCTGCTCTCCGTCACGATTGATGGTGTAGTGATAAAACTCATCGCCGATGACTTGTACCTCGATGGTTGTTCCGTCAGCCTGAGTGCGAGTCTGCCAGCCGCGTTGTGCAGGAACAGCAAGAACCGTCATCGCAGCTCCTAATAACAATATTATTACAGATATCTTTTTCATTTCTTCATGCATTTTTTTACTCTCTTCCTTTTAGGGTGAAGGGCTTTGCCCTTTACTTCACTCTCTCACCTATTACGTTATACACTACGTCGTCACGAACAATCAGCAGTTGCCCGTCACGCAAGATTTTATAACTCTTAACTCTTGACTCTTGACTATCGACATTATCGATTCCCTCGCCCACATCTTGCATTTTTGGCACAAGTACCACATCCTCGGCAGGCATTGTAAAATTGTCACCGGGGTTATATACTACGCCTTTATACTCCCAACCGTCAAACCATTTTCCGGGTATCTGCGGACGTCCGGACGATAGTTTTACTATCGTTCCTGCCGCATAAGTGGGATTGGCGCACATGGTCTTCATGTACGGAAAACCCTGATAAGTCAGCGAATACTCCTCGCCTGCCATAGTCATCACAGACAACAACAGGCCCATCAAACATACTTTTCTCATAATTTTCAACTTTTGCGGCCGCAAAATTACTACAAAATAATCAATTGTGCAAATAATTAGGACAAAAACGTAAATTTGCTTGCTTATTTACACCTTTTGGACTAATTGGTTGCTAGTTGCAGGATACTGCAACTGTACTTTCGGAGATGAGGTTGTCCCCGCCATCGGGGAAAACATAGACGGAAAGGGGCTATATCAAGAAGGGGCGTGCCGAAATTACAGCAAAAAAATGACATACGCAAATCTTTTTCTCGCCTTTGCAAAAACTGCACAGTTATATATACTACGTATATATCCCCGATTTATTACCGAGACAATCACGAGACAATATCGTGAAGAAATGCCTCGGATGGC
>DBVU01000033.1:19234-31588 GCA_002308195.1 Bacteroidales bacterium UBA1256
AGAATGGCGCGACCCTTGCGGTCACGCAGCCGGTAGGCTCTAGGATGGAGAAGCCAATTGACTTTTGGCTTCGAAAAGGGCAGGCAGTCGGAGAGACTAAGCCGACCGAGAACTAGACGTACAAGGTAGGAGCGACCGCCAAATCAGACTAACGACACACTAACGACAGACTATCGAGTCGAGACAATCACCTGGAGTGGTCAAAAACCTATCGAGACAATATCGAGACAATCACGAGCGCACTATCACTCTGTAACCTTTCGAAAGATTGTAGAAAAATCGACAATTTTTGTAAAAAATCGATATTTTTTAAATTAATGTTTGCGTATATGCGCGAAAAAGAGTACTTTTGTCCCGATTTTGTAATATTGAGTTAGCAAAAATCAACAAAACATTATAAAACCCAAAATTTTCGTTTAACTAAAAACACAAAAAAAAACAAAATTATGAAAAAATTATTTACATTAGCCGCTGCTCTCTTGGCAAGCTTCAGCTTGAGCGCAGAGACAATTTTTTCGTTCACTGTAACAAGTGAAACTACAGCCAAAGGCACATACACAGCGGAAGGCGGAACCGCTGTTTGCTCGGGGGCTGCTATGTCAACTGGTGGTTCCAATGAGATAACTATTGGAACTCAAACATTTTATAAATTCAGTTCTAGCACTCAATGGGACTTCACTCTTGCAGATGGAGATAAATTTGCTGAAGGTGATGTTATTTCCATTACTGGTGCTTGTACAACCAGTAACAAAACAGGAAAAGGTGTTACACTGAACAGCATTGCAGTAACTGGCGATTTCCCTGCAAGTACTGCTAACACGTTGACATACACTGTTACCGCTACTGATGCTATTAATGGTCAAACAACCATCACTCTCAAACGTAATGATAGCGATATCAAATTCGGTACAATCAGTGTTTCGCGTGAGGCTGTAGCTCCTATCACAGACCCAGTTGCTACTGTAACTATTGAAGGGCCTACACAAGCTGCCGTTGGTTTTGCTGCAAAATACACTGCTACAACCGATGTGGCTGCTACTGAGTACAAATGGTTTGTTGACGGCGCAGAGCAAACAGGTGCAACCAAGAAGACTTTCGAGTTCACTCCTGCTGTAAAAGGCGCTACATACGCAATTGTTTGCAAAGCTCGCAATGCTAATAATGCTACTGAAGAATGGATTGCTTCCAATACCATCAATGTAACAGGAACCAAACTCTGTGGTGAATTGATTAAAGCTGTTTACGATCCAAGCACAAAGAAATCTACCGTTACCGGTGTTATCGGTGGTACGGCTGACAGAAACACACAAGACAATGGAAAATTGGGTAGCAACGGACATTACTATGGCGCTGTTTTAGCAAGTGGTAGTTTCATGGCAGGAGATGTTGTTACTATTAAGGCTTCTGTACTGAATGGTGGTAATACTGCTACTCTCTTTGCTGACAAAGGTGAAACTGAACTTGGTTCTGCTGCATTTGACGAAACAACATTAACAGCAGTTATCACTTTGACTAAATCTGCAAGTGCTGTTTATCTCTATCGTAAAGATAGCGGTTGCAACCCGAATATTGAGAGCATTTCTGTTTCCCGCGCTTGCGAGGATAGCAACGACGCTACTATTCACAGCCTCACCGTTAACGGTAATGAGGTTGCTGAAAATAACGGCCTGTTCGAATACACTCTCAGTTCTTCTTATGAAGAGCCAACCGTTACTATCGCATTTGAGATTCACCCGTTGGCAACAATCAAGTATGGCTTGAGCAATCCGTATGAGATGGCAACTCCGGATCTGGGCGATTCAAGAGGTCAGGCATTCACTATCATCGCTGAAGATGGTACAGAGAAAACTTATACTGTTCAAATTTACAAATCTGCTTCGCTTAGCAACGATTGGCATTTGAAAGAGTTAAGTGTAGAAGGCTATACACTCACTCCTGCTTTCGATCCGGATACATTGATATATCATATTACTCGTCCTTACGAATCCGCCAACCCTGCAGCAAGCACGGTAACAGCTGTTACTCGTCAAGAGGGTGCAACGTTTGTGGTAGATTCAATTAGCAACAACTTCACTATCACCGTTACCGCAGAAAATGGTAGCGAAAACGCATATGTCATTTGGATTGATGTAGCTCCGGCAGTTAAGAAAATTAACGAAATTATCTTGAGCAACGGTTATAGCGCATACATCCCTGAAGGTCAAACCGTTCAACCATTCAGTACCTTTGGTTTCTATCTAGCAGGACAAGACGCTCCGACAGTTAGCAGCTATCAAGTAAACGAAGGAACCACTTGGGCTATCGATGGTAATAATATTACTCTCACCGGTGCTGACAACTCGACTGCTACTTATTACCTGACTTTGGAAACAGTTACTCCTGCTGACTTCAGCGCAGACGAAATCACTTTCGATGGTACAGAGGCTTGGGTTAAAGCAGCTAACGGCTTTGGCGCAGACAAAGGCGGTTGGAAATTCTCCAAGACCGACTCGGACTTCAGCCGTGAAATAGCAGGTAAGACTCACGTTGAGTTCTTCCTCCCGGCTTGCGACACCGTTGTTCTGAAAGCCGGTGCAAGCGGTACAGAGCGTGACGTTCGTTTCTATGTAAACGGAACACAACTTGGCGACAAAGCTAAACTGACCAAGGCCGGTGTAGCTCTCGCAGTTGAGCAAAGCGCTCCGTTCATGCTGACTGTTGCTTCTGCACAAACCAGTGGTGATGGTGGCATAGGCGCTATCCGTATGGCAAAGGCTGCAGAAGTTCCTCCGACTCCTATTACTGATGTCGCATTAACAGTAGTATTCCCAGAGACAGGAGATTCGATTTTAAGCGGACCGTGGTATGCGGGAGAAAATATTCCTATGCAAATCACTAGCGGTAATCCGGATGCTTATTATTGCCAGGGCGTAGACTTCTGGGTTAACAATTATGCTTCATACTCAGAGGAAGCACTTCTGCCGGAGAAGACCTATAGAGTTCGCTTCTATGTCTATCCGAAAGACGGATATACTATCCCGGATGATTTTACAAGAGACCACATACTGGTAAATGGCGAACAACCAGAGGATGATGTTGACACTGATGTTTCGTTAGACAGAGTGATGTTCAGCGTATTCTTCTCCACCGGTCCTGCAACAGGTTGCGAGAACACAGAGGCTGCTGTTAAGGCCGTAAAAGTCATTCGCGATGGACAACTCTTCATCGAGAAGAACGGCATTCTCTACAACGCTCAAGGTGCTGTTGTAAAATAAGTACACTAACCTAATCCTCTCCCCTTTGGGGAGGGGAAAGGGAATAGTAATAAAGCTTTATTATTGTTAAACTTTTAAGTATGAAGGTTCGTAAAAACGAAACTCCAGAAATTTAAATCCATTAAAATTATGAAAAAAATGTTATGGATTGCAGCTATCGCTTTCGCAATGGTTAGCTGCGGTAACAAGCCGGCTGAGAACGCAGAAGAGGCAGTTGAAGAAGCTCCTGCTGTAGAGGTTGTTGAAGAAGCTCCAGCTGCTGCTGAAGTAAAAGAAGAGCCGAAAGCTGAAGCTGAGCCAGCTCAAGAAGAGAAAGAGAAAAGCCTGATTCAACGCGCTGTTGAACTCGGTGAGGATGTAGCTGATGAAGTTCAAAAGAACAAATAATAACCACATCTGATAACGAGACTCCGTCTCGCAAGCAAGAAGCGACCGTCATGGCCGCTTCTTTTTTATATTGGTTCGCTAAAAATGTTGTTTATCTTCTCCACACGGCGAATATTTTTATAAAGTTTTATAAAAATTTGCGTATTTCAGAAAAAAGCAGTACCTTTGTCGCCGAAATTAAAATGGAGTATTATGCAGTTGTTTCAACATATAGGCGAATACACGCTTCTGATGGGCCGCGTATTGCGTTTGCCTGACCGCCAACGAATGTTCTGGCGCCAGTATAGCCGTGAACTGGAGAAGCAGGGATTGCAGTCGTTACCTATCGTCTTGCTGATTTCTGTCTTCATCGGCGCTATTCTGACCATTCAGGCTAAGACCAACACAGAGAATCCGCTTCTGCCAACCTATATCACCGGTCTTCTGACACGCGACACTCTGTTGCTGGAATTCTCCAGTACAATCCTCTGTCTCATTCTTGCCGGCAAAGTGGGCAGTAACATCGCCTCCGAAATTGGTACGATGCGCATCACCGAACAGATTGATGCTATGGAGATAATGGGCGTGAATAGCGCCAACTATCTCATTCTGCCTAAGATTCTTGCCTTCATGAGTATGATGCCGTTCCTGTTTGTCATTTCCACTACGGCCGGACTAGTTGGAGGTTGGGGCGTTGGCGCATTTACTGATATCATTACCGTGCATGACTATTTGCTGGGTGTGCAATACGCATTCAATCCTTATTTCATCTGGTACGCTATCATCAAGGCACTGGTTTTTGCTTTCGTCATAACCAGTATGAGTAGTTACTACGGCTATTATGCACGAGGCGGTGCACTCGACGTAGGACGTGCTTCGACCAACGCCGTAGTCAACAGCAATATTATGATTCTTTTCCTCGACCTCATCCTAAGTAAGTTGCTATTATGATTCAAGTACAAGACGTCGTCAAGAGTTTTGACGGAAATATAGTTCTCAATCATGTTAGCACCGAGCTGCGTGACGGCGAGGTGAACATGATTATCGGTCAATCGGGTTCGGGCAAAACCGTGCTGATGAAGAGTCTGATTGGTCTTCATCCCCTGGACTCGGGCCGTATTCTCTACGATGGCCGTGACCTGGCTGAAATGCGTAGCAAAGATATTCGTATGCTCCACCGCGAAGTGGGTATGCTCTTCCAAGGTTCTGCCCTCTTCGACTCAATGAGCGTGATGGAGAATGTAATGTTTCCGATGGAAATGTTCAGCCATAAGAGCCGCGAAGAAATGCGCGAACGTGCGGAGTTCTGTTTGCGCCGCGTAGAGATGCCTGAGCGCGTATGGAACCTGATGCCAAGCGAGATATCCGGCGGTCAGCAGAAACGTGTAGCCATTGCCCGCGCTATCGTTCTCGAACCGAAATATCTGTTCTGCGACGAACCTAACTCTGGCTTGGATCCGAAGACCAGTTTGGTTATCGACGCGCTGATACAGGATATTACACGCGAATACAATATCTGCACTATTGTCAATAGTCACGATATGAACTCCATCATGGAGATTGGCGACAACATCATCTTCCTGAAAGGAGGAAAGAAAAAATGGCAGGGTTCACGCCACGAAATCATGAACAGCGACAACAAAGCACTCAACGATTTCGTCTTTGCCAGTGAGCTATTCAAGAAAGTGAAGAGCGCTAACACAAAGACTCGTGAGCCGAAAGTAAAGAATTAAAAGTCAAAAGTTAAAAGTTATATGAAACGAATTGTATTTTTAGTAGCCATGATGGCTGCAATATCACTAGGTGCCATAGCACAAAAACCGTCGCGTGTACCTGCTTACCAGGGCGTAATCGAGCGCGTTCAGCCTAACGGCGACACTATCCAGACTCTGCTGCGAGGCGATGAGCACCAACACTGGTTGATGACTGTCGATCACTGGCAACTACGCGAGAACGACAAAGGATGGCTGGTATATGCCAAGATTCGTAAAGGCGAAGTAGTGCCGAGCCGCAAAAAGGCACACAACGAAGCACAACGGAGCAAATGTGAGAACCGTTGGCTCAACAAGCATGGAATTAAATTGGAGATGAGATGAAAAAGATTCTGAGTTTGATTTTGATGACAACCATCGCCGTGACGGCAATGGCTGTTCCTGCACGTCGTGGTCCGATTATTCGAACGACCGAAGACGGCACAGAGAAAGTAGTTTACTTGCATGGAAACGAGTGGTTCCATTATATGACCGATGCAGAAGGACAATGGCTGAACGAGAAAACACTGATGCCACTGACCGATGAGCAGAGAGAAGCCAGACTGAATGCAGGCATCGCCCGCAAAGCACGCCGTATAGAGCAACAGAAGAATGTAGGGGGAGAATTGAATCTCGCGCCTCGTGGACTGATTATCTTGGTCAACTTCACAGACAAGAAGTTCAAAACCGAGCACTGCGACATACAGAATATGATTAACGGCGAACATTTCACCCAACACTTCAAATACAAATATGGTAGAGACAGCATTACCGTGGATGCGTACGGCAGTGCCCGCAAGTATTTCGAATGTCAGAGCGATAGTCAATATCTGCCGCAGTTTGACGTTGTCGGTCCTATCGAACTAGACCACGACATGGCCTATTACGGAGGGAACGATAGTAATGGAGATGATAAGAATGTCGGGGCGATGATTAAGGAAGCGTGTGTTAAGGCCGACCAACAGCTGAACATCAATTTCAAGCAATACGACAACAACGAAGATGGCGATTTGGATTTCGTCTATGTTATCTATGCCGGTTACGGTGAAGCAGATGGCGGCAATGCAAACACTATCTGGCCTCACAATTGGGATTTAACCTATTGGGGCGTGCGTTGCGAAGTGGACAAACTGATGGTGCACAACTACGCCTGCTCGAATGAGATGGACTATATTAGCAGACATTCTGCAGGTATCGGCACATTCTGCCACGAGTTCAGCCATGTGCTTGGTCTGCCCGACTTATATGCAACCAACGATAACGCAACCCACAAAACAATGGGCGCTTGGGATATCCTGGATTACGGTCCTTACAACAACTCTGGTTTTACACCTCCCGGCTATTCGGCTTACGAGCGATTCTATATGGGTTGGCTCACTCCACGCCTGCTGACCGAACCTGCATCAGAAATATGGTTGGGCGTTCTGAGCGAGACCAACGATGCTATTCTGATCTGTGATAGCGCTACGCACAACTTGATAGGTGTTAATCCCCATCCTGCCACGTTCTACATGCTGGAGAATCGTCAGAATCAGTGGAACTGGGATCTGTATTTGCCCGGAAACGGACTGCTGATCACTAAGATTCAGTATAGCGAAAGCAAATGGAGCAACAATACGGTGAACAACAATTCGCGCAGTATGGGCGTAGATATCATCGAGGCCGATGGTTCTGCACCTAGTTACAATCGAAACAACCCTGAGAATGGTTATTATGGCAAGGCTACTGATGCATTCCCTGCAGGTGCTACCGAATGGACAGGTTTTGCAGGCCACGAGATAACCAATATCGTGCAGGGCGAAGACCTAAGCATCACTTTCTCCTATCGCTGGGAAGGCCGCGAAGGAATAGAAAATGTGAAGGACGGCGAGACCGCCACCAAGATTCTGCGCGACGGTCAAGTGCTGATCATCCGCAATGGCGTTACCTACAATGCACAAGGTGCTGTGGTAAAGTAATTTTTATAGTGCATGAAAATTATCAGTTATAATCTCAATGGCATTCGTTCGGCTATCGGCAAAGGCTTGCTGAATTGGCTGCAAAGCGAAGATCCGGACGTTTTCTGCATCCAGGAGAGCAAAGCTCAGCCCGAACAAATTGATGTGCTGGCGATGCAAGAACTGGGTTATCACAGCTACATCCATTCGGCCGAAAAGAAAGGCTATTCGGGCGTTTGCATCTTCTGCAAGCAGGAGCCGGACAAAGTGGTGGTTGGCATGGGCAATCCCAAATACGACCGCGAAGGACGTGTACTGCGGGCCGATTTTGGCGACATAACGGTTGTCGATGCGTATATTCCGAGTGGCACAACGGGCGATGTTCGTCAAGACTTCAAGATGGAGTTCCTCGAGGATTTCCTGCTATGGATAAACGAACTACGCAAAGAACGTCCTAATCTGGTGGTCTGCGGTGACTACAACATCTGTCACAAACCCATCGACATCAATCATCCGGAGCGTCAAATAGGCGTATCGGGTTTCCTGCCCGAAGAACGCGAATGGATGGATCGTTGGGAAGCCAGTGGCATGGTCGACAGTTTCCGCGTGTTCGATCAGAGTGCCGAAAGATATAGCTGGTGGAGCTGGCGAGCAGGAGCTCGCGCGCGCAACGTAGGCTGGCGTATCGATTATCACTGGGTCAGCGAACCGCTGCGTGCACGTCTCAAAAACGCTAAGATACTAACCGATGCTGTTCATTCGGACCACTGTCCGGTGTCTGTTGAAATAGACTGAATATGGATAAACTGAGAACCGAACATTTAGTTAAGAAATACGGTAAGCGCACCGTAGTAGATGATGTTTCTATCGAACTGGAACAAGGCGAGATCGTAGGATTGCTCGGACCAAACGGAGCCGGCAAGACCACTACGTTCTATATGACTACGGGACTGGTTACTGCCAATCAAGGCCGTATATTCCTCAATGACCAGGATATCACCGGTTTCCCGATGTACAAACGTGCCAAGATGGGTATCGGCTATCTGCCTCAGGAGGCCAGCGTATTCCGCAAGATGACTGTCGAAGATAATATCCGCGCCGTACTCGAATTGACCGATTTCAGCAAGGAGTATCAGGAGGAGAAACTTGAACAACTGATCAAGGAATTCAATCTGGCACACGTGCGCAAGAATCTGGGTGACCGCCTCAGCGGTGGCGAGAGACGTCGTACCGAGATTGCCCGTTGTCTGGCTATTGAACCTAAATTCGTCATGCTGGACGAACCTTTTGCTGGCGTCGACCCGATTGCTGTGCAAGAGATTCAGGATGTGGTATGGCGACTCAAAGATAAGAATATCGGCATTCTGATTACCGACCACAACGTAGATGAGACGCTGATGATTACCGACCGCGCCTATCTGCTGTTCGAAGGTAAGATTCTGTTCCACGGCACGCCTGAGGAACTGGCAGCCAACCCGATTGTGCGCCAGAACTACTTGGGCCGCGACTTTGAGTTGAAGAAAAAGACCCGCGTGGACTAGGTTTTCGTGTTGAAGGGAAAAATCATAGTATTTCTGCTGGCGATGGCAACCCTGTGGAGCTGCCAGACTGAGCCGGATATTCAACTGGCGGTGCACGAATGTGCTGCTTTGCCTGCGGGGCGTGCCAGTGCTGCCTATTTTGTGTATGGCAACCAGGCGTATGTCTTTGCCGGACGCGATTCGGCAGGAAACCATCTGAATGATCTCTGGCGCTATACGCCTGCTACCGACACGTGGGAGAACCTGGGTGCTACACCGCTGTCAGAACGCGTCAACGCGACTGCTTGTGTACATGGAGACAAAGTATATATTGGTCTTGGTTTTCATGGCAAACATGGCCGCGACTCCTGCTATCTGCGCGACTGGTGGGAATATACTCCTAGCACCGACCAATGGACTCAACTGGCCGATTATCCCAATCACTATACCGACCGTGCCACAGCGTTTTCCGGTGAAGACGAGCTGTACGTAGGTTACGGTTTCAGTTGGAATTATCGCCGCGATATGTTCCGTTACTCGATAGCGGACAATCGTTGGGATTCGATCGATGTGGGTGTTAGTTTTCACGGCTACCCTACTCGTTCGTTCGGAGGAACAGGCTGTTCGTGCCAGGGACGCCATTTCATGGGCACAGGTTTCTTCCGCAATAGTCTGAACTGGTGGGCTGAGTTTCTGCCAGAAGGACGATGGGAGAAACGCGCAGAAGTGCCCGGACGCAAACGCACGCTGGCCGCTACTGCTGCGACAGACCGGTTTGTCTATCTGTGCGGAGGAATCCACTACGGCGGTGTAAATACCAACGGCGAAGTACTGCAGGATATCAGGCGCTACGACCCGCAAACGGACAAATGGCAATGGGTGGGCATGTTGCCTAGACCACTGTTCAACCATATTTGTTTTGCCATCGGTGGCAAGGTTTATTTCGGCTTAGGCGAAGACGAAGATTTCGCTATGCACAATCAGATGTACTACATTGAGGAATAAACTGCTTGCCATATTACTCCTCCTCACCTGCAGTCTGACTGCCCGTGAATTGAGTTGGGACTGGTGGCCGACAGGCATTCAGGCGGATGCCACTGGTCAGGACACGCTCAGATATTCGTTGGGCCTGAGTGGCTTGGCTTCTTCGGGCCGGTATGCGCCTTTCTGGCTGCAGAGCAATTGCAACGGAGATATCAGCAGTAGTCCCTTTAGCGGCAATCTGTCGGCCGGTATCTATAAGGAGGCGCAGAACGATGCACGTTGGTTCGACTACGATTTTGCGGTACAACTGACCGGACGACTCCAGTCGCGCATTGCCGGTAGTACGTTTGACACTCAGCAACGCCTGGGTACTGGCTATTTCAATCTGGCGTATGCGCATGTTCGACTCTATATCTTCGACCTGACTGTGGGTATCAAACCGATGATTTATGAGACGCAGGACACCGCATTGACGATGGGAAGTCTGATTTTCTCGGGCAACAGTCAACCTCTGCCACGCGTCACGATTGGTATCGACCGCTATGTTCCCTTCCCCGGCTGCTATGGCTATCTGGAGATCAAAGGCGGACTGACTCATGCCTGGATGGCCGACAATATCTACATGCGCCACAGCTATCTCCACCATAAATGGGCGGCTGTGCGTCTGGGCGGACGATTGCCGGTGAATATCAGTTACGAATTCCATCACGCGGCGCAGTGGGGAGGTATCAGCCCTCTCTATGGCAATATTGGCTCCGACTGGCAATCGTTCATGAATGTGATGCTGGCCCGCCCCGGAGGAAATATGCGAAACGACCTGCAGAATGCGCAAGGCAACCATGTAGGTAGCCAGCAACTGATGTTGACAGGCAAAGGCAACGGATGGGAAGTCAACCTGTATTGGCAGAATTTCTTCGAGGACAATTTTGCCCTGATAGGCAACGGACAGAATCTGTCGGATGGTCTGTGGGGAATCAGCATGAAGCAGAACCGCTGGCCGTTCATACAAGGTGTGACATACGAAATCATGAACACCACCGACCAGTCGGGCCCGTGGCACGATCGCGACGGACTTTGCTATGCCGGCAATGACCAGTACTACCAGAACAGCGTGTTCAAGAATGGTTGGAACTATTTCTACCGCTCGATGGGCACTCCGTTCATCACCTCGCCGCTGTATAATGCCGATGGCACAGTCCATACGCTCAATAGCCGCGTGCGGGTGCACCATCTGGGCGTGAGGGGCGATATCTTTGGTTTCCAATACCGCATCAAGGCCAGTTATGCGCGCAATTATGGCAATGACAACAGTCAACGTGCTCCGCTTAGCCATAACACCGCACTGCTGCTCGAGGTACAGAAACACGTAGAACAAGCCTGGGGAATGGATTTCGGTTTTCGCCTCGGTGCCGATATTGGCAATCAGTGGGGAAACCAGATAGGAGCACAAATAACAATTAGCAAGAAAGGAATTATTACTGCATGGTAAGAACTCATATCATAATGCCCGTTAAGGACTCGCTGAAGACGGCCGAAGAATCGATCCGCGCCGTAGTAGCCAGCGGGCATACACTAACGGTCTACGACGACAACTCCACCGCCGAAACAGCCAAGCGGCTGGACGAACTGAGCGATGAACTGGGTATCCGCGTGATCCACGTGGCTGAACAAACCTCGCATCCTTCGCCTAACTATCGCTGGGTACTGCAGATGGCGCAGAAAGACGCAATGATGCTGGATGCAGCATTGGTCATTGTCGAGAGCGATGTGATAGTCGGACCGGACACTATCGACCGCCTGAGCGCGGCCGTTGAACCGGGCGTGGGAATGGTAGCCAGTGTGACGCACAATGCCCGTGGACGCATCAATTTCCCGTACGAATATGCTCGCGTGCTGCACAAGGACGGGCCGTGTAACAAACGACTCTCGTTCTGCTGCACACTGCTGACGCCGCAACTGCTGAAGGCCTATTCGTTCGAGATGCTCGACCCGGAGAAGAACTGGTACGATGTCTATATCAGCCATCTGTCGCAAAAAGTGGGATTGCTCAATATTCTGCAGATCAGCAATCCTGTGCTGCACAAGCCACACTCCAGTCGTCCGTGGAAAAAGCTGAAATATACCCGACCGCTACTCTACTATTGGCAAAAAATGGTGCTCAAACGCGACCGTATATGAAATCGCTGGTGTCTGTCATAGTACCTATGTACAATGCGGCTGAGTTCATCGAAGAAGCCCTGACCAGCATTGTGGAGAGCAACTACCGCCCGATTGAGGTGGTAGTGATGGACGATGGCTCGACCGACAACAGTCTGAGCGTGGCGCAGCGTTTTGCCGAACAGCATCCGGAAGTCCGGGTACTCCAGCAGGCCAATCGAGGCGCTTCGGCCGCACGCAACAATGCTATCAGACAGAGTCACGGCGAATATATCCTGCCCGTAGATGCGGACAACAAGATTGACCCGCGTTATATCGAAGAAGCCGTAGCGGTACTGGCCCAGCGGCCGGAAGTGCGCGTAGTGGCTTGTCGGGCTGATTTCTT
>DBVU01000033.1:31640-33636 GCA_002308195.1 Bacteroidales bacterium UBA1256
ACCTGTGCGATGTATCGCCGTGCCGATTGGGATAAGACCAGCGGCTATATGGAGACTTGCGCAGCGCGCGAAGACTGGGACATGTGGTTGTCGCTCTTTGAGCAGGGTGGCGAATTTGTCCGCTTGCCTGAAATACGGATGCACTATCGTGTTCGCGGAGGATCCAAACGCATCCAGGACCGCGCCCTAAAACGCAAACTGATAGTCGAAATCAATCGTCGTCATCCGGCGTATATGGAGCGTTATCTGGGCGGACCGTTGCACTACCACCGTTCGTGGTCCAGGTTCCTCAATTTCTTCCGCAGCGTGAAGCAAGCGGGCGAATGGCAGCAATGGGAAGAGGGCGAAATTATCTTCCAGAGACGTAACACCTTGCGCCGAATCAATGGCGCCATTGTCAAACAGTTTGCTACGCCCGGTCTGCTCCGCGGACTGATCTACGGTCTATTCTGCAAGAGCAAAGCGCGTCGCAGCTACGAATACGCCCTGCAGATGACTGGCCTAACGCCGCAACCTATTGCCTACAGAGAAGTGCGCTGGTGCGGTATTCTGCGCGAGAGTTGGTACGTGTGCCGGGAATCCGCGTGCACCCACACCTTCAACCAACTGATAGGTCATCCGGACTATCCTCATCGCGAACAGATACTGCAGGCTATTGGTCGTTTCACGGCCACACTGCACCAACGCGGCATACTCCACCGCGACTATTCGGGCGGCAATATCCTCTTCAACCAAGATGGCAGCCGTGTGGAAGTAATTGACCTGAATCGTATTCGTTTTTGCCGCCACCTGAGCCGCAGTCAACGCTTGCGCAATTTCGAGCGACTCAATATCGACCGCGAGGCCCTGCGTACGATGGCTCTGGCTTACGCCAAGGCGATGAACGAAGACGGGCAGACCGATGCGGAATACATCATTGCCCATCGCTGGTACAAACACGAGAAACAAGGAATCACCAACTTATGAACAGATATCAAGACATCATCGGCAAAGCTAATTACTGGCTTTTTCTGGCTGTAGTGGCCCTGTTGCCTTTTCCGCAGATAGCACTTCGTTACGCGTGCGTGTTGTGGCTGGTTGGCTGGTTACTCGAAGGCCGTTGGCTGAAGCGACCGTTGTCGCTCAGGGAGAACAAGATGGCCATTCCCTTCCTGCTGTTCGGCCTCTGGTACGCATGGAAACTGATCTCCGGACTCTGGGCAGCCGATGTGGCAGCGTGGCGATGGGAGATGGAGCGATATCTGACTTTCGGACTGCTGGTACCTATCGGCCTGTGGGGCGTGAATGCCAACTACGACTGGCGGCAGGCGGGCAAAGTGTTGATAATTAGCTGCGCAGCAGCTATTCCCATCTATCTGGCCACTATGGGCATACTCTATTTCCATTTCGACTGGTGCGTGCAACATATCGACGAAGAATGGAGTCAGTTTGGCAGTTGGTGGCGATTTTTTGCCGAAGATGTGTCGCATATCAAGCATCGTCTGTTCCTCTGTAGCGTAGAGATGTTCGGTGCAATCATGGCGCTGGAACTGATGAACCGCAAGAACCGCTGGCTCTATATTTCCGCCATCATCGTGATGCTCTCGGCTATTCCGCTGACCAGTTCACGCCAGTCTATTTTGACCTGCGCGGCGTTGCTGGTGGTGGCTATCATCTACTCTATGCCTAAGCGCTACCGTTTGCGTTACGGCGTTGGAATCCTATTGCTGGGAATGGTACTGGGCGGAGGACTGCTGAAACTGCACCCGAGGATGCAAAATTTCGAATTGTCGCACATCACGGAGATGCGTGAGATCAGCTATACCCACGATATCCGATTCAATATCTGGGGCGTGGCGTTGCAGACGCCTGGCGACTATCTAGCGTACGGTATCGGCGCCGGACAGAGCACCAATTACATGGTGGCCAAATATCAGGACGTGGGACTGGAGTACTACAAGGAGAAACATTATCATCCGCACAACCAGTATCTGGAAGAACTGATGGAAATCGGTAT
>DBVU01000033.1:33660-34145 GCA_002308195.1 Bacteroidales bacterium UBA1256
TGGCCATACCGTTCTGCGCCAAAGAAAAAGGCCGCGAAACGGCCATTCTCTTTACTGCCCTCTTCATGATGAATATGCTGACAGACTGCATGTTTGGCAAGTTCTGCGGCATTGCGTTGTGGGCAGTCGGGCTGATGTTTATGCTGATGCAATCGCGCCCACAGTCGCCTGAAGAAGTTTAGCTGAACAAGTTCTTGAAGAAATTCTTCTTATCGCTTGACGATGGAGCAATATTGGGGCTATCCTGTAGTTGCTCTATCAGTTTTCGTTCGTCCTTGCTGAGTTTCTCNNTCGGGGATATAGACGCCCACATTGATGAGCAGGTCGCCTGTGCCGTAGTTGCGTCCGTATTGGTCAATACGCGGCAGTCCTTTGCCTCTCATACGCAGCACTTTGCCCGGTTGGGTACCAGGCGTGATGGTTATCTTCACGTCGCCCGAGAGCGTAGGTATCTGGACTTGTCCGCCCAGCACGGCGGTAGGCAT
>DBVU01000033.1:34173-34934 GCA_002308195.1 Bacteroidales bacterium UBA1256
ACGAGCAAATCGCCCGGGACACCACCTCGCGGTGCCGCATTACCCTTGCCCTGAACGGTCAGTTGCATGCCGCCCATCACGCCCGCAGGTATATTGATAGTGATTATCTCTTCGTCGCGGATGACACCCTCGCCGTTACATTTTGGACACTTATTCTTGATGATACGTCCTTCGCCGTGACAGGTGTCGCACTCGGTCTGCACTTGCATCATACCGAATATACCTCGTTGCTGACGAACGACGCGTCCTGAGCCCTTGCAGGTCGGACAAGTTCCGGTGGAGCCGTCTGCGCTACCGGAGCCGTTACAATCTTTGCACTGAACCAGTTTGCGCACTTTGATTTTCTTCTCGCATCCTTTAGCTATATCCTCGAGCGTAAGGCGCACTTTGACGCGCATGTCACTTCCTCGGCGTACACGCGGACCACGGCTTCGGCCGCCGCCCATGAACATATTGCCTATGTCGCCCAAGTCGAATCCTGCGCCCTCGAAGATGTCGCCGAAGTGGCTGAATATATCCTCCATGGACATACCACCACCGCTGAAGCCGCCTTGACCTTGCATGCCGGCCATACCGAACTGGTCGTAGCGTTGACGTTTCTGTGGATCGCTCAGTACCTCATACGCTTCAGCCGCCTCCTTGAATTTTTCCTCGGCCTCTTTGTCACCGGGGTTCTTATCAGGGTGGTACTGGATAGCCTTCTTACGATAGGCTTTTTTTATTTCTTCAGCGCTGGCGTTTTTGTCCACGCCCAGCACTTC
>DBVU01000033.1:35103-35783 GCA_002308195.1 Bacteroidales bacterium UBA1256
TCGGTATTGAAATCTACGCCCTCGGTCTCGATGGTATGCACGTCATTGGCAGTCAAAAAGGCCAGGAACTTCTGATAAATGAGGTTCAGTCCTTCTTTCAATGCTTCATATTGAACTTCAACATCCTTCCCTTCAGGGAGGGACTGAGGGTAGGCCTTTATCGCTCTTTCAAAATCGTCAATCAGCGGTAACATATCCGTAAAGATACGCTCTCCGGCCGTTTCCATGAGTTCGAGCTTCTCCTTGTTGGTACGACGACGATAGTTGTCAAACTCAGCCATCATACGCAGGTTTTTGTCCTCCAATTCGGCAATGCGTTCTTGCAGTTCCTCGATGCTGGGAGTTTGTGTTTGTTCGTCCTGCAGCTGTTCTGCTGCGGGTTTTTCTGCTTCGTGTTTATTTATCTTTTCTTTTTTCATACTCGCATAATTTTCCACTTTGACAACGTCAATTAGCGTGCCAAAGGCATTTTTCGTCAGTTTTTCCGGGTAAGTACTGCCAAATTGGCAGAGCGGATATCAGAATATCGACTGTTGGCCATCGGCAGCGAGGGGCGTTTTGCCCAGGTGCTTGTAGGCCAGTTCGGTAGCTTCGCGGCCACGCGGCGTACGCTTGATAAATCCTTCTTTGATCAGATACGGTTCATAGACATCTTCGATCGTGCCGGCATCTTCGCCCAT
>DBVU01000046.1 GCA_002308195.1 Bacteroidales bacterium UBA1256
TCGTCAAGGTTGACTGTAAAGCCTTCCTCCGACTTGTTGCCGAAGGGCAAAGACGATTTGGTAAAGACCACTGCCTCTTGCTCGGCGCATTTATCTCCGGCTTCGGACGTGAGCCAAACTTGAGTGGACGGCACCTCCACGGTGGTGCAAGCTGTCAGCGCACATAGCGCCACATAAATCAGTCTACGCATAAGTTTATCGTTATGTCTGTTATTTCTCCGTCGCGGGCAAAGATATGCGCACTCTGTTCTTTGGTGAGCGACTTGGCTGCGCCGGAATTGATGACCAGATAGCCTTTGGGTTGCAGCGGTTTGTTCAGACGATAGGTGATGTGTGTGCCACAATAGGTGAAATGCAGTTCGTTATCCTTGAAATCGCTCGCACGCAGGAACAGGGGCGCGAACGTGATCTGTCCGTCCTGAACGGAGACACCGAGTTCGAACCAACGGGAGATGATATCTTCTTTCACCTGTCCGGTCATGCCGGGTTGCTGCACGCCTGCCATCGAGGGTGTGTGGGAATAAGGATCGAAGGGGAACGCACCGTACTCGTTCGGCTGTTTGTGCGAACCGATACCTTCGCGAATGGCGAGATAATGAGCGACTAAACGCTCATTAGTCGAAAGACCGCTGACGCTCAAAGTCGAAAGACCACTGCGTTCAAAGCTGCTTTTTTCTTTGAGTGAAACGGTCTTTTCTCTTTCGACTTCTATAACCTCACCTACGGCCAGCAGCAGTTTGCTGACCATGTGCCAATAGATGCAGCCGAGACCTTCGTATTTGTAGAACGTGCCGCTACGGCCTGTGAAAGCGTGGTGGTTGAACACCTGCTCATATAGGTCTTTCAGTTCGTCCGGCAGGTCATTGGCGTTGCGGAAACGGGTATCGAAATGGATACCGCCGTCGCAGTCTTGTTTCAACAGCGTACCGAGGTATTTCTGCACGACCGGCAGTTGTTTGGCTTCTTCGGGCAGGTTGTTCAGTTCGAGGAAAGTCTTGCGTCGTCGATTCGGATAGAGCATATACGAACGCTGATCCTCGCGATAGAGAGCCGACGCACGCATGGCATCGAGTAGGTCTGCCGCCTCTTCGCCGGAGAGCACGCCGGACGAGAGCACTGCCACCTGACCTTCGAGCATCTCATAGAGATGCGACACCTCGACATCCGTGTTGGTGAACCGGATGAGGTTGTAGGCGTGGTAGAGTCCGTCATCGCGACGGTTGGCACGAATCGAGTCATCGAGTTTATGCAGCGTAGCTGTGAGGAACTCCTGCAGTTCGTCCAGTTCGAGCACTTCGGTCTGTCCGCTGAGGCCCGCATAGACTTGCGTACGATACTGCTCACCTGCCGTACCGACGATGTCGATAAACTGCTTGCGGTTGCCGTTGGGATAAGCGTGACGAATAGCACGCAGCAGTTGAAGTGTCTCCGCCGAGATAGTGACATCCGTTTGGACGAAACGGCTCAGGAAAGCCACATACCTCCGCATATAATAGAGCGTGACCATTGAAGCGCCGTAGCCCACGAGGGCGTTGTTGGCATCGTTCCATTCGGGGCGCAGGGTGTTCATCCATATACCGGCCTCGGGCACGAAATTCGACAGTTTGGCAAGCAGTGTGATGAGCAGTTTGTCCGCCATCGTGGTGTGGAGCACATGGTGGTCAGCGTCCATCACCAGTTTGGCATCGGCGCCGTATTCTGCAACCATCTCCATACACCTTTTGTGACACGCATCGTCGAAACGGATACTGTTCTTCGGGTCAGCCACGATCTCCGCGTACGACTTGAGACGGTAAGGCACGTTCGCAAACGCGAAGATGCGCCGGTTGAGCAGTCTGCTGAGACTCTCGGGGTCGTGCTTGTAACTTACCTCCAGCAATTTGAGGAGGTAGATAATCTGATGGTCGCCCCAGTAACCGATGTTCGACCACGGGTTCTCGGGTTCAATCACTTCCCATTCGATACCTTTGTCGGTGATACGATAGGGATTGTAACCGTCCGCCGTAGTGGCATTGAGGAACTTGGCGATGATATGGTTGACAAACAGCGGATAGCTGTAGGACAATGCTTCCCAGTTCTGGAAGATATCGCGCCAGTTACCCTGATAGGCTACCACCGGCTTGCCTTCATCGTCCTGAACGCGGATATCAAACATGTTCCACGGACGCGAGGGGTCACCGTGACGGCGGCCGAAGGTCAGCGGCAAGTATTCGTATTGATGACGGAGGTCATCATTGGAGATTGGTGATTGCTCATTGGTGATTTGCGGGGGATAAGTCAGGTAGTATCCGCCACGCATAGTATTGAAGAGCACGTTCGCAAAATGGCGCGCATCATTGGCCTCGTCGCCGGTTTGCTGCACACCGTCGTTCTGCGCCACGATACGTTGCAGCGTCTCGGTGGACTGACGCATTGCCGCTTCTATCTGCTCGATGGCATCGGGCTGCGCGATGAATCGCATCAGTTCGTGCACCGCCACGGCATCCTTGCTTACATCCAGGACGTTGTACCAAGTCTGCGAGGTAGCGGGCTGCATGGTGAACATGGTATGCGCAATAAACGCACCGCGTACACCTTTCGACTCGGGTTTCGGATGAAGCAGGAAAAGACCTTTTCGTACGTCATTCAAGATTTCCGATGATACAAAATACTCTGTGTCATTGGGTAATCCGAGACTGTACACGGTATTACATGTCAGCGATTCCGAAGGCTCTGCTCTGTCCACAAGGATAGCCTCCATGCGGAAAAGAACCAACGAAGTACCTTCCACACGTTCGGTCTTCTTATAACCATCCACCAGCGTTGAAAACTCATTTTGTGTCTTGCGTTCCACGCCCGCAGGTAGCACATTCTGTACTCCGTCGTACACCGAAATCGTACATTCCTTCTTGCCCAGGTTCTCCAGCGTTGCCCTACGCACCCAGCCATGCTTACCTGCCGGTGCCCATATATAGGAGAAACGCAGACCCAGGGTATGGTTCTCTTCGCAGAACACAATCTTGTTGCCCACCGTCGATTTGGCTATCTTGCGCGCCGTCTTATACTTACCTATCTGTCGCTCGGAGAAGGGTTCCCATTCGCTCACTTTGAGCGTTCCCGGACGACGATGACGAATGAGGGTTCTCGGACCCGTGGTCTCATAGTTCTCGGTGATCTTATCGTCGGTGTAGTACGGGAAAAGGGCTTCTCCAGGGTTACGACGGCCTGCGGTCAAACCACCCGTAGAGGAGAGGTACATCCAAAGGTCGGTGTCCGATGCCAGCGAGATAAAGAACGGCTGCATAGCATCGTAATTGGCGATTTCATAGAAGCGCTCACCATTGATTGATATAAATTGTCCTTGTACCATTTTGTAGTGTGTGATGTTTATCGTGTGGAACGTCTTTCTTCCAGTTCATTCTTCATTTGCTCCATGGTCTGGTTGTCCAAATTATAGAACATCATGACCAGTGCACATGATGCATAGAGAACACCAGGTATAATACTAACCAGCAAGCGGATACCCATCATGGCTGTGTCGGATTGGATATCTGCATTAGCCACGAAATGCGTCACGCTGAGCAGCCATCCGGCAGCTGCTGCACCGATAGCCCAACCCAGTTTCTGCGCTAGCACAGAGGCTGAGAAACAGAGACCTGTTGTACGGCGGTTGAAACGCCATTCTCCGTAGTCCGCTACGTCTGCCAACATCGTCCACAACAACGGAACTGCAGGTGCATATGCCATCTTCGCTAGGATATTGAATATATAGACGAGAGGTAGATTATCGCCTGCCACAAAGATGAGGGCGAAGAATATACCCGATACGATGGATGACATGATATATACCATCTTGTTGCCGAAACGTTTAGCCAATGGTTTGGAGGCAGGGAGTGCTACTATGAGAGCGATAGTTCCGAGTACATTGAATAGTTGCACATTCTCTGCGTCATGGATATAGTATTTGAAGTAATAGGCGATGGCCGCATTCTGCATAGCGAACATGATGAACGATACAATACCGACACAGGTTAGCACAATCCATGCTTTGTTGAGGAATAGATATTTGAAATCCTTGAGCACATTGTTATCTTGTTTCTCTGGTTGCGGCACTCGTTCTTTGGTAGAGAAGAACGCGATGAGGAAGAATGCAATAGAGAGGATTCCGAATAAACCCACAGTATATTGATATCCTTGTGCCTGGTTGACAACACCCTCATTGCCGATAGCTCCTAGCCATTTGACGAGATAGAGAGCAGCGCCCGTGACGATAAACTGACCTATATACGCTGCTATAAATCGATAGGTATTCAGTCCCGCCCGCTCATTGGAATCATCTGTCATTACTGCCGAAAGCGACGAATACGGAAGATTGACGAATGCGTAAGCTGTTCGCAACAACAAGCATGTGATAAGTGCATAGGCAAACTTGCCATTCAATCCGAATTCCGGAGTTGTGAATGCGAGGACTGCCAGGATAGCGTATGGTACAGAGCCAAAGAGAAGGTATGGACGGAATTTGCCCCAACGTGAGGAGGTACGATCGGAGATGATTCCCACGATAGGGTCCATCACGGCATCCCAAATAGAACCGACGAACATGATGACACCTGCCAATGCCGGCGAGAGGCCATAGATATCGGTGTAGAAGATGAGTAACCAAAAGCCTACAAGGTCCCACACAAAATGGGAGGCGGTATCACCTAGGCTATAGCCAAATTTTTCACGGATACTGAGTTTCATATCAAGTCTAAAATCTTAAATCTACGATTACGGGTTTTTGCGAAAAACACGTATATAATCTACATACATTTTAACGGGTGTTCCATCAGCCGGCAGTGCCGTAACTCGTTGAAACGATGGGTCTTCAGCAGTTATCAGTTCAGGATATTTCTCTGCCGCTGGCATATCCGGGAAGAAACCTCCTACCGACAGGTTGAGTACCAAATAGAATGGATGGTTGAAGTAGTGTCCCGGTTGGTTGATATCCTTTTCTCGCAACGACAGTTGGAAATAAGGTGCTACTTCGGGATACTTGTCCTGATCGAGATACATAGCGATGGTATCCTCGGTCCAGATAAGCGTAAAGAGATGGAAATCGCCTTGTACAGGATAATCGGCAGTATTGAACTGTCCGTAGTTAGGATATGCACCATTGTTGAACGACTCCCCCCAATGGCATGCACCATTGAAATAACGATCTTGCGTGCCCGCTGCGATCCCGTTCTTATGTCCCATCTCGCATATGTCAATCTCTCCGCACTTAGGCCAAACTACTCTTCCCTCCTTCTCCAACTCCGCTAAACGTTTATCCACGTCGTCATTGTCGCCGAGGTCTTTTGCCAAATTGTTTCCCAGCATCCAGAATGCCGGCCATAGGCCATTGGCGGTGTGCGGAAAAGCGATACGTGCTTCTACCTTACCGTATTCTACCGTTACTTTGTCCTGAGTATTCAGCCGAGCCGATGTACATGGGCGATTGCGGTAATCCTCGCGTTGGGCATTGAGCACGAGACAACTCTCGCCAGTCTGAGGATGGCGTTCTATAGTTATGTTCTTCGGAGTGTAGTATTGCAGTTCTGCATTACCTCCGCCACGGGCGTTGTCCTCTACGTTCCAATAGTCAGCATTCAGTTCGTTGCCTTCGAAATCATCCTCCCAAACCAATTGCCATTCGCTGGCTGGTTGGCATGCCACCAAAAGGCATATACCAATAGTCCAAAGACTGGTCAATATCCACTTTTTAGTTCTCATGTTTATAAGTATATCGTTTAATCAATACAAAGATTATAGCCAATAATATGCAGAATGGAACAGCATCTCCAAGAGGTTGCTCCAGATTGGGGCCATTGGTTCCTCCACCCTCCTCATCTGGAGGAGCTCTGCGTACGGCCGGAGCAAACATCTCGGCAGGCAGTTCTCCGCTTTGTGCGGGAACGTAAGCCAATGCCGGCGCTGCTACCATAGTTATCTGTCCTTTCCATGTATTGTTTCCTACTATCGAAGATACAGACTTTGTCGTCGTGCACTCCTGCGTATTTTGCGATGTAGGCTGTGTTCCGATAACATGTACTTGCGCAGCCTTGGACGACATATAGGAGATAGGTGCAACTGCCTGGCCCAGACCTATTCCGCCATCCATTTGCGGCATTGCAACTGGAGAAGCATAGTTGGATCGCTGCTGTCTTAGTCCATTGTTGGACGTTACAGGCAGGTATGCTGGTGCATAATTGGCGGCTGCCCTCGTTTGAATCAACTGCACAGAATCGCTTCCTGAAAATTCAGGGAGTAAGCCTAGCGTAACTATGCCTAATAGGACAAGCGAGATAACCGCAGTATGCAAAAAGACTCCTCTATTCATGCTCGCTTATCTGACAATCATTTTCACTGTTGCACCCGTTGTACTAAGTACATAGCATCCTAGCGGCAGGCGTGCTTGACATTCCTCTTGTACATCCAGTATCGTTGCATTCTGCCAGAGACCAATTCGTTGGCCGGTAATGGAGAACACTTCTATAGATGGATATACCTGCATCGCTTCTTCGGCATTGATGATATCCGTCGTTATCTGCGGATTGCCGCGCCATGGAGCGATAATCGGCATCAGCGACATCGTGGCAGCGCTGGCCAATACATACGTTTCGAACGGACGAACTGACGCATCTGTCGTGCGACGATAGGTCTCATCGCTATGATCCGCCGGAAGCAGATAAGCTGTTCCTACACTCTGTGGCATCATGGTGGTGTTACCATATACCATGTATTGATCGACTGCACCGGGATTCGTTCCCTTGGTAAAATCAGCAGCAATCGTCTGATTCTTATGACCGCAGAACAGCACGTATTTTTCTGCGTAATAGGTGCTGGTGAAACGAATAGCGTACGGCTGATTGAGTTGCGGAAGCGGAGTATCTCCATCGTACCATGAAGGAACGAAATCTTCGCCACTCACATTATCCACTTGCTTGCGCAAGAGGAATTTTCCCCTAACGGTCGAACCGTTATTGTACTGCGCTGTCAACTTGTAGTGCCGATGATCCTCCGGATCGTATACCAAAATCGAGTCAACCGCAAACGGCATGGTCAGGTCTTCCCAAATACCGGCATTGAAATTACGATAGTATCGTATTTCTCTGTCTATGGTACCGCCGGCATAGGTGATTGGTGCATCTGCTGTAGGTTTATCATCATGATGGAATATGATGAATGCAGCCGCGCAACCATTATCAATATCGTACGTGATAGGATACGTCAAACAAATACCGCTGGCACGGAAAGGATACTTGATGAAGAATGTCACCTCTCCTGTCCAATCTCTAATGGCCGGCAACGCATTGTCACCACGATTGAATGTGTAGGTGTAGGTTCTGTCTTGTCCCGGTACCGCAGTCATGGCTCTTTCTACGATGCCGCTATTAGCAGGATCGGCAGGATTGAGCAGTAACTGAACAATCAGTGGGTCTAACTCATAGAAATCATCATCTGTGTAAGCCACTATGGTGAAACTATTCTCATCGCCCGTTACGGTCACGCGATAACCTTTTTGGAAAATCTGCGTAGAAGCATTACCTATCCCGGCACCCGCCCGATAAGCTTCGGTTCCGGAGAACACGCATCCATCAGAACCCACTGTGGTGAAAAGCAACGTCTTATAGTTCTCCGACAAATTGTCATCCTCATCTATGGCATATATACGTGCCTCGTACGGTACGCCCGGAATCAAGCCTCCAATATCCAGATGGCCTATTTTGCCGCCTGCGAATTGAGCTGGGGTGAAAGTGTATTCTGAGGTCAGTTGTTTGTAGCCACTCTCACCACCCGTTACATACACTTTGTAACGCATGTTCGCCTCGCTGGTTTCGTAATCTAGTGCGCTGACGTAAATCTCCGCTGCATCCGAACTCAACGAGACTGTCTCAGCCCATTGCATAACAGGTATATGCTTTTCCTCAGCACACTCGCCGTATACGCGTATCTCCCAAAGACTGGTAGCATACTCTGCACGCAAGCCGGACTCCAGTTTAATATATCGACCATAGATTTGTTCGGACGTGTAATCGTACGTATCCACCACATGATCAGCATTTGGGAAAGACTTCTCGTTTGTATTGAAATTCTCAGGCTTGCTTCCCTCCGGTTGCTCATTACGATGATCGAACGTAGCAAAATGTCCTGTTGCCAGCTGATCGAACGTATTGCCTCCTATCACATTCGGTCCAAAACTAGCATCATATGCATTTTTGAATTCATAATTGATAGAGGTACCGTATTCCCACTCTACTTCTATACGATTAATCTTGTAGGTGCCCTCCAGATCGATTACGAGCCATTCGTCATTGCTAGTAGGACGTCCCGTGGTTGCCCAGCGCGTAGTACGGTCGCCATCGACTGCCGCACCTTTTGGGAAACCTCCTTCATCATATCCAGAATAGACAGGATGCAGAAGTGCCAAATTGGAGCCAGGCGTAGGAGCATCGAGTTGGACGGTTACTTCTTTATAATTTGAGGATATATTCTCATGCTCATCCATCGCGTAAATCCTCCATGTATATTCCTCACAGGCACTTAGATTGGAGAATGTAAGTTTGCCGTCCACGGCAGTATTGACTAATCCATCTACAACGTAGGTTACGATAGGATCTGTAATGTCATCTTGGGCAGTAACGTCTACTACCACTTCCGTAGAAGTCTTGCTAAACAGAGTGACAGTTAACATCTCCGGAGCATTATTGTTGGCCGTATAACACTCGTTGGAACCATATACCTCTAACTCCCAAATGCTGATACCATAATCAGAGTAGTTGATCAGACTCTTCACTTTGACATAACGAGCCGCTACTCCACTCATCAGGTACTTCTCATACACATGATTATTGGCATCACCGAAAGTAGGTGCTGTATTATATTGCCATGTGCGCCAATTGGTGCCATCCAGCGACAACATTATCTGATATTTCAACGGACGAGCAGTTTCCCACTGAATCTTAATACTATCTATATAATAAGAGCCCATCAGATCTACTTGAATCCAATCGTTGTCGATACTTGGGCGTCCTTGCGTCCCCCAACGCGTTTGGGCATTGGCGTTAACCACTCCTTCTCCGTCAACAGCTCTTCCGGCTGTATGATATTCGTTGGCTTCATAGCCAGAAGTAGCGGGTTTGCCTATAGCCAGATTAGTAGTAGGATTGACGGAACCTGTCTGTGTGGATACCGTCGTTATATAATTGGTTGAACGATTACCCGAATTGTCAACTGCATAAACATCCCAACTGTAGAAAGTACATGGGGTTAGACCACTTATTGTGATTGTACCAGCTGTAGCCTCGTATATATCGCCGTTGATTTCATACAACCATACCGGGTCTGTCTTATCATCCGTTGCAGCGACTGCCAGTGTTACAGAGGTGGAAGTAACAGCGGTTGGAATCGCACTAACCATGGTTGGAGGAGTATCATCTAATTCGTAGCAATCACCCTCGCCATAAATCTCCATTTCCCAAATACTAAAATAATCTCTACCTCCTGTATAATGATTGGACACAACTTTAACGTATTGAGTCGGAAGGGCATTTACCAGAATATGATCTTGCTTGCCGGTAGGAGGAGTTGGAGAACCGCCATGAGCAGGTTCTGCTGTTTGGTGGTAAACCGTATTGAAGTGGACGCCATCCATTGAGAATTGAATCTCATAATCATCTGAACATGCAGTCTCCCAATAGATGCGTACGTTCTTAACAAGTTGTGGCGCGCCTAAATCGATTTGCAGCCATGAATGTGCTTCGTGCAAACCATACGTGGCATAGCGAGTGCCGTAATTGCCATCATTAGCCGCACTCGGCTGTTCATTTAGATTGCCATCATCTAATCCTGTAGCAGTTTTACCTAACGACATGTTGCCAAGGTCGCCTGTAGTATTGACAAAAACCGTTTTCGATTGATTAGCTACCACGGCATTGTCGGAGGACGACGTGCCATTTCGATCCAATGTGTGTATGGTGAAATTATAGGTGGTACATGGCGTGAGATTTTCTATCGTAATCTGACCAGCTGAAGCGGTATAGACTTCACCGCCTACTTCAAAGAGTAGAGTTGGATCTCCCAGATCATCCTCACCGCTTACATTGAGCGTTACTGTTGTACTAGTTTGAGATGCCACCATGGCGCTAATCATGGTTGGAGGATCCATCTGTGAATAACACTCTCCCGTTCCATAAACTTCCAGTTCGTAAACGCGGATCCAATTATTCGTGTTAGTTTTGATACGGATATAACGAGCAGCCGTCGAAGAAAAATCATGGTCTTGGTATACGCCGGTACCATCACTCCAAGCCGGCGCTGTGGTGCGGTGATCAACGGTAGTATATAAAGAATTATCCTGCGAAACTTGAATCTCATAATCTGCGGAATAGGCCGATCCCCAATATATACGCACTTTGTTCACATATTGCAATGCTCCTATATCAATAGTCAGATTTACCGGCAGGTCGTGTCCCCAAGAGGTATAAGCTGTACCTGTTGTATTGCCGTCTACTATTTTCTCCGGTTGCTCACCTTGATTGCCCGGAAGGTAACTTGCAGAAGCAGTACCGCCGTTGGCAAGATTGCCTGTTTTGGCGGTAGTGGTGAACGTAACTTCCCGATACCGGCAGTTAGGATCGGTATTATCCGAAGACAGATTACCATTGTTGTCGCGAGCTACAATACGGAATGTGTAATCCGTACAGGAAGTAAGGCCATCGATCGTAATTTGTCCGGCAGCAGCAGTTAATGTTTGCTGACTGATCAGCGAATTCGCTTCCGTTACAATAAAGCGCGATGGATCCGGTTGAGTGCCATCCGTAGCCGAAACATTCAGCACCACACTCGTACTACCGTTCGTGGCGAGAGAAGCCGCTGTCATACATGGCGGATCTGTTTCACCAAGGCAATCTCCCACACGGATATAACAGGTCTGAGCATTGGTATTGTCTATCGGTTCGTTGGAAGTTAAGAAACGTGCTCCTAATTCGGCAATGCCGTAATGGAAACGGAAATATATCTCCGAGCCAAGTGTGAGAGCCGGATAAGAAGCCAAATTGAGCGTATACGTTCCGACTCCTCCGGCAGCCGTTCCCGCAACATTGATGCGGCCTACCGCACTATTCCACCATTGCACCTCCAGGAAATCCAAGGTTTTGGACGGATCGATTGCCCAAGCCGTGAATTCAATTTTTCCATCTGCATATTCCACCTTATACTCAATCGGTGTGCCAGCCACTCCGTCGAAATGACGAAGACCGCTGCCTGTACATTCGGATGAAGGCCATTCCACATACAGCTTATTTTCCGCCCAGTCGTATTTGAAAACATATGTACCGGCGCGAGTAGTCTGGATCTGCGTGTTACCACCATCGCCCATGAACCACCAGCCGCTGTTACCATGGTTAGCGACTGTCATGGTGCCTCCGTCGCTTCTATACCATGTGTTTACACCATCGAAGTAGGTGATTTTGAAGTCATAGGTTGTATTCGCGGCTAATGCTTTTGACCACGTTACGATGGTAGTATTAGAACTGGGATCCCATTCGGAGAATTTATTATCTGTTCGATTTTCCCAAGCAGTCATGGTTCCCTGAATATACAAATTCTCAGGAGAATACCATGTATTGTGTTGCAGATTGTATGCCTGGCCGGCAAGAATCGTTAAATCGCCTGTTTGATTACTCCCGTTGTCACTAAATATCACATTGGCCTGGTCTGCATAGGTGTACGACCATACAGAATTTCCCTGAGACGTGGTGCCAATTTGTGTCATTGGCAAGCCGGGGAATGCTGTATTTATTGGATTCCAGCAATAAGCATATGGTGCTGCCCAACCCGGCGTATTGACAAAATACAACCGACCTGCGCTAGCAAAGCAGGTTGCCAACAAGATAAAGAGAGAAAAAGTGAGTAACCGTATTCGCATAGGGTTTTATTGTATACGTTGACCGGTAATTGTGAATACTTGTCCGTTGCGCATGATTAGGACTTGACCATTGTGCAAAATCTTGGTGGGTTCGTCCGTAGTCATCGTTGGCATTTCTATTCCTGTTATTGATTCCGGCTCGATTGGGTCGGAAGATGAAGTAGTAGAGAAGGATTGATTAGCATCACCTCGCTGATAGATACGAATCCAGTCGATGTACATCGAGCGCGGACCACTAGCCAAAGCGGTTATGCCATCGATATTGTAGATGCCAGGGAAATTTCCTCCCACAGCGAGGTTAGCAATGATGAAATTAGGTTTGCCGAAAACCAACTGACGATTGTAATCTGCGTCATCGTTTGGTTCCAAGTTCTGTTGGAAATAAGGACTTGGATTCTTGTCTATATCCATATACATGGCTACAGAGTTCGGTGTCCAAATCATCGTCACAATATGAAATGTATCCTCAACCGAATAACTCCATGTCACAGAGTTTGCCTCGCTCCAAACTTGATTCCCTGCTCTGCCAACATGCATAGCCCCATTGAAATAACGATCTTGGGTTCCAGCAGAGAAAGCATTTTGGTGCCCCAATTCTATAATATCCGTTTCTCCGCATTTAGGCCATCCTACCTGATCAAAGTTATTCCCCATTTGCCAAAAAGCGGGCCAAAGGCCATTAGCGGTGTTCGGAAATTTGATACGCGCATCTATGCGACCGAAGGTATAGTAGAGTTTTCCTTTGCTATTAACGCGACCAGACGTACACTGTTTGCCATTATATGACTCTTTGGTAGCTGTCAGAATAAGACATTTCTTGCCGGTGGTAGGTTCTACTCCGAGCGATACACCTTTTTGGCAATAATACTGCAATTCGTTATTTCCGCCTCCGTCGCCGTTGACCTCAATATTCCATACTTTGGTATCTAAGGCATCATCTGTGAAATCTTCGTTCCAGACGAGTTGGTATTCTCCTAGTTCGCCAGAGCCTTCGCCGGAAGATGTACGCGGTGTGGGATCATTTGAGAGGATGATGTTATCAATCAGCATCCATGCCAAGCCAGTGAGTGTTCCACGATCGACCATGAACATCAAGAACTCTGTTCCTGTGGTTTCGTAAGCACTGATATCCCATACCACGTCCTGCCATTGGTTGGCTACGATCGTATTCATCGGCACGAGGTCTTGCGCATTGGTGTCCGAAACTTTTAGATTAGGTGTGCCGCTATTGTTGCGATACATGTAAGCGTGAAGATATTTATAGCCAGTCTTCACGTAGTTGTTCAGAATCACACCTGCCCAGTTGTCTCCGCCTGCCTCACGACTGGCATACAAAACATAATTGGACAGATTGATACCCGATTTGTATACATTAGCACGCACATCAATAGCACCGCTAACGGCTTCCCAACCATTGTTGGCACCAGATTCAAAATTATCAACTGTAATCTGCGCGTTAAGCGCGAGTGAAGTCAAAAGAACTGTAATTACGGAATAAATCTTTTTCATACTAATACCTTATTTTTTGAATTGGAACCATGCTAAATGAATCGTACCGGAAATCATTTCTAGACTCAAAGTGTGCTTTCCTTCTCTCATATCTATCGGGAGTTCAATAGTTGTCCATGACTGCATGTTAGGTCCTGCAGCAGGTAATTGGAAATATCCCACGTTGCTGCCATCCACATATACAAACATTTCGGCTTGTGCCAGGGAGGCATAACGAAGCAATAATTTGCTGTTGTTTTGCACTGTATGTATCTGATAAGTAACTTCTTTACCTGCGTCAAGAGTACTCAGCATAAGTCCTTCTCCATCTTCAGAAGTGGAAGGACGAATTTGGATTGCATCAGCATTAATGGCACAATAGTTGGACGCGTAAACTCGCTGCACGTCAGCGCGAAGCCAAGTATATTTATCGAAGGACGAGAATCCACAATACACTTTTCCTGCGGGAGTCAATTCGGCTGGGGCGCCAGAAGTTAGTAATTGCATATATGGATATCCTGCCTTGGCTCTAGGAATAAACCACGCATATCGTGCAACAAGAGGAGATTGCTCCATATAATTCAAAACCTCGCACATATATCGGATTTGATCTTCCTCAGAATGAATAGCATATTCCTCCCATGCACAAAACTCAGTTACCCAAATAGGTTTGTTGTATTTAGCAAACATTTGCACATAGTTCTTCAGTGCAGAAGGATTGGCCATATAGCAATGGATAGAAATGGCGTCTATATCGTCAAGCGACACATTGGGCAATGCAAAGAATTCGTCTAACCACTTAATTGGATCGTTATATCCCTCTAGCGTACCATAATTCATGGCTGGCGAAACGAGTTTGAGTTTCAGCTCCTTAGCTAGTTTGACTACAGGTTTCCATATAGCTGCTGCTTGCGCAGGCGTCATATTTGCCTGGTCTGTTAAGTTTGGCTCGTTGAAAGCCAACAAATATTTTGTGTTAGGATGCGCAGCTACATATGAACGAATAGCACTAGCGCTATAGTTGCCATTCCAACACATGGGACAAAAATCTATTTTCTCGCCATCCATCCAAGCAGCAGCTGTCTCGTTCTGCGTATTTCCCCAATTGTAATTCCACGATATAGCATCGCATAGAATTGGCAAGTCTTCCAATACAGAGAAATTAAATGCCACCCCGCGCTTGGCGGATTTATCCATCGCATTGGCTACCTTTTCTGTTGGGTTTTCCGGTGTTTCGTGACAGGCAGCAAAAAACAACGCTGAAACAAAAAATAGTATGTTGATGGTACGTTTCATAGTTTTCATTTAGCGAAAACGACTCGTAGTGCGCTCGTGATTGTCTCGATAAAGTCTCGTGTTTGTCTCGATTCGATAGTCTGTCGTTAGTCTGTCGTTAGTCTGATTTAGAGTTCCTGGCGTTGATATACGCGCACCCAATCCACTTTCATAAGAATAGGATTAGCGAAAATTGCATCATCTACCGTGCCTCCCATATTTCCTCCAAGTGCTAAGTTCAAAATGATGAAATGCTCTTTGTTGAAAGGCCAATAGTTGTTCTCATCTACATGGTCTGCCTCCTCTTGCGCAGTCGCATATGCCACACCATCAATGGTAAAGACGATGCGATCCATTCCGTTATAGTCATCTTCCTTCCACTCAATTCCATAGACATGATATTCTTCTTCCAAATTATCTAGGTAGGATCTACTACTCCAGTTGTTTCCGGACATTCCGTTCTTTTTGGGAGTATGCACAGCAAAAGAGGCCATCCTTGGTTGATTTCCAACGTGCTCGATAATATCAATCTCTCCACATCTAGGCCATCCCACTTGATTGTAATCATTGCCCATCATCCAAAATGCCGGCCATGTTCCGCCGCCCTTTGGGAATTGGATGCGCGCTTCTATTTTACCATATTTGAACGCTACTTTACCTTTGGTATTGATACGTCCAGATGTATATTGACGATTATTGTATTCCTCCTTTCGAGCCTCAATAATCAGATTTCCATCGGATACTCTAAGATTCTCATTTCTATCGGTATAGTATTGTACCTCCTTGTTTCCTCCTCCACTACCATTTACCTCGATATTCCAACATGCAGAGTTTAAGGCAGTTCCTTCGAATTCTTCGCTCCATACCAATTTATATTCGCCCCAAGTATGTTCCACTGCAACTCGCGACCTAACACTTTCCATTCCGTTGCTTAGCGTAATCCATGTATTTCCCGCAGTCTTTGCAGTAACCTTTCCATGAGCATCAACGGTTGCCACATCCGGATTAGAAGATATCCATTCCAGCGGAAGGTCGTACGTAGAAGCGTATGAATACTGGTAGGTATCTCCCTTTCTCAACGGTACGATTGGTGGCGTCAACGAAAGTGTGATACCAGACTCACTAACCACATATACTTGGCACTCTCCTACTCCATTATCTACCTTTGCGCTAATTGTGGTATATCCGACCCCTACGGCAGATACAACGCCATCAGAAACCGTTGCAACATTGGTGTTTGATGAAGTCCAGATGACATTTGAAGTTACATGAGAAGTAACATCAATTATGTCCATCTCTCCAACTTTCAGTTGCAGAGAATAGGTTGACAATTCTACCTGTTTTATTTTCGGTTTGCAAGAGGCGCACAAAGTGAGCACCACTAATAATACATAAAAACCTATACGTTTCATCGTTATAATATTGTTTTAGGGCAAGGTAGGAGCGATCAAACTCCTACCTGCAAAAATGATAATTGATTATTCAGCAGCTTTCTTGTATACCAGAACTGCATCAACCTCAACACCTTGACCTGCACCAGCTACTGTGATACCCAGTGTGTAGAAAGCAGGATCCATTGTGATAGCGCACGGAGTGCTCCAATCCAAACCAGCAGCGAACAAGTCAGACATCTTGTACTCAAGCAGAGTCCACTCACCATTGGTATTGCCAGCAACATGCTTCTCAATCTTAGAAGAATTGTTGACACCATATACGGTAAATGTGATGTCTGCAGACGAGCTGTTGTTAGCCGGAGTCTTATAAACAATAGCCAAAACATGGTCATTGGTTACACCACTCAAATCAACGGTACGGTGTACTTGACGCAAACCACCGCACATGTTGCCCCATGAACAGTTAGCAGCATTCATAGCAATCCAACCCTCAGCCTCGCCGAAGCAGTTCAGACCAGTTGTAGTAGGCCAGTTAGCGTCTGTCAAATCAGTATTCCAGATTTCAAGCACGCAAGTTACTGTCTCAGGGATAATTTCACCTTCGTAAGAACCATTGATACGGAAATCGTCTTTGATTTTTGCAGATGGAATTTTTGCGAATGATGTAGCGTCCAATGCAAATACAAAATAGTCTGTTCCTTGTAACAAGGCTTGGAAATTCTGTTGAGGACCTGCATTACCTACATTGACAATACAACGAGCTGTCTTAGTGCCAGCCTTAGCAGTAATAACTGCAGAACCTTCACCGAGTGCTTCTACAACACCTTCGTTTACCGAAGCAATAGCTGGTTTGTCGCTAGACCACTCTACCTTAGCAGCGCCTTCCGGAGCAACTGTAGCCACCAAAGTAGCGGTTTCTCCAACTGCCAATTGCAGTGTTTTTTGATTGAGAGAGATGCTTTCAACCTCTACTTCTTTGTCTTTACAAGCGTTGAAACCAACAAGTGTCAGCGCTGCAAGCGCAATAGCAAAAAATTTGTTTGCTTTCATAATAGTTTGTTTTGTTTGGTTAATAAAAAAGATTTGTTATTTAATCACAAACGATTAAGTTTGTATGTTTAATATCCAGGATTTTGACCCATCTCTGTCGGGTTGAGCTGACGCTCTTCTTGCGGAATCGGGAAAATCTCATGCTTGCCTGCCACAAATTCTTGAATGTGATGTTGTGCCTCTGCTGTTTCCGTAGCTTTGTAAGCATCCATATGGGCTTTCAGTCCCGTTCCTGCTACACCTTTCCAGCGTACGAGATCAAACCAGCGGTGTCCCTCCATTGCCAATTCGCATCGACGCTCATGGCGGAGTGCTGCATCATCAGCTGTTGCTATGTCAGCCAATCCTACACGTTGACGAACCTTATTGATATAGGTTAACGCAGTTCCTGCATCACTCAGTCCAAGGCAAGCCTCAGCGTACATCAGCAGCACGTCAGCATAGCGAATTTGCTTGTTGTTAAGTGGACCGCGCGAAGCGTGCAGACTCCATTTGCCGTAACCTCCACCGATTTCTTTCGGGTCACGATACATACCGTATTTGTTGTTCAGCATGTTGTTACCCAAATATACTTCATCGGACTGTTCTTGATAAGTACTTACAATCGAAGTATCAGGAATCAAAATAGTTACCGTGCGGCGGATAGAGTCTTCCGCTTCAAACTCATCGTAGAGGTTCTGTGTCGGATGATCAAATCCCCAACCGCCACCAATCTCGGAGTTACGGCTACGCATTAGAATCTGGGTAAAACTACCTGCTGTGAAACCAAATCCCTCTCCGTAGTCGCCCCATGCTACTTCGGCATATTGAATTTCGAAGACGGACTCGATGCCATTCTCGCCAGCCAGCGTGAAATTGTCCTCATAATTCGGACAAAGGTCATACTCTCCGGAAGTGATAATCGAATCGCCCCAAGCCTTAGCATCGGCATAACAATCTGCAGCAGATTTGCTCAAACTATAGGTCTGCCAATAAGGCGAAGCCATATACAGATTGACCTTCATCAGCATAGCCTCTGCGGCTCCTTTGGTAGCGCGTCCCATGTCTACATCGTTATATTCGCTTTTCTCCCAGAGATTCTTTTGTGCGAAGCTGAGATCTGCGAGAATCTGCGTGAAGACTTGATTTACGGATGCACGCGGCATACCCCATTCTCCGGAACTTCTCAAGACATTCAAAGGCATCGGAACTCCGGCAAAGATACGTACCAAACGGAAATAGTAGTAAGCCCGGAGGAAATGTACTTCACCCAAAAGGCGATTCTTCATTTTTTCCGTGAAATTCTCATCAATGCCCACTTCTGTTTTTTCAATATACTCCAAGGCAAGATTACAACGTCCTATACCTTGGAATTGCGCACGGTAGAAATCGAGCAACAAGGTGTTTTGGTCCGTTGTACGCCAGTTTTCGATATCATACGCATCAGCCATATCGGTGGTAGAACCACCGCCCTTCAATGCATCATCACTAGCTATATCACCAAAAAACCACTCCGCGCAATAAGTATTGTTATACTCCCACATCAGCGGTGTGTAGCAACCCGTTACATTCTGAACTACTGCCTCAGTGGAATTATAGAACTCATCCAAAAGGGTAGTTCCCGGTTCCACCTCTGTTAGATAATCTTTGCAACCAAAGAAAGAAAGTGTAGAACACAATGTGCAAAGTACAAATATATATTTCATCTGTTTCATAATGATTCTCCTTTCTTATTAGAATGTTGCATTTAGACCAAAAGTAAACGTACGGCTTTGCGGATAGTTTCCATAGTCAACGCCACTACCAACTTCAGGATCGTAACCTTGATATTTGGTAATCGTAAAGAGGTTGCTAGCCGTAGCATAGAAGCGCAAACGCGAGCAACGGAACCGCTGCGTGATATTCTGCGGCAGTGTATAACCAATCTGGAGGTTCTTGAGACGCAGATAACTACCATCCTCAATGAAACGAGTGGAGTTTTCTGTGTTGGTCGGAGAACCTAGAGGGTTTGGAATAGTTCCTTCGCGATTCTCTAATTCATAAAAATCAACACCGTTTACCAACATAGCAGAACGCACTGCGTCTGTATAACCTACCCATACATTGTCTTTCATATACGAAGCCAATGCATAGCTGCCACCATCGCCTTCCAAGTATTGGCGTTGTGCATTGTAAATTTTGTTGCCTGCTACACCCTGGAAGAACAACTGGATATCTACTCCATAGAAATCGACTGCCAAATTGAGACCATAAGTCAATTTCGGGAATGGATTGCCAATGACCATCTTGTCATTCTCGTCCAATTTGCCATCACCATTCACATCCGTATAACGTGCATCACCAGCATGAACACCTATCGTAGTTTCTGTGTAGGAATAAAGCTGCTCCAATGCTTCTTCATCCGACTGATACACTCCTTCATACTGATATCCCCAGAACGAATTCAACGCAAGACCTTCGTCGGTCTTTGTACGATCGCCCCATAGCGGAGAACCACCATTCAGTTTGGTCAATTCATTATGCAGGAACGAGAAGTTAGCTCCAATATTATAATGTACCGGGCCAACGGTGTTGTCATGACTTAATGTGATTTCGACACCTTCATTGCGAATATTTCCTACGTTCCGAATTAAAGAATAACGGTTTCCAACATGAGCCGGTGCATTAACATAGAGCAACGCATCCTTAGTATCGCGACGGAAATAATCAATAGTACCCGCCAGTTTTCCATTCCAGAAACTAAAGTCAATACCGGCATCCCATTGTTGGTTGGTCTCCCACTTTCCTGATTCATCCACCAGTGTCAGCACAGCAGCACCACCGGTAGCTTGTCCTGCATTTTGATCTGGACCAAACGGATATCCATAGAACACATTCTCGGAAGATCCCATCGTATATTGGAATGCGCTGGAACCTACACCATCGTTACCCACCTGACCGAAACCTGCACGGAACTTAATGTTGTCCAGCCAATCCAATTCCAGATCACGCATAAACGGTTCCTCGCTCAAACGCCAAGCCACAGCCACTGATGGGAAATAGCCCCAAGGATTCTTGGTGAATTTGCTAGAAGCATCTGCGCGGAAGTTAGCGGTAATCATGTAACGACTATCGTAGTTGTAGAATACACGGCCGAGGAACGACAGACGACGTACACGACTAACATTATCAGAGGCATAAGTTTGATCTTCCGTTACACGGCTCAAATACCAGTTATTAGGAGCATCATTTAAGATCTTGGCACCCGAACCACCTATTCCATAGTAGTTATATTCGGACCATGTCTGACCTACCATGACCGAGAAATTGTGTTTGCCAATCTCGCGAGCATAAGTGATAGTCGTTTCCTCCAAAAGTTGCAAACCACGATTGATGTTTGCACTTAGGAAGTTTTTATCAGAAGCGTTGTAACTTGTGTAAATGTTCGGATAACCGAAATTACGAGTACGAGATACTGAGTAATCAGCCGACATAGCCGACTTGATAGTTAAGCCTTGCACCGGAGTAATCTCGAAATAAACATCGCCGACAGCACGCTCGCTGCGAGTATTCGGCTCGCTATTGAATGCCATTTGGTAAGGATTGGTTACATTCTTAAAGTTAGAACCTGCAGAATAGTATCCTGAAATATCTTTGCCATTTTTGTTAACCGACCCTTCTGGATAGTAAACTGGATCCCACGGTGCCATTGCCAATGCAGCTGTAATCATAGACGCTCCTGCAGAAGAACTGTTGTTCATCGCATTGCGGCCATAAGAAGAAACGATAGAGAAATGTTCACCGATCTTCAACCAATCGCGCACCTTGTAATCAGTATTCAGACGAAGTGTAAAACGATTATAGTTGCTACCTACAATGGTTCCTTCCTGACCGAAATAGGAAGCAGACAAAGCATAGTGTCCTTTTTCTCCTCCTCCATCGAAAGAAAGGTTGTAATTGTGCATAAATGCGTTGGCTTTAAAGACCTCGTCTTGCCAATCGGTCTCTTGATCCTCGTACGCAAAATTAATTGGATAATACTCTGATATCTTAGTGATATTAGCATTACCTAATTTATACATATTCAACCAAGGGCGGAAACCATATTTCTGATAGTAAGCAACTTCTGATGCACCATTACGCATCGCACCGATGCGGATTTCGGTATCAGCAAAATCTTTTGCACCAAGTACATCCATCTTCTTCCAACGATTTTGGAAGCCCCAATAAGCATCAAAGGAAATGTTTATCTTGCCTTCACCACCGGACTTGGTGGTAATTAGAATGACACCATTGGCACCACGGCTACCGTAGATAGCTGCTGCAGAAGCGTCCTTCAGAATTTCCATTGACTTGATGTCGGTAGGCGAGAGCCATTTGATATCACCTGTGATAACTCCATCCACTACATACAGCGGGTCATTCCCACCAAGTGCAGAACCGATACCACGAATACGAATCGTTGCACCTTCGCCAGGCTGACCGGAATTGCTAGTTACCGTAACACCGGCTGCGCGTCCTTGCAATGCTTGATCCAAACCGGAGACAGGAGCTTTTACCAACTGGTCGGCACTAACCGAAGCCACAGATCCAGTCAAATCACTCTTCTTCATCGTACCATAACCAATGGCTACGACTTCTTGTAGTTGCACATTGTCCGGCTCGAGCGTGATGCGCATCGGACCGCTGCCGCTTACCTTAACTTCTTGTGTCTTGTATCCCATAAAGGATATCTGCAACACATCGCCTGCTTTCGCCTGAACAGAGAAATTACCATCGAAATCGGTAATCGTACCAACGGTGGTTCCCTTGACCATCACATTGGCGCCAATCACCGGATCCGGCTCATCTTGGGCCATCACCACACCTGTTACTGTGAGCGATTGCGCCATTGCGATGAGTGACATCCAGGCAAAAGCGACTGTCAAATAGATTTTACTTCTCATGATATATACATTTATGAAATATATGAAATAGAAGGTATGTGCCGACCCAACGGCACATACCCGAAATGATTATCGAACGACTTGTCCTGTTGCATCATAGCGAACGCCATTCTTGATGATGATCAGTTGACCATTCTCTATCACCTTTTGTGCTTTTACATTAGCCTCAACTTGCTCGAAGCCTTCTGTGCGCTTATCAACGAAAAGAACATTTTGTACAAAGCATGTACCTACTAATTTGTCGCAATCGTAGAAACCTACTTGCTCGCAATTAGTCTTGGTGTTTCCTGCGATATCCAGTACAATATGATTCCATTGACCAGCAACCAGATTGAATACGCTAGGTGTTTCGCCAACGCCAATCACTTGAGTCGTGAGAATAGAATTTGCTGCGGTAGCATATACATCCATTTCCAGAGCAGTGTAAGCAGTGATATCGGTCGCAGCGAAAGCCATACCGAAGCAGCTACTACCGGTAGCGTTTGGCTCAACGCAAAGAGCCTTGCTGGTGGCTGTAAGTGCACCTTCTGCTACTGCAGGACCTGCCCACCAATCTTGATAACCCCAAGCCAAATTTGTATAAACATCCGAGAAGAGAGCCAGCACCTTGTCTGCGGCGTAGGTCGGAGCCTCTGCAGGAGCAGGAGCTTCCAGGGTCTTAGCGGTTACGGCAATCGGAGCAGTCTCGTTGCCGCTGTCATCAGATGCGATTACAGAGAAGCTGTACTCTGTGTTCGGATCCAGTTTGGCAACCGTGATGATAGCATCTGCACCGGAAGCTGCATTACCTACACCTACTTCTGTAGTTCCGTTCAGTACGGTAAATTTAACTGCACCCGAAGCATCTGTAGCCTTCGCTTTGATTTTAACGTTGTAGTACGAAGCAGCATCCAGAACGGCAGTAAAATCGGTAGGAGCATCGTTATCCTCTGCAGGGGCAACGGTAGTATAGAAATATACGTTGTTAATCCACAATGTCAAATTAGGAGCATTGGCAATCTTAATCTGATACGTATTTGTCCAATCGGTACCGTTTTCGAACTCAGAAAGAGCGATTTCTATGCTATTCCATTGTTGGCCAACCAAAGTTTTGGTAACACCTACCTCTGTTCCACCATGGATAGGAACAATCTCAATCGAAGCGGCAGCGGCAACCCATACATCCATATGAAGTTTCTCCATCGAAGCGCAGTTCAACGCTTTTGTTCCTTCGAATGTGATGCCGAAATAACCTAGAGCACCGGTAACATACTTCTTACCGTAAGTGTCTTGAGAATAAGCAGTACTACTGCCCCACTCACCGAAATCGCAGTCTGCACCATAAGTAGCGGAATAAACAGCTTTTACTTGATTAGCTGGCACTGTCGGAGCGGCAGGAGCAGCGTCAGGCGCTGTCAGTTGTGCAAAAGCGAACATGTTTGCGCACATGAGTGCGACCAAAATAGAAATCTTTTTCATAACTAAAATGAATTAAAGTTAGTAATAAATAATAACTAGATATGTATTATATCATATACTATTGTAATCTCGTTCCCAATACGTTGTAGCGCACACCGTTATGCTCAATCACCAATCGGCCATCTTCTATCGTCTTCTTGGCTGCGGTTGGATCAGTTACTACAGGTATCAGCGTTGCTGGATTTTCGCACTCGGTGCCATAGGTATATTCGAACGCAATCGTCGGCCATGCATTGTCATTCAGAGTAGTTGCGTATTCTACTACAGCATTGTACGTGATTTTCTCACCCTTAGCAGGCGCATTAGCTGCATCCTTTAGCGACAGAGTAACCGTATTGCCCGAGCATGCGTGATCAAAATAAGAAGACGCAGGCATGGTTCCTACATTGAAACTACCTATAGCCATACCGCTGCCGCGGAAATGGAAATCGGCTGCTTCGCCGCCTTCCACTTCTGTGATGGTAATCACTACAGCACCTTCAGCATTCGTAATCCATGTGAATTTGGCTTCGCGGTTATCGCCCTCCAATACAGTATGGTCGCAATATTCCGAATTGCCCAAGACAACTTCTTCTGCCGTCAGTGCCCAATCTACCTCTTCCGAAGGATCGGACTCCAGTTTGCCGTTACCAAAAGCAACTACGGTCACTTTGTACGTACCGCTTGCCAGAGGCTTGAAATTCAGTTTGTCACCCGATACTACTATTTGCTCATGCTTCACAGCACCATTCAGAGCTACAAAAGCCGTATATTGCTCTGCACCTGCTACTTCGGTGAAGGTAATCACGCTATCTCCACTAACAGCCACATTGGTCGGAGCAGGCCATTGGTCACAAACACCACCATAGGTATAAATGAAATCCGGGAAAGAATAGGCATCCTTGCCATTTACTTTCCATGCCAATGCATGACCGGCACCAACGTGCTTAATCTGAGCACCTGCAGGCAACTCTGCTATCTTAGTCAATGTATAGACATTTCCCGAATAAACCTGCGTCGCAGTGAAATAGTCGCTTGCAGGAGTCGTGGTTGCAAAATTATCGGTACTAACCACGAATGCATCAATACCGCCTTCAAAACCACCGTTACGGAAAGCACTCGAAGTGGCCCCCGGACCTTCGCCTATCGTGATAACTACATTACCGCTGGCATCGGTAATCCAACTCAGCGTAACATAAGCATCGCCGTCTTTGGTTTCGTTACCATAATAGCAGCAATATTCACTACTGCCGGCAGCGAAGGAAATCATAGTTGCACAAAGCAAAACAAAAAACAAGGAAAATTTTTTCATGATAATTAAATTTGTTTGGTTAATCAATCTATTATCTATTTTGTTTGGTCGTAACTTTACCGAGACAATCACGTGGTAATATCGTGGTAATATCGTGGTCAAATCGTGGTTTTGTCGTGAGTTGATTTGGGTTGTGATGTTTCGGAATGTTTCGCAATTCTGGTGCAAAGGTATATATATTTTTTAATATATACAAATGTTCTACAACACAATACAGCAAAAAAGTACGTGTTTACACCTCTTAACTTACTGATTCTCAGATATACTAAAAAACAAAAAGGTACAAAAAAAGTACAGCAAAATTTGCACATATCAAATATTTATTGTAATTTTGCAGCGTCAAATTTTACACACTATGTCTAAACGCTTTTTCTTACCACTTCTGTTTTTTGCGCAGAGTTTGGCAGCTACTAATGCCTCTACTTTGGACTCTCTGCTCATCGTTCTTGAGGACGAAGTTTCGCATGCTGAAACCTATACAGCGCGCCATCAAAAATATATCGATTCGCTTTGCGCTCTCCGTCCTATGACACAGGAATTGCAATTGCGTATTGCCGAAGAATACCAGCATTTTCAGAGCGATTCTTCGCTAGCTTGGTTCCTAAAATTGCAAGATGCAGAGGAGCCCATACGTACGAAAGCATTTGTCGAAGTAGTGCAGCTGCTCGGATCGTCCGGACACTACAGCAGTGCCATCGCTATGCTAGAAAAACCGAACGCGCCATCCATCCGTGGCGTAGACGGATACAAGATGGCGTGGCTGCTCTATAGCGATGCGGCGGCAGAAGCACATATTCCAATGTTAGCAGAGGATCTGCGGGCAAAAACGCAACTGTATTACGACTCTATGATGATGGCGCTGGAGCAAGATACGGCCTATTCGCAAGAGAGTCGCTGCTGGTACAATCTCTATCGCGCCTCCGATCAGAACGATTGGGCGACTGCCCTTCGATATAGCGAGCAACTGCTGGCTATGACCACACCCGAGGAGCATCTGTATGCCATCCTAGCCTATGGACATGCTATGATTTACGAGAATGCCGGCGATCAGACCAAACGTCGCGAGTGGCTCGTGCGATCGGCTATTACCGATGTGCGATGCGGCATCACCGACAATGGTTCTTCGTGGTTGGTAGCGCAGGATTGTTTGGATGCAGGAGATTTCGAACGGGCCTATCGATTGAGCGACTACTCGTTTACCAATGCCACCTTCTTTAATGCGCCTACACGATTCATCCAGATTTTTACTCCCGGCCACTTGATTGTCAGTCGCTACGAACACCAGTTGCGTCAATCCTTTATCCGCCAAACGATTGCATTGCTGCTCTTTGCTGTAGCGCTGGTGGCGATGATTTTTGCCGTAGTGTATGCCTACCGACAAAACAGACGCTTGCACTCGCTCAACCATAAGATACAGGCCATGAATGACGAGTTGAGAAGCACCAATCGTCTGCTGAAGGATGCCAACCACGTGAAGGAGCAATATATTTACCGCTACATGGAGGTATATAGCGACTATATCCGCCGCCTGACCACTATGGCACGCAAGGCCGGAGAAAAGGACCCAACGTCCTTTATGAATCATGAGATGGAGAATTTCTACCGTTCGTTCGACGATACGTTCCTTTCGCTGTACGGTACGTTTGTACAAGATTTCAACGCACTGCTCAAACCGGAAGCGCGCCTGATTCCAAAACCGGGAGAAAGAATGACTATCGAGATGCGAATTTTTGCGCTTATCCTACTGGGCATCGATAGTAGTGCCAAAATAGCTGACCTACTATGCTATAGCCCCAATACGATTAGTAATTATCGTGTGAAAATCAAGAATAGCGCTCTGGGCGACAGAGAGAATTTTGAGAACCAGGTACGAAACATCAGGACGCTCTACTAGTTATCCTTTGCCTACACCGTCCTTATCTCTATCCTTCGTTTATCCTTCGTTTATTGTTCGTTTATTGTTCGTTTATCGTTCGTTTATCCTCTGTATAAACCAGGTGGATACATAACAAAACCGGCGGGCCGCAGCCCGTCGGTTATTCTTATTCTTTCATCTGCTCTATCAGAGCCCCGCCTGTGGAAGTGATAGTAAACTCTACGCGGCGGTTGCGTGCACGACCTTCTTCGGTCTCGTTCGTATCGATCGGCTCAGACTCGCCCTTACCTTCCGCCTCGATGCGTTCAGATGCGATACCGCGCTTGATGATTTCGTCACGAACGGCTTGCGCACGGCCCTCTGACAATATTTGATTGTCTCTATCCGAACCTACATTATCGGTATGACCGGTGATGCGGATAGTCAGCGACGGATTATCACGAAGGAATTCGTACAGTTCATCCAGAGCCGGCTCAGACTGCGGCAGAATACGCGTCTTGTTGGTAGCAAAGAATAGATTGTGGAGTACCACCTTCTTGCCCACCTTGATTGGCGTCAAAACCAGATTGAGCGAATCGCCCACATTGGTTATTCCTCTAGCCAGTGTCTCATAACCGGTCTGCTCAATAGCCAGTTTGTACGAACGCTTCTCATCCAGCAATATACGCGCCAGGCCTTCTTCTGTAGATGTCTGCAGTAGCGAAATACTGTCGCCCGATTGCGCATCACGCAGCATGATAGCCACAGACAACGGTTCGCCTGTATCGGCATTCGTCACACGCAAGCGCAACCACGGACGAGATTTAAGTGCAAAACGCAGAGTATCCAATTGTCCTTCGTCCACAATAGACGCATCTTGCGAAGCCGGATAATATAGATTGTTCGATGCCGTGAGAGTATAGTCACCTGGCTTCGCACGATACTTGATATGACCATTCTTTACTTCTTTGACAACAGAACGATTTTTCTTCTGGTCATAGATGTTCAAACTTGCTGCAATCGGTTGTGAGGTAACTGCATCAGCAATATAAATATCGAAATATGAAGGCAGAGCCTTAGTCGGTTTCGGCTGATTCAGCTGGAAGAGTACGGCAAATTTAGCACCGACCAACAACGAATGGGCACCCGTCTGAGAAGCAAAGAAATAACTGCTAGGCGTTATCTCACGCGGCGCCGATACCGTAACCAACGGATCTCCCGTAGGATAGGTGACGCACGATGTCACTCCGTAATCGGCAAACAAGCCTACACGATAGAGTATCGGTTTCTTCTCCGGCTGCTTGCTATGAGACGCACCCTTGCCTTTTCCTTTGCCCTTCGGTTTCTCGAAGAACGAATTGAGCACCACGCCGATCTCGGCAGAAACTTGGGCATCAATCATACCCGACCATTTGGTCGAGAAGCGCTCGGTGGATGCGTACGCATCGTGTTGCGCCACATTGCCCAACTCACCTATCAGCATCGGGTCGGTCAGCGTAGTGGTCACGTCCGTCTTAACACGTCCGCTACGCAAAACAGGCAAACCGACACGCAATCCGGCCAGGAAATAATACCGCTCGGCAAACCATCCACCCAGTTGGACAGGAATTCGGAATTGGCCCATCATTTGCGTCTCTTGATACGACTGGAAATTGAAATGCTCGGTCATCTGCAGACCCGATGGCAAGCCGATGGTATATGGTGTCTCCAGTGTGAACGGTGCTACACTGGCACGATCGTTGATGGAGGCAAACTCCAAACCTGTATGCAACAAGAAACGGCGATAATTCCATTCATAACCTATCTGCAGCTTGGCACCTGCCAAACCGGACGATTTGCCCAGATCAGATTTGTTGAGCAATGCCGAATAGCCAAGGCCCACTTCCGTAGTTAGAAAATGGCGGCTCTCGTTAGCTACACCGGCCAGTACCGGCGCAACGAACCATATTAGACACAAATATATTGTTAGTCTCTTTTTCATTGAGCGAGTATAAATACTTTTTTATGTTGTACTTTGTCTCCAGTCGAGATAGTTATCAGGTATAGGTCACCTATGCCCATCCGCATCAGCAATTTGCGTTCTACCGTAGCCTCACCATCCACATCAATCAAGGCGGTGGCTACTTCGTCCACCAGCGTTGTCTCTATCGAACCTATATTATTTCCATTGATATCCAGAAAGTCTTGCCATTCTCCTTCTAGCGACCTATATCGCAATATTACGGTATACGTGTCTGCCGGTTGAGAGAGAGGGCCGGAGAATGCATCGGAGATGGTCTCATTGGTTCCGATAGTAATGGAGCGCAGTTCGCTTTGGCCTTTGGAGAATCCATTCTTGTAGAAGAATACCTGAAGTTCTCCGACAAATGGTGCACCCGTATTGCGAATCGAATAATAGAGATTCGCATTGTTGCGCGGCACACTGTCGTTGTTGTCAAAACGGATCGTATCGGTCAGTGCCAGATGCGACTCCGAGTCATAGAGTTTGAATTGTAATTCACCGTAACCGGCCGGAGTGAAATCGTGCCAACTGTCATTGGCATCGGCACGCCAACAGAGTTTCATCTTGTATTGCGTATCTACTAAGAGTGCGGAATCAAATTTTTGCTGCAATGCCGAACTCAACGTTTGGCTGCGACGTAGCACAACCGAATCAACTATCTCGTATTGTCCTTTCGAAAAAGCGCCTTTGTAGATACGAGCCGATATATCGCCACGGAATGTGCCGCCGGTGTTCTTTACCGAGAAAGACAACGGTGCTCCGGTCTTTGGAACCGAATCCAGATTAACTCCCTCAGCAAATGCGATAGGCGCTGTCAACGACAATTCAGGCTCCGCATCGTTGGCATAGAAAGTTACCGTATTGCCGCTTATCTCGAGCGTCTTGTAGTAATCATCTTCGGTACACATCATCCGCATCCATCCGTAGTTAGCATCCTTGTAGACGACGCATAGATGGTAGGTACCATTCGGTACGGTTGTTGTCGATGTCGGAATCGAAGCCGATAGATTGGCCGACGAGGTGCGATAATACCCCGCGCTGAGCGAATAGTTATCTTCTTGCTTCAGCACGCGCACCAGAGTGGTCTCATCTTCATCGTACAGAGCCACACCATAACTGCCGGAGAAATTAGTCAGACCGTAGTTCTGGAGCTTAGCTATCGAGACCGTGAACGATGTTCCGCGATTGAAGGACTGACTGCTTACCGAGAACGTGGTGGTAGCCATCTGCGGAATGGCTTTAGGCGAACTGGTTTGTGTCGGTTGCAGGCCGATGAAGAAACATGTACCTTTGTTATAACCTTTGGTGGTTCCACCTATTCCTTGCGATTTGCCGGGGTTCAGAGCCGTCAACAGGTAATAACCGTCATTGCTTCCGCCCCATCCCCAATTGATGTGGAAATAGCCACGATTGTCACATCCGTCGCAAACGAATGCGTGGCCACCTTCGTCATTGCTTCCGCTGACGATAACCGGCCTGCTGGCAGAGAGTTCTGATGCGATAATCGCATTCAGGCTATCCACAGGATACATCACTTTCTGAATCCTCTGGTAGTTGGCATCGTACCTGAAATAGTCATGCAGTGCTGCCGGCACTTTCTCCGTATATGCGCCGCTGGACTGACCATAGCCCATATTGATCGACACACCGCAATGGTACATCAGCGTAGCCACGGCATCCGCCTGGGCTTGCGTATAACCCGAACGGTAATTGTCCAGCATATTGGCCCAATCGTAGGTCGTATTGCCGAAATTAGCCGACAGAGTTCCCGATTTGCCAACAGGTTCGGTGCATATCCAGAGATACGAATGCGAACCGGTGCCTTGCTGCGGATGGCGGTGATAATACATCACTTGCGCCATGGCCGTAGCCACACAACCCGTCACGCATTTCGAACCCTCATCATTATAGGCCGGCGCTAAATCGTTATACGGCGCCGATTGATTCCATTTGCTTTGCATAAGCGGCTCTACCGAAGCAGTAGCCTGACGGGGATGATTAGCAATCGATTGGTTAGCAATCGACTCCAGTTCCTCATCGTAGCAAGCCAGCCAGAAACGCATAGCAGGAGACATATTATTCGCATCAAACGTGCCATTGTCACTGTAGCCCAGCACATCAGGCAAACGATCGTCGGCCGATACTACGACATAACCGTTCCCTGCATTGATGGCATAATAGGCCGTGGACGCAGCTGCTATGTCCATCTTGGCAGACACTCGCTTAGCACCATTGGTTTGAGCGCGAGCTTGTACGAAACTGCCGGCTATGGCTTTGGCCTCTTGCGGCGTTCGCTGCGTAGCCCATAGGTTCGTGCCAATAATGGCTCCTATTAATATGATAAATATTCTGCGCATAGTTGATGTTTGTGCTTTGGCAGATAGCCCGAACCCAATCGGGCTATCCGAAATACGTGATTACTTAATCACAATCTTATTGCTCATTGTGTCACCACTGAGCATCGTAGTGCGAATCATGTACATTCCGACAGGCAGATCGAGTTGTACTACTCCACTCTGGTTCGTTAGTGTTTGTACTTTACGTCCCAAAGCATCGTAAACCTCTACGCGGTCTACGCCATCGGTGATGTTGATGAGGCCCGTTCCGCGATCGACAATGGTAATCAGGTAGCGATAAGCGATACATCCGTCACCCTGCGGAACAATCTGTTCGTATTGACCCAGAGCCGTTCCTTCCGGGATGGTATAGTATTCGTCTACCACGTACGGAAGTACAGTCTGCGGAACTGTCAGCGGTTCCTGAGTGATCGTATCCTTCTTTTGTACGTTTAGGTACAAATCAATGATACTGTCGCATCCGTAAACCGTCTGGCCATACAAGTGGTACGGCTGTCCGTCCGGGTTAGATTCCGTCAGCGTCTGACCTCCGTAGGTGTAACTCTGGCCTTCGCAGATGGTGTCATATACGGTCACAAGAGCCGAAGCAGTATGCGTAGTGATCGTCAGTGCAACGATACTATCGCAACCGTTGCCATCGTTCTTAGCAAAACGATAGTAGGTGCTATCCTGGCCTGCCAGCGGCAGATCCTCTTTCGCAATAGCGAAACCATTGCCTTCGTAATCCACACCTTGGCAAGCATTATCTGCAATCGGATAGGTATCCGTACAATTCATGCGAACATTGTCTACAAGTGTAAACAATCCACTACCATTTCCAGCGGTTGTCGTACCACCGAGATCCTCCATGTAGAATGCAACTCGAATATTCTGCCCCACATACTTGTCCAATGAAACAGATTTAGTTGTGTACACAGAATCGATCTCTTTAATTTCCGTTGCATCTGCCTTCTTCCATGTTGCACCATTATCAGTAGATATTACCACAAAGAAGCGTCCATCAGGATGAGCCGCCGTACCCTTATTGTCAATGCAGCGTAAATCGAAACTCAATGATGCATTCCCTTCAATAGCATATTGTGGTGTAATCATCCAACGATATTTATATTTCGCACTGCTGGTGCCATAATAGCCAAAGAAGAACAACTGATGTGCATCTCCTCCCCATGCGTATTGATTAGCTATCCATAAATTGGTATAATATATAGAAGTTAACGGGCTAAATGGTTGCTCTTTACCATTGAACACATTTTCTATCTTCCCTTCCGTCACAAAGTTATCCCAGCATGTAATAGCCGCACGCTTATCTTGTGCAACCAATCCGCTAAAATCTTCATCCATAGGAAGTAGATTAGTACCACATGTTGTTTGGAAACTTACTGGAAGTGTCCACTCGCTCACATGCTGTGCATCGCAAACGGCACGAATAGATACCGTGTACGGAGTGCCTTGTTCGAGATTTGTTAAACGATAAGGATTCTCCGTTACCTCAAATGGGTCTTCTTCATCTACTTTTATCTCCCATTTATCCTCTACACCAGCAATCCAATTAAGGGTAACTGCGTTCTCTGTGATATTGGTAATTTCTACCTGATATGGTTGAATGCAATCTGGCAACTCTGTTAGTTTGACATATTTAATATATATTGCATTTCCACTAATATTACGCAATGCTATATGTTTAGCAGAACCTGTATAGAGATTAAACATTTTGTCACGAGTTTCCAGTACAAACGGATCACTGCTACTGAGTTGCTTCTCTACAGGAGCAAAGTTTGCCAATTCAACAAAAGTACTTACATCCCATACATCATCTATCACACCAATTGATACCGCCCCATAAGACTGTCCGTTAAAGGCCGCAATCTCTATTTTTACTTTATTGATAGGCACGTCTAATTCCGGAAGAATCGCAATACCGCCATTGTTCAATTGTAAACAAGGCCATATTTCGTCTTCATCGCCACCATTCTGAGTTCTTGTCGTTACCGATGCGTTGGTAAATAACCAGCACTCTGGTTTTTCAACGAACGCTTCTGTATAAGGAAGGCTCTCGGCTTCGCATAGAGTTTCAAAGTCATATTCTGCCCACTCCGTGTATCCATCCTCGCAGATTGTGCGGATATACAAACTATAGTTCGTGTTCGCCAGTAAGCCACTTATAGCCACTTGCGGACCAGCATTCAATGTTCCGCTTGCAATTTTGTCCTCAGCATTAATGCCATTAGGATTTCCTAAGTTGGCATAACGCGATACTACATATTCAAAATTCTTGCATTTACCTGCAAACCATTTGAACGCAGCAGAATGAGCGGATCTTTCTGTAAACTCAAAATCAGAAGGATTCGTACATAGATACTCCGTCACAGACACACTATCTATGGCCACTGGTAGTCCTGGAGTTTCTGTTGTATTGTTAGTCCAGACGATTACTACATCATACTCTCCCGGCTCAGTAATATCTAATTGACGAGTGAATAGTTTCCAACTATTTTCATGCGTCACCTTATTCGCTAACCAATAGCAGTTTTTACTATCCGATTCTGAGTTATAACTACGCGTTGTACCGTCTAGTAACCTGATACTGCTGGCCATGAACGAGGAACCTGCGGGAACTATATGAGCACACATATAATCTCCTTCTTGGTCCGCACGCGTATTGCCGGGTACTTTCGCCTTAATGGAAATCCAGTACGAACCTGCGTCCTCAATCAGAATAGAACGTGACGCGTATGCATAACTAACACTGCCATTGTAGTGATAGTCTGAATCATTACCCGTTACAAAGAGCGCTTTACTTCCAGTTGCACCACAACTGTCCGCATCGCCGATGATGAATTTATTCGGATACGGCTTGTTGGCTGCCGTCAGATTAGTCATCTCCCACAATGCATTATCTTCACTATCCTCAAATCCGGATTGATATGGAATAGCTGCCGGAATAGTTGCAGATGTAGTCATCGTCAATGGACCAACCCATGCTGATCCATCTACCTTAGAACGGACATAAATATCATACGAACTATTGGCTGTTAGGCCATGGATAGTAACTGTCGTGGTATCTATATCACTGACTATTGCATCTGCGATGTCTCCCTCCTTGGTTACGTACGCCATCTGCCAATGCTCGATACCTGGAGTTTTTTCCGAGAAAGAGAAAGTTAGCGAATTTATCGTTACTTTCAACGGCTTTAAATCAGTGATAGGTAATACCTCGTTCAAATTGGTTGTGAACGTGATATTATCAATATAGAAAGTACTACTACTCGTTACACCAGTTGGAAGGAGTGGAACAAAACGCAAATACTGGTACGGCTGCGCTGATTGATAGTAATCTCCTAGTTTTAAATAAACCTTTGTCCATGTGGTAGGAATATTTTCTATTGTCGTGATGTAAATAGCCTCTGCATCTTTCGTGTTGTCAGATACTGCCTCTATCTTCAAATTACGATTTGCCGCACCTGCTTTGATGTCAAAATAAACTAATACATCTTTCAGATTCTCCACATCTAACCTCGGTGTAATGGCCGCTGCAGATGCTTTAGTGGTACCACTTGATCCTTGTTGTGCGCAATAGTAATTAACAGACATCGCTTTCTCACTCTCGAAAGCATAGTTCATCGATCCATTCGCAACAGTAGTAGCCTTTGCGCTTGTCGAAGTGCCTTCCAATAAGATACTAGTCCAACAATTTGGAGTCGCGCTTACAGTACATCCCTCGAATCCCTCAACATATGGCAATGACGTTATTTCGGGACAGTCTGTATGGAATGAATATGCTAAACTCCATTTACTGTTGCCATCCGTATCTCCACACTCCTTGCGGACAAATGCATAGTATATCGTATTTCCGCTAAGTCCACTTAATTTGGCAGTATCTGCGGCCACAACAGCCTCTGAAATAAATGTATCATTATCTGGATTTGCATCCGCGTTCGCAAAGATACGTACACGGTGATTAGCCATATTATCATCTGTCGCCCAAGTTAATGTTACATCATTGATGCCAATAGAAGACGATGTCAAACTAGTTGGTTTAGCACATGTCTCTATATAATCTATCGTTACATCATCAATATAGACATAACCGGCATAATAATTTGCATTAGCATTGGTTGGATTTTTATAATGAAGCGGGTGCAGTGCAATATATGTACCATAAGTACCAAAATCATCACCATGATAATTCTCAAAGGTATATTTCTTTTCATAGAATACTGTAGCAGCTGCTCCTTGTACTGAATCCAATTTCACAGAAACGAAAGTATTTGGATCGGTTGGATCAGTCATTACACCTACTTCGTAATAATAGAAGTTTGTAGTTGTTGTTCCACCCGGATTGACAAACATTGTCAATTGTAAACGTTTCACACTATCTACATTCAGTGCAGGAAAAGCAAAGTAGTTATTATGATCCTTTGTTACTTGGCGCAAATAAAGCATCCTCGTGCCATCGTTAGATGATCGCGTGGTAACGTATGAGTGATTTTCATCTTGTCCACTTAATGTAGAGCAATCTGGGATAACCCCCACTCCATATAGTTTGTAACTATTAAAATTCTCCTCGTATGGTAGATTCTGCGATACACATGATGTGCGGAAGAGTGTTGCACTACTCCAGTCACCGGAACAACTATTTGCTTCATCGATAGTTTGGATATAGACATAATAGGTCGTATTACCTTGTAGACCGGAAAGAGCCTTTGTCTGTACATCTAGTTGTCCGTCAAATACGTCTGCCGTGGCGGCATCTGGATCTTCCAATGCTATCGTACTTACTTTTAGATTCCACTTAGTTTCCGATTTCGCTCTTACCCAAGAGAGGGTTGCCGTAGTGGAATCAATTTCACTTATTTCAACGCCCAGCAAACGTCCGCAGGAAGGTATCTCGGAGATGTGGAAATTATCCATGCGAATAGCATTGGTCGCATTCTTTTTATTATAATCACAACGAATTGCAATACGTCCGCCTGCTCCTGTGTAATTTTGGAAATTGAAATATTTGTCTTCCCATTCGATGGATGAAACACTAAATGTGCCCATGGGAACAAATGTACCATCCGCTTCCAATACTCCAATTTCTGTTGGAGACTGCTGTATAGCTGTATTTATTGCCGATTCTGTTGAGCTTGTAGTAGCATCAGCATGTGCTTGGAAACTTACTTGCAACGTGTTAATAGGTTTATTGAATGGCGGGAAGGCAAAGGTAACCACTTTGTAGGCGGTGGAGGAGGTAGCCTGCATCTTCACAAACTGCTCATTATTCAAATTATACACATAGAAATATGTGAAACTGGAGAGAGCTGAACCATCTGCCTGATACAAGTCATAGTAATTCGGAATACTCTTATAAGAACTAGTAGCATAGTAGCTATCGAAATTCTCCGCAAACGGCAACGACCATTCTCCAGTCTCGGTCCAGAATGAGACATTATTCCACTCTCCATTACCACTTGCTTGCAACGAACGCACATATGCAAAATGCTGTGTAGAATGTGCTAAACCTGTAACTATTACATTAGGAGTCGTTACATTAGCATCGGACCATACAGGTTCTGCTGTTGCAGGATCATCCTGTTCTGAGTCAAATACACGCACTTCCCACTTTGTAGCGGAACCCATTTCTGTCCATGTAAACTTGGCACTGGTCTGTGTAATTTCAGACACTGTAAGATCTGAAACCTTCCATGGATCAGTTAATTTTGCAATGGTAAGGTTATCTACAAAGGAAGTATTCGTCTTTAATGTGTCTTGATAGAATACAATGTACTTACCTGAGCCTGTGTATGCAGAAAAATCCACCTTGACAAATTTTGTAGCGCGACCAACTTCACAGCGAACAACAGCAATTTCAGTGACCTTAGTAAACTGGTCGGTCTTGTTAATATCAGATGGACTATCTACTACACCTATCTTCAATACATTATAATATGCATTCGCTTTAGCCGCATATGTAGACGTAGTTGAGGTATTCGAAGTATAGGCATAGAATGCCATTTGCAAATCTTTTACATCTGCACTCAGCAACTCTGGCATAATGGCATACGGATATACTTGGCTTGTCGTTGTACCATTATACAATTTTAAGAACGGAACAGAGACATCCGCCGGTTTATTATACCAACCCGATGTAGATGATGTTGTGTTATCTACATATGGAACATAAGTAGCGGTTGTCCAAGAAGTACCTGCTGTATATCCCAAAGTCCAACCTTTCGGGCCACGATTTGGGCTAGCTTTTGCTCCAATTAATTCGTTAGAAAAATCATTATAGTATGGTACTTCAAGACCTATCCCTGTTGTAACGGTTGTGCCTTCCCAGAAATCTCCACATGCTGGCGATACATAGACGTAGTATGTTGTTCCCATGCTTAGACCGGATGCAACATACGATTTTGTACTAACCGTAGTATTCACAATATTGCCGTCTGCAGCACTCGGATCAATTTCTGTCGAAGAAACCTTGACGTTCCAACTGGTAGCACTAGTTGCATCTGCCCACGAGATATTGGCTTTAGATGTGCCATCGGCTACGGCTGCTAANNGCTAAGCCCGTCACAGCGGAGCAATCGGGAGTATCCTCAATCGAAATATCATCGATGTACACATCCGGAGTTCCTGTGCCTGGGTTGAGATAGAACGTAATGTAACGTCCAGAACCTGTGTAAGTCTGCAAATTAACACTATATTTGGCCCATGTGCTACCGCCAGGAACCTCCACAGATTCTACTTCTGTGATATTTGCACCTAATTGCTGACCTTGTGCGAGGTCTGCTATCTGCGTATTTGCCACACCTATCTTTACCGTATGCGTACCGTTAGTTGACATTGCCCAGAATGTAACGGTCATGTCCTGTACGGCCTTTGGCATAGCAGGAAGCATCGCGATAGAAGAATAATAAGCAGATCCAGAAGGATTAGATGGAGCACTTGTTCCACGCAGGTACAATGAAGCATTTACATAGGCTGTTGTTGCGTGATTCTGTGTAGTCTTAACATACGGAAGATATGTATCATATTGTCTATCAAAAAGATACTGTGTATTCACACAACGACTATCCATTACCCATCCGTCTGGTATAGCATATATGTCATTCGTATATGTGTCGGCATCTAATCGAGAGAAATCTTCAAGATACGGATAACTTACCTCCTTTGCAGTCTTAAATTCTACCGCGCTCGTCCACTCACTACTACCACAGCCTGCCTGCAGATACGCATAATAAGTAGTCTTCGGCTTCAAACCTGTCAACGTGTATGGATTAGAAGATATTGCATCCGCAAACTCGCCTTTTGTTGCATCTGGCTCTATATCCTCTGGATCTGCCAGAGGTATAGTCGATACTACTAGATTCCACTCTGTCTCACTTCCCGATTTTGTCCAACTGATTTTAGCTGACTCCGGAGCTATCTCCGATATGGTTACAAACATTGGCTTCGGGCAAGCAGATTTTGCTTCTACGCGGATATTATCTATGAAGATACGATTCTCCTTATCTGCATTACCTGCGCGAAGTCCGATATACTTACCAGTACCGGCATAGCCAGCCAACGAGACAGTAATATTCTCCCATTTTCTTCCTGCCGGTAGATTGAGTGTTGCGACCTCTGTGAAATTCTCTGCGGAAGCATCAGTACTTACGCCAATCGCGATAGTACGAGTATAACTATTACCTGCTTCTTGAGCGGCTGCCGCAAAGGATATCTGGCAATTTTTAACACTACCACTCAATTCCGGAAGGAAAAGATAACTATTCGTTCCACTAGCATTAACAAACTTGAACGATTTTGTACTATTGTACGGATACTCGTTCGAAACAGCCGCTGCCGTCGAATTATTGATAATCGTAAAGCAGTTGGATAATTCACCTTCAAAATCTTCCACAAACGGAATACTGATAGCCGCACATGGAGTCGCGAATTCCAATTCTGCCCAAGGCGATACATCACCATCGCCGCAGTCATATTGTACATATACCCAGTATTTCTTGTTCGCATCCAAACCGCTGAGTTCATAGAACTCATCTGTCAGTGGCCAACCTTCTAGGTCTAATACATCAGCTTCAACTGACAAATCGGTCATTTTGGCTGAATTAACCTTTAGGTTATATCTCACGAATTTCGGGCTCGAGCATACATCCCACCACAGCGTTACCGAATTGGTCGTTAGACCCTCAATAAGCAAACCGGTTGGAGCAGTTGCGGCTTCCGTTTTGTTCTCTATCGACAAACGATACACACGCGTTTCTTGGCCACCAAAATAAGCACCTGCCAAGGCAATTTGTACGTTGCTCAATCCGGCAGGAAGTGCGCCTTTCCAACTTTCCTCTCCATCTGTAACGTTTTCAAATGCTTGTAGTACAGCCCAAGCGTCTTGCTCCGTGGCGCGATACAAAATACGCAAGGTATTTATGTTGGCGCCATTAGCCACGTTGCTGTAAACAATCTTTACAGACGGCTGGTTGTCCAATTCGCTGAGATTAATTACTGGGGTGAACAAGGTGTCCACACCGTTTTCTGTCAATACTGCAAATTTAGCATTGTTGTCATTGAATTTCCAGTAGTCGCCCGCTGTCCAACCGGATGGAAGCGAACCATCTGCGAAATTCTCATCTAGCACAGACTTTTGTGCCATTACTGTTGTGCCAACCATCAGGGCTGCTAGCAACAGAATGCATGTGTAAAATCGTTTCATGTGCGTTTGTTTTTTTTGTTGTTGATAATGTATTATTTTTTGTACCTTATTGGGTTCCAAATTTATCTGGAGCTAACGAGACATTACCGAGACAATACCGAGAGCATTCCGAGAGATAATACTCCGTCTCAACGGCCACTCTCTGTCCGAATCAGATAACCTTGCGCATTGTATCTTCTTCCTTCAACTTCTATGTAGAGTCTTCCGTTCTCCAGCACTTTCTTGCTTGTCGATGTCGGACTTACCGGCGATACAGACGGAACAATATATCCGCACGTCGGTATTGCACGAGCGCCTCCTACCAAAGTCAGCAATACGGCATATTCCTCACCCGGTTGCAATTTGTTGGCATTGTAGTAGTACGAACCAGTCGCGCCATCTATCGGCTTACCATCTCGTAGCCATTGGAAACTCTCAAATTCGTATCCGCCGTTATAGTTGGCATTTAGTATGCCCAGCACATCGTCCCAGCGCTGCTGAATCAGCGATGCCGAATAATGTACCATCACTTCGCCTTCTACGTTGCAACTGCCATTATCCTTACTGTCAAAACGAATGCTGAAACCATAGTAACCTGGCTTTATTCCGGCCGGCATTGCCACTATTATGGTATCACGCAAACCGTCTGCCAGTGAATCCGATTGTGGCAGCAAACCATTGCTAAATGCCAAGTCGTCAAAACGAAGATCATAGTAATTAGCCTTTCCTTTTTCGGTAGTGGCATAAATGGCAAAATCGGCATCTTCCGGACACGGATTTTCTACCGAAACTGCCACTTGCAACGGCACTACTACTTGCAAATTCAGTACTACTATACTGTCGCAACCGGCTTGACTCAAGAAAGTAGCACTGTACTGACCACTTGTGCTTAGTGTTTGGTCGCCTAGTTTGTAACTTTCTCCTTCCGGAATAATGGCATCTATCGTATCACGAATAGCATCTACAAAATGCAGATTAATCACATGGATACTATCGCATCCGGCTCGGTTGAAATCTTCATCCGTTATGGTTGCATTGCTTACGTACGGACGACCGTTATGCATGAATATATCGCCTTCGCAACGCTCCACATCTTCTACTATCGAATCTTTGCCAACTCGCGGCACATGTATGTAGAAATGTTGCGTACTATCGCATAGTCCTACTATAGCGCGCAAACTGAAATGATAATCTTTCTCTTCATCCGGCAATCGGAAAGATGGATTCCAAGGTATGGTATCGCCTGTCATGGCCTCAGGTACCAAACCATCAAAATCCCATATCACGGCTTCCGGACGATTCTCTGTCTCTTTTATCTCGCCGGTTTCCCAGTTTCTGGTGCGGATATGACTCGTATTGCGGAACGAAATATAATTGCCGCAATCGCGCTGCTCCAATGTGTACGATGCCTCCGGTATCGGGAAACGAGGAATTGCATTGGCATATAGTGTGAATTTGCAGTTTGGATCGCTCTTGTAGGTCACATCTACGGCATAATCTCTATCGTCTTTGTAATCCACATTGTATATGCGATCTCTTCCCAGTGTCACACTCGGTTGGCTCAGCAGATACCAACGATAATTAAATCCTTCCGGAGCGATGAACTGATTCGTCGGAGTATTTCCACATTGTATTCCTTCTATGTTGCCGGATATACAATTCAGGGTGAAATAGGCATAACCATAGTGAATTTCTGCGGTACAACCCATCGAAGTCAATATCACTTTGATATGCTTGCCATCATAATCGGCCAGGTTCAAACCGAGCGTAGTCCAATCGCGCCAACATACATCACGAGTGCCATCTCCGCCATCCGGCACACGATTCCAACCGTCACCACTGGTCTTGGACGACAAATCTACTGTCGTACAACTACTCAGGTCTTGTCCTGTCTCTGCATCTACTATATTGATAGTGAAACGCGGGCGTTGTTCTTCCTGGTGACCGGACGATTCTAGCACAAGAGCATACTTCAGCATCAATGCGCCGGCTTCTTTGCTATCAACCACAAAATCATAAGTGATACGAGCCACACGAGCATATTTTTCCCAACTACCAACACGGACAGAAGCCAATTCTCCGTCCGGCACAGTTTTCAATGGTGGTACAGGATTATCTTCCGAATCCACACTTCCTCTCGTACGAGCATCGTACTCATCCGGACTGTAGTGTATCGTATGACGACTCCACATCGATGTGAATCCATAATCAATCTTATGTCCCACACGTAGCAAGGTGTCGTTGGCGTGCCAATCCGCAGCAGTCTCTTCCGAGAAGAAACAGTTCTTATCTGTCAGATTCAGGTAGTTAAAACAACGAGCGTCAAATATAAATGCCACTGGAAAATCGTACCATACACTCGTATCGCCTTGGCAAATAACTTGTATCTGAATATCATATACACCAAACGGCAATACCGAAGTATAACCTTGACCTTTCAAATCACGAACCTCTGTGGCTTCCGTATCTCCCATTCGATGCATACGCAGATTGAATGCCTCGCCGGATGATTGCCACGATAGGTGAGCTGTTTGGCCCATCGTAGAAACTTCCATATCGGTGGGTTTGCCACAATTGTTACGAGCCAGCAAGATGTTGTCTACGCACGGACCGGGTTGAACCAATTGCGCCGAACTGCTGTTTACAAATAGATATACCAAGCGATGCGGTGTGCCATCCGATTGCAGACCTTCTACGGAAGTATGCGTCCAAACCGAACCTCCTGTCAATAGCGGTGTGCCGTTGAACTGAAGCATATTCTGTGCTATCCATGCGGTGGCATTGTAATCATCATTACTTTTACAAACCATACTGCCGAATTGACTTTCTGGTACCCAAGCTACCATCAGTGCTGCACGTGACGAATCGCCACCGCACATCCAATCGAAAGACAAATCGTATCTACCGGCTTCCAAAGTCAACTCACGCCATGCAATCATCACACGCGATTCAGTCTTCTTGTAACCTGCCGTGGCACCACCATCAGCGGATATATACAACGACTGTGCACCTAACGATGACACGCCATTGCCTATATGCCAAAGATTTACCCAAGTATATCCTTCGTTCTTCGGAGTATTCAGGTTCCAATTCGCATTCTCTGTTGCACTCTCAAAATCACACGAATAACTGTGTGCTAATTGCGCAAATGCATTAGCGAATATACATGCGGTTAATATTAAAAATATTATTCGCTTCATATCGTTACGTTTTCTTTCTTATCGTATCCTTGCTCCTCGAGCATCATATTCGTGATGGTTGCATCGGATAATCAACTGACCATCACGCAACAATTTGCGAGGCAATTCTCTCGTTTCTGTCTCGTCCACTCCCAGTGTCTGATGACGCTCGTTGAACGAGAATGGGCAAACCCATACTTGCGTTCCATCTGCCAATGTCACGCGTACCGTATATTCCGTATCCGGATCCAATCCCGGTTCGTAGTACCACGACTGAGTAGCACCCTCTATCGCAACGCCGTTGGCGTACCACTGGTACGAAGTAAAGGTCAAACCTCCATTGTATGCTTCGCTCAAGAATGTCAATACATCGTCAAAACGCGCTTCAATGATGCTGCTCGACAGACTGACTTCAAATTCCACAGAATCAACAAAATACGTATCGCACCACGGCATGTATGTATATACTATAGCCGTTTGCGGACCGGCCTGACGGTTGCCAATCTGAACAGATACTTCATCGTCATTGCCTCGCAGTTGGAATAGGGTGTCTATTTCGTCTACTTCTACACGCATTCTGTCCATAAACGGCCTTTCCGGACTAACCAGCAACAATGGCTGATCAGCGCATAAACGTGGATTAGCGACTTCGATTGTTGGGCGTGGAGCGACAGTCAACCACAGTGTCACCAAACTGTCGCAGCCGGTTTCCATACTAGTTACCATTGCCGTTTGCTTGCCGGTCGTTGTCAGCACTTTGCCATTGAACGAATAACTTCCTCCCGGGCAAATAGTATCATACACTTCCTCCATCTTTGGCTCATGCACTTTCAGGTGCATTACTACTGTACTATCGCAGCCGGTTATTACGCTAATCAAACTGTCCGCATAATCGCCCGTCTCTGTACGTTTGTTGTGCGTACCTATCGGGAAGATGATGGATTCGCCTCTACAAACGGTATCGTATAGATGCGTATCCACCGGACCTATCGCCGGTATTTCTATCTCATACCATGCGGTATCGGCAAATAGTTGATTGTTGACGTATACTCCGGTTCTAACTCCGTAGTACACTGTTCCTCCATCATCCGGCATGGCTACGTAATTGCCATTTTCTTCATAACCAATCGCAGCCTCGGTTTGATCATCGTATATCAAGAAGCAACTCTCTAATTGCTTGTCATAACGATGCTCTACTTCTCCTGTTTGTTGGTTTACCAACAATACGTGACATTTATTATACCAAATAAATCCATTTTGACAATTCCTTGGAGCCCATTTCCATGCTAACTCGGCTTTCGGATGGTGAGGCTTTGCACTAGCATCAAACCAGAATCCGCACTCAGGATTCGATGGATAGGTCGCATGGCATAAATAGGTATTGGTATCCGATTCTAATACATAGAAAAATCTCTCTTGCGACAAGGTATCTGCTAGTTGCTCATCGTTCCTGTTAAACCAGGCGTAATCAAATCCGTTCGGTGCCGTAAATTGTTGAGTTGTCGAACCTTCTCCCCATGGCAATCCATCTACATCGCTGCGCGAACAGTTGAGCATGAAATAGGCATAGCCGAAGTGTCCACCTTGATCACAATCGTACGAAGTAAGCGTGATCGTCAGCGTTTTACCAATGTAGTCCTCCATGCTAATACCTATCGTCTTCCAGTCTTGCCACATTACGGTTCGACTTCCGCTAGGACCAGTTGACCAATTGTTGGTGTGCCATAGAGCTTGGATTTCCGGATTTTGCCATTCACGCGGTGTAGGCGAGTGGAAATCAACCGAGGCGCATTTGGTATCAATCGATACTCCCGACTCATCAAACACATCCAACGTGAAACGCGGTTGTTCAGTTTCTTGGTGGTCCGGATTCTCCAAAACGATAGCATATTTTATCAGCAGCACTGCCATCGAATTCGATTCAACCGTATAATGGAATGTCATCGATTCATACTCACTACCGGTGTTCCAGTTTCCTAATCTAACGGAACCAAATTCTCCGGTTGGAACGGTTCGGAGACAAGCTACGGTATCTCTTCCATTCATCACTACAGTACGCGGATCTACTTCGGTTAGATCAAAATGCGTGGTGTGGCGACTTCGCACGTCGCCCGGACCGTAATCCACACGAGTGGTTCCCTTCACATCTTTGCCCGTTCTGTACTGCCACGATCCGTATTCGAAAGTAGCATTGTACATATTCAATGCATCGAAGCAGTCCGTTTCGTAGAGATAAACGACTGGGAATACCGTATAGACCGTCTTGTCTTCTCCGTTTACTCCGCAAATCCAGAACTCGTATGCACCGTACTCTACATTCTCCAGCGTAACACTGTTGCCATCCACCGGTACCGTAGTAAATTCGCTATCGGTTTTCTTGCGGTACATCACTTCGTATTCCTCAGCCGAACCATCCCAACTTACGGTCGAGTTATTGAGCACAGTCGTCACATGAATATTGCTTGGATAGTCATTTGGCGAAGCTTTGGCCAACTGGAAATTATCGATAGCTATCGAAGTGATACTGTCGCGAATCGTTGCATCATTATTCACCCAAATAAACAGTAGACGAGTAGTGGTCTTATTGGCTTGTGCTACCGGGATCGTAATGCGCGCCTGGATATGACGCCATGCATCTCCATCTACCAGACTCTCATTATCGCCCATCAACTGAACGGCACTAGATACATACGTTGGTTCTGTGGCGTTTCCAAGGCAATTCAAACCACTGGTCGGACGATTGGCATAAATCACTTTGACATAACCACGGGTCTTATTTCCCGTTCCAATCCAATCGTATGCCACATCATAATCACCTGCCTCCAAAGTAATGTCACGGTAAGCCAGCAGCACATTGTTGGTTTGTGCATACGTGTTGGTTGCACCGCCATCTTGCGATACATATAGCGATTTCCGACCCGTATAAGCTATGGTAGAACCTATCACCCACGCATTATTCGTCGTGATGGTACTTATGTTTGGGTTCAGTACCCAATTAGCATTCTCTTCGTCATTTTCAAAATCGCACAAATAAGGCAGATCGGCCATGGTAATAGCCGCAGCGCTCAACTTACCAATGCCCATTGTAATGGTCATCAGTAGTGTAATCATACCTATCATATTTTTGCGATTCATTTTCATTCGCTCAAACACATACATGCTTCTTTAGCTTTTATCGGCAGCAAGATGGTTAACTTTGCTCCTACCTCCAGCGAATTATAAATTTTATTGTGCGGCGCAATACCATATTCTGCATAAGCACCCAGATAATAACGAGGAGAAACAGACCGCGTACGACTGTAGGATGCAGCACCCGACAAGCAATACCCTACTTCTGCACAAGCGCGAACATCCCAACTGAATGAGCACGTCGTGGGCGCGCACGCGTAAGGTTCATCCGTAACATAGCCATGATTGCTCATGCCCGAAAACGCATTCATATATCTGTCATAATCCGCAACCAAGGAATATTTTCCCTTTTCTTGACTCTTTCCCCACACATTCACATTCAGTTTGGCACCTACCAGAAAATAAACACTATTCCATTCTCCTCCTACCATAATCGGTATATTCAGCCCCACATTTTGCCATGTGTTCTTTCTTTCGGACCATGTATGGAGTCCCATATAATCATACCCTTCCTCATCCACGGCAGGTTGTTCTATGTTGGATATGTTTGTCAACTGATTGACTCGATAACGATAATCACATCCCAGACCTACATCTATCAGCAAGTGTTTATACGCATACCTATAGCCTATACCTATTCCGGTTCCTACACCATTGCTTTTCTCTAGTCGCTCGACCCGACCGCTTCCAACCAATGCTTGCGCCTCGTCCACACTGCTTATCTCCGGCGTCTGGCCGCCCATATCATGCACGTATCCTACACTAGCCGCCCCACGCAGATAATGCGTCCCGGCAGCCAATGCATACGAACCAAATGTACTGATGAATAGGGTTCCTAGAAGTATACAAAAGCGACGATATGTCACCTTATAAGACATAGTACCTTAACAGACAATACCTTATAATATACAAAAATCGGGCACAAAGGTACTAAAAACATTCGGGAACTCCAACAAAATGACGCAAAAAGTATATTTTTTGAGATTTTTGCCACCTTTACTTTGCATTATTTGGCATTTTGTAGCGTTTTTTAACAATTTGCCTACAAGAAGACATTTCCCGCGCGCGCGTTACTTCCTTGTAATATTAATCTAATAAAATGGACAATAAAGGAAACAGATAGTATTTAGAAAAAAAATAACCGAATAACAAAACAAAAGGCCCCTATCCTTTGATAGAAGCCCTTTGTTATTGATATAATAAACTTGTCTTATAGCGAAGCCTGGTATGCCGCAGCGTCCATCAGTTTGTCAAGTTCTGATGCATCCTTGACACTTATACGGATGATCCAACCTTCACCATACGGATCGTTGTTTACCAATTCTGGCGCAGCATCTAGTGCTCCGTTAATCTCGAGCACTTCTCCGCTCACTGGCATATTCAGATCGCTTACAGTCTTTACTGCCTCAATCGAACCGAATACATCGCCTTGAGCTACTATTTCGCCTAAAGTAGGAACATCAATAAAGACTATCTCACCTAGCTCTGACTGAGCATAATCTGTGATGCCTACAAATGCTTCGTTACCCTCTACGCGAATCCATTCGTGCTCGCTGGTATAACGGATATTATCAGGAAAATTCATATTCTTACCTTAATTTAGAATATTAACGAACCGGAGTTCCAGGAATCTGGTCACCCAGCGTAGACATTGCGCANNCGGAAACCAATCTTGGACGAACTCTTGTCTTGATCCATGTAACGACGTGTGGATGGGTTGAGCCAGTAGATACGATCAGCCCAGGAACCACCTTTGTAAACACGGCTCTTCTTGGTAATACGCGGAGCCAAGATGTCTGTTGGGTCGGTCTTGATAGATGCCAAGTTCTCGATACCTACTGTGTCTAGCGGATAATCCGTCTCAAACAGGCTGGCAAAGTCACCATCCATTACATCACGCTTATCATCCTCTTTACCCCAAGTGATCTTGATGCAACCTACAGAGTCAATCTCAAACTTACCGTTCTCATCCAATACCGGATGGCTGTAGATATTACCACGATAGGAGTTGTATTCGCTCGTCTCTTGGAAACTAGTCTCACGATATACATCCATTACCCACTCGTTTACATTTCCTGCCATGTTGTACAGACCGAAATCATTTGGAGCAAATTCGTCAACAGGGTTGGTGATCACGCGACGATCGTTCAGCGCACCGCTGACACCCATCATATCACCACGGCCACGAACAAAGTTGGCCTGCAACTGACCTGCATTGTGCTTCGAGAGATCACGTGGGTGATACCCCGACCAAGGATAAACCTTACCCTCGATGGTCAAACCATCCTCGCCTGCAACCGGAGCATAAGCAGCAAATTCCCACTCTGACTCTGTCGGCAGACGATAACCGGTAACGAAGATACCATCAGCGATATTGACTTTGCGCTCAACACCATAACTATCCAATTTCGGCTTACGGCCGTATTCCGGCAGATAGGTTTCGTCCATCAGATATTTCTCGGTATTGAAGACAAACTTATCACGAATCCACTCGTAGCTAGGACGATACATTGTAACGGTCTGTTCCGGATCCTCTGGGCTTACCTCTTCGTATGCATACATCTCATATCCGGTTTGTTGTTCCCACTCATCCTTATATGCCTCATCGTCAGTCGGTTGTAAGTCTCCGAACGGAGGAATTACGATAGCACCGGCATTAACCAAAGCCATCTCATTGACGCGGTCGGTACGCCATTGGCAGTAAGCCATAGCTTGCTCCCAAGTAACACCAACTACTGGGTAGAATGAGAATGCTGGGTGCTCAAAATAGTTCTCCTCATACGGATCGTTGTAGGCCATATCCTCACGCCATACTTTGTGGTCAGGACGAGCCTCATCCACCAATTCCGGAGCAACTGCACCGAACACGAAATCCAACCAATGAAGATACTCGTTCCAGTTGAGGTTAGTTACTTCATACTTGTCCATGTAGAATGAACTTACGGTCAGACTACGGGTCTCATTGTTACGAGGAGCGGTCAGGAACTCATCCTTCTCACCTACCGTAAATGTACCACCTTGGATAGGAATCATTCCCACCGGATTGACATTTCCTACGCCTTCGTTAGCCTCAAAATTAGTCGTACGCTCATCGAAATAATTCCAACCTGTTGTGTTGCTGACACGTGTGTTCAATTCACGCTTGTTGCAAGATGCGGCGATAATAACAACCGATACCAACAAAAGATACTTAAATACGTTTTTCATATTATTATTTTTGATGATTTTATTTTCGTTTTTTAGCCTATTGCGCGACGCATTTTTGTACGCGCATATATTTATCAGCCTGCAAAGATACAATTTTTTTCTCAAACACACCAAACTTTTTCAAAAAAAAAGTAAAAAAAAGTGCATTTTCTCACAAAAACACTAATTTTTCTACATTTTTGTTGTAACTTTGCAGCGTGAAGCGGCATATTATGGCCATATTGAACGTGACGCCGGATAGTTTCTATGCGGGTTCTCGTTTGGCGTCTCTCGACGATCTAACTACCGCCGCCAAGACAGCCTTAGCTAATGGTGCAACGATGCTGGATCTCGGTGGCTGTTCCACCCGTCCGAATAGTCAACCTGTTGATACCGAAACCGAATGGAAACGAGTAGAACCGGCCCTGGCTGTTTTGCGTCAATCTTTCCCCGATGCTACACTGTCGCTAGATACTTTCCGGCCGGAAATCGCACAACGTGCTATCGAGCAATTTGGGCAGATTATCATCAATGATATCTCCGGTGGGTGCGAAGCCATGTTTTCTTTGGTGCGCGAGAAGCATGTTCCGTACGTGTGGACTCTTCGTGGCAATTATAGCCTGTTGGATTCGATCGAACGAATGGAAGGTATTGATCTTATACTCGACCCGGGCTTTGGTTTCACCGGTGGAGTAGACCAGGATTACGAGTGCATGCGTCGTATGGATCAACTGCAGGCATACCAACTCCCTATATTAGTGGGGGTCAGTCGCAAATCAATGCTGTTCCGTCTGTTGGACCTCACGCCCGAAACCAGTCTGTCTGCCACGCAAGTATTGCATCTTTACGCCCTTCAGCACGGCGCAACTATCTTGCGCGTACACGATGTCGCTGAGGCTATGCAAACACTGACGCTTTACAATAAACTATATAGTAATATATAATATACGTATCATATGAATATAATGGCATTCTCTTTCGGATTCAAAGATTTGATTGATATCCTATTGGTAGCCACCATTCTCTACGAGACCTACCGCTTACTTCGTCGCACCGGAGCAACCAACCTCTTCTGGGGCATTTTGGCCTTTATCGTAGTATGGTTCTTGGTTAGTTTCGTTTTCCAGCTCGATTTGACTGGCGCGTTGTTCGATCGCATCATTTCTGTCGGTGCCATCGCCTTGATTGTCATTTTCCAAGAAGAGATACGTATGTTCTTCTATCGTCTTGGCTCGCGTTTTTCTTCGTGGAAACTGTTCCGCAAAAGTGTGCCAACCGAACAGACTGCTTCGCGCCAACAGATCATGGAGATCACGCAGGCTTGTCGCCATATGGCTTCTACCAAGACCGGCGCACTCATTGTCTTGGCTGGTGAAGCTAGTCTAAAGGAATTCACCGATTCCGGCGAATGGCTCGATGCAGAAGTGTCAGCTCGTCTAATTGAAAATATTTTCTTCAAGAATACCCCGTTGCACGATGGAGCACTCATCGTTCGCCATGGCCGCTTGAAAGCTGCAGGATGTATTCTGCCTGTCAGCAAGAATCAGGAAATCCCTGTTCATTACGGCTTGCGTCACCGCGCAGCATTGGGCCTATCAGAAAAAACGGACGCGACGTGTATCATCGTGTCCGAAGAGACTGGATTTATTTCCGTTGCTAAAGAGGGACAAATCCGTGAGGTGAAGGAGGATGAATTATTCCTCGTACTTCACACCGCCACCGCCTCCGCGGCGAGCTGAGCTGAGGTGACTGTCACGACAAAGTATACAAGTCCCCGGTTCTGGCAATTGGAAGAGAACCGTAAATTTCAAGCCAATCATAAAGTTGTTGACTGAACGAGCGAACCCCTCAGTCGACATGATATCGTTCATCACCAGTTTATCCACCATCGTGCGTGTATTGTATACCGGTGCTGTCTCGCCACTGTTGTATGCCGTAGGAGCTATCAGCGGTTCTGCCGTACCCGCCGTATGCAAATCGAGCAATCCGTAGTCGATAAAGGCGGCCAAACGATAATCTATCTTGCTCTTAGGCACATCGTATCCCGTTCCATCAAATACCGAATTCAAACGTCCGCCCACTTCGATGCTCAAATCCATGTTGAAATTCAAATCAGTCTTCACGCCGCCACTTACTGGTAGGTCATTAAAGAACTGATACTCCGGCATATTAACAAACGGATCCAACCCCACGTATTGACCGTACGTGGTCAGCATGGCTTCCGAATGAGTCTTTGTATAAAGATTGGCGCCGAGCTTGACACCCGCCAGCATATAGAATTTGCGATGCAGTACACCCACCATAACAGGCACACTCAAACCGACATTGCGATATTGGTCTTGACGGTCACGCAGCTCGTAAACATAATCAAATGTCTCGCCATCCAAATCTGTTTGATTGGGGAGTGTGATATCTTGATTGCTGGCTTGCATAAAACTCGTCATTCCACCCCATGCGCCAACACCTATATCCAACAGAAAACGTGTCTGACCATACGTAGGGCCGGCTTGCAATTCATACAAACCACCTATTCCACCCGCTACACCAAAACTGGTGCCATACTTTCCTTCTTGTAACAACAGCGACCACTCACCCAGATTAGCATACGCTCCTACCAGGTGGTTTACTTTCGCATTCAGAGGCATTGCCAAAAGCAATGCAAGCAGAAGAATTAAATATGATTGTTGTTTTTTCACGGAATATATTTGTATTTCTCAAAAATAATTACTACCTTTGCAGCCGATTTTCAAAATCGCTTTCCGCATGCGTCCATAAAACGTGGCAAAAGTACTACTTTTTTTGCATACTTGCAAATTTTTTTATCATTTTGCATAAAAAATCAACAAAATATGACATTTAATCGCACTTTAATCACCGCTGCACTGCCTTACGCCAATGGTCCTGTGCACATCGGACATCTCGCCGGCGTTTATGTTCCGGCTGATATTTATGCCCGTTATCTTCGCCTGAAAGGCAAAGAAGTGATGTTTGTTTGTGGTAGCGACGAACATGGTGTGCCGGTTACTATTCGCGCACGCAAAGAGGGCATTACCACCCAGCAAGTCGTCGATCGTTATCACGAACTGATCAAGCGTTCGTTTGCCGATTTCGGTATTTCGTTCGATATCTATTCGCGCACCACTTCCGATACGCATCATCAGTTTGCTGCCGATTATTTCCGCCGCATGTACGATGCCGGACAGTTCGTCGAGGAAACCAGCGAGCAGTTTTATGACGAACAAACGGGACATTTCCTGACCGACCGTAATATCCGCGGAGAATGTCCGCGCTGCCATTCGTTGGGTGCCTATGGCGACCAGTGCGAAAAATGTGGTGCTACCCTTTCGCCGGACGAACTCATCAATCCGTACAACGCCGAGACGGGGAATCCGCTGACCAAAAAAGCTACCAAACACTGGTATTTGCCTTTGGATCAGTACCAGTCGTGGCTGGAAGATTGGATTCTCAATAACCACAAAGAGTGGCGACCCAATGTGTATGGCCAGTGCAAATCATGGCTGGATGGCGGACTCAAACCTAGAGCCGTGACGCGTGACTTGGATTGGGGTATTCCTGTGCCGGTTGAGGGAGCTGATGGCAAAGTGCTTTACGTTTGGTTTGATGCGCCTATTGGCTATATCAGCAATACCAAAGAACTCTGCGAAGCCCAACCGGCTAAGTTCGGCAATTGGGAAAAATGGTGGAAGCAAGAAGATACGCGCATGATCCATTTCATCGGCAAGGACAATATTGTTTTCCATTGCATCGTCTTCCCCGCTATGCTCAAGGCGCAAGGATACAATCTGCCTGATAATGTGCCGAGTAACGAGTTCCTCAACCTGGAAAATGACAAAATCAGTACCTCGCGCAACTGGGCTGTTTGGTTGAACGAATATCTCGACGATTTCCCCGGCAAGCAGGATGTTTTGCGCTATGTGCTTACCGCCAATGCTCCGGAAACCAAGGATAATGACTTCACTTGGGCCGATTTCCAGGCGCGCAACAACAACGAACTTGTAGCTATCTACGGCAATTTTGTCAATCGTGCACTGGTCCTGACAAACAAGTATTTCGAGGGCAAAGTGCCAGCCGCCGGACCATTGACCGACTACGACAAAGCTACCATCGAGGAGTTCAAAAATGTGAAGGCTACGCTCGAAAATCTGCTGAATGATTTCCGTTTCCGCGATGCGCAAAAAGAGGCTATGAATCTGGCACGTATTGGCAACAAATATTTAGCCGATACCGAACCTTGGAAACTGGCCAAAACCGATATCGAGCGTACGGCTACTGTTCTCAATCTGTCCTTGCAGATTGCGGCTAATCTGTCCATCGCTTTCGAGCCTTTCCTCCCATTCAGCTCAGAGAAACTGAAAGCTATGCTTCAACTCGATAGCACCATTGGTTGGGACGATTTGGGAAGTATCGATCTTTTGCCGCAAGGCCATGCGCTCGGCGAAATCAGTCTGCTCTTCGAGAAAATTGAGGACGAGGCTATTCAGGCGCAACTGGATCGTCTCGCACGCATCAAAGAGGAAAACGAAAAAGCCGCGCAATTGGAGGCACTCAAAAACTGGCGGCCGGAACCAATCAAGGAGCCAAATAGTTTCGATGAATTCGAGAAGAATGACATCCGCGTGGGGACCGTTTTGGAATGCACTAACGTGAAGAAATCCGAGCGTCTGTTGCAATTCCGCATTGACGATGGTTTGGGCGGAAGAACGATTCTCAGCGGTATCGCCCAGAGTTATCCCGATCCTTCTGTTTTGGTCGGCAAACAGGTGCTCTTTATCGCCAATTTCCCGCCGCGCAAGATGATGGGCATCGAGAGCCAGGGCATGATTCTCTCGGCCGTAGATGCAGATGGCAAACTGGTGGTAACTACCGTCAGCGCGCCTGTCAAGAACGGTTGCCAAGTGGGATAACTAATAGTTATCTGCTGCAAATTTGACTTGCCTATCTCACGCTTTTTTGCAAAAAAATGCAGAAATATTTGCACATGTCAAAAAAAAGCAGTACTTTTGCACCCGCTTTTGAGGCGGGATAGCTCAGCTGGTTAGAGCGCATGATTCATAATCATGAGGTCCCCAGTTCAATCCTGGGTCCCGCTACCAAAAAAGAGTTCTCATTTTCGAGGACTCTTTTTTTGTTTATTTGCGATCATCAAAATGTACTCTCGTTAAGATTTTGTCCAATTTTTCCGCCACACGAGAAAAGACGAGACTTTAACCTGACAGGAACGAGACGATTACCTGACAAAAAAGTGTACGATTTTTAAGATCTTGGTTATAAATTGAATATACCAATGATGCGACGAAGATAATTCGGATCTGCAAAATTGCGGGAACCAGTATCTTGCTGATTCAGCGTTGCTATCTTCTCCATATCTTCGTTGGACAACGTGAAATCAAAGATTTCAAAATTGCTCTCCATCCTATCGCGATGTGTCGATTTGGGAATTGCCACTATGCCTCGTTGAGTCAACCAGCGAAGTGCTACTTGCGATGACGATTTGCCATATTGGGCACCTATGGCTTCCAAAACCGGACTCTTGAGCAAATCGTCAGAACCCTGTCCAAGTGGTCCCCAAGCCATCATCTTGGTATCGTAGCGACTCATTTCTTCCCCTATCCCGTTTTGCTGACACAATACGCAACATTGTAGCTGATTAACCATTGGTTTGATATCGACAAACGATGCAAAATCGTAGAATCGGCACGCCTGAAAATTGCTAACACCTATTGCGCGCACTTTGCCCGATTGATACGCTTTTTCCATCGCCCGCCACGAACCGAATACATCGCCGTAAGCCTGATGAATCAGCAGCAAATCGATATAATCCGTTTGGAGTTTGCGCAAACTTTCCTCAATACTTCTGGCCGCTTTCTCTTCTCCGGAATTGGTAATCCACACTTTCGTCACAACGAAAATATCGCTGCGCGGGATACCCGATTTCGCAATAGCCGAACCTACTCCTTCTTCGTTTTGATAGGCTTGTGCCGTATCAATCAGCCTGTAACCCACTTCTAACGCATCGCGCGTGCAACGCTCGGCTTCTTGTGGCGGAATCTGAAATAATCCGTAGCCCAATAGTGGCATCTCAACGCCATTGTTCAGTTGGATAGTTTGCATAGTTCTATTGTTGTCTGTTACAAAATATTCAGCACATCCGCCAAACGCGGAATAATATAATTCGCCGTCTCTGTAGTCTCACCTTGATGCAACCAAATTTGATCAATTCCCGCATTCTTGGCGCCTGCGATATCCGACGAATAACTATCGCCGATCATGATGGCTTCGTCCGCTTTCACTCCATTGCGTTCAAGCGCAATACGGAAAATTTCCGGCAATGGTTTTCCGCTACCTATCTCATCGCTAATCAACGTATGAGCAAAACAACTCTGCAAGCCCGAGTGCTCAAATTTGTAGTATTGAACTTCTCTAAATCCATTGCTGATAATCGTCAGCGGATATTTCGCCGCCAAATAACGAACCACTCTGTCCGCATCAGGCAGAAGCGAAAAATATTTGTTTGTCAGGTGCAGAAATACGCCGCCTATCTCTCGCGCCACTTCTTCTTTCGAACGACCGTTAATAGTTGGTTCGGCATCCGCCATCAGCGGACGATAAAAACGCTCAAACTGCAAATATTCTTTACTTATTTCGTGATTCCCGTACAATCCCCACAGTTTCAGATTATACGGATGATATACATTCAAATAATCCTCAAACGAAGCGTATAATTGGTCCAGATGATAGGTGCTGTAAATATCCTCCAACGCCCTGCGCGCGGCATTTTCCCAATCGCCTATTGTATCATCCCAATCTAGAAATATGGCTTTGTACGGTTTCATCTCCTCCAAACCTATTATTCCAATTCCACTGCCGGCCAGCCGTAATCGCGATAGTAACCCACATTCATATTATGCTGACGAATATATTCGCTCAGTTGTTCTTGACGAACGGCCTCGCGAACATCGGCGTTGGAATGCATGTTTTGATAAATGTCATAATGAGTGCCAAAAATCCGCTTGGCACTGGCTTCATTTCCTGCGCCATCCACCGTTTGCTCAAATCCGGTAATAACGAACAAATCTGCTTGACAATTCACGGTCATGCAACCTGAGTGATTTCCTCCTGATACGGTCAGCAGTGTATCGCCCGACTGGTTGTACCAGAATATCCAATAATCTCCATAAACAAGCATTTGTGTCGAATCTGTTTCGTCCTCCGCAACCATCATCAGCGTGGGAATGCAAATCTCACCTTGTTGATAATGAATCCCTATTTCGCGTATCAGATAATCGCTAATGGCATCGCGCAGAGCTTGCTCTTTTCGGTTGTTCGCGATATACTGAATACAATCTGCTTTATGCTCATCAAAATCCGCCATCAACCATTGACCGCCGATTCGTTCCATATAGAGTTTATGCTCTTCTACATCTGTTGTTTCGTCAAACGAGCCATCCGGCCATTGTTGCCGAACCAAGATTGTTGCAACGGCATGAGTAGCATCGGTTTTCTCAACGCCCACCACCTCATAATCAGCAATCGTTCCACCATTACCTGTCACAAAATAATACAACCACTCATGATCCATTGCCTCGTGAGCAGGCAGATTAAACATCGTATCCAGAACCGCATAGAAATCCGATGTCATATAGTCCTTCGAGCGTTCTAGTAACTCATGGTCCGGAACATATGCGCACAATTCCATTGCACGTTTTTTCAACTGTTGCTCGGTACTACTACAACCGGCTAACACCAGTGCCGTCAAAAGAAATGTTAAATAGCGTTTCATGTTTAGTATGATTTATGGTTATCCTACATTGAACTGACTACCACCGATAAATTCGCGCAAGATGGATGTGCGCGGAATCAGTGTCGACTCCAGAGGTTCGAAGAAACTCAGATAATAGAGCAATTGCTCAGCTATCGGATATTCGGAAGCACTTGCCGGAACTGTTTGCAGGGCTGTCTCAACACGTAGTCGAATCGTGGGCAATTCGTATGTCATCGATGTATCAAATTCTGCATTCGCTTCCAAGCGGAAAGGTTCAATCCATTTCTCTTCTCCTTCACGCACAGATGGCCAGGAAGCAATCGTATGCAAAGGTGATTTTCCACGCGTTCGCAAATCTCGACTTATACGACGCAACAAACGATGATTCCACGTAGGAATCCATCGTTCGCCATCCAGAGATAGCGGACTCATTGGTGCCGCATAAATCTTGTATTTACAATTGTCCTCAATATGTTCCGTCAGCAAAGGATTGAGTGCGTGAATACCTTCTATCACCATGATGCTATCTTCCTCCAGACGCAATGTCTCGCCGTTATATTCACGTTTCTCTTCTGCAAAATTGAAAGTGGGTAGAGCAATCTCCTTACCGGCAATCAAGGCCTTCAGATCTGATTCCAGTTGCTCCAAATCAATGGCATAAACACTCTCATAATCCTTATTCCCTTGTTCGTCACGCGGAGTGAGAGAGCCATCTACATACCAGTTGTCCAGAGACAGAGCTACCGGACTCTTTCCTAACGCAACCAGATGAAGACAAAGACGAAAACTGGTACTTGTCTTTCCGCTGGAAGAAGGACCCGCCAACAAAACTACTTTGTGCCTGGGTTCTGCTACAATAGCTTGCGCGATACGCGCCAATTGCGCTTCGTGATAAGCCTCACCTTCTGCTATCAAATCAATAGCATGACCCGACTCTATCTTTTCGTTGATATAGGAGATCAGGTGTTGCTGTTTTAGTTCCTCAGTTGGATAAGTGTAATCTATATATTGATTAGTGGTCATAGGGCTGTTCTATTGTGGATCCACATCCACTATGGTTTGAATATGACGATACTGATGATAGGAGGACAACCAGTCTACCGATTGTCTCAGCAAGCGTTTTGCCTCAGCTATACGAGCGTTATTCTCAATACGTAAATTGATTTCACGATAGACGTACGCTTGAACACGTTCCACCGATGGCACAACTACTTCGGATACGCGTGGCCCGAACAACTGACGAAGACGAGCTTGCAGAGCTTGCGCTGCTTCCTGAACATAATGTTCGTCGCGATGACGAAGTTGCACACGAATTATTCGATGGAATGGAGGATAATTAAATAGTTTGCGTTCGGCTATTTGCTGTTTATACAGTGCTTGATAATCATGCGTACGAACCATTTGTAGTACCTCATTCTTCGGATCAAACGTCTGTATCAGCACTTTGCCTGTCTCGCCTTTTCTTCCCGCACGACCGGACACCTGTTCTAGCATCTGGAACGCACGTTCATAGGCACGAAAATCCGGTTGATTAAATAGCGGATCTGCATTTAGCACGGCTACCAATTGAACATCATCAAAATGCAGTCCTTTGGTGACCATCTGAGTTCCAATCAAGATGTCGCATTCGTGTCTCGAGAAAGCATTGATGATATTCTGATAGGCCGTTTTGCTGCGAGTGGTATCCAGATCCATGCGTAGCACGCGTGCATCCGGAAAAAGTTTGCTGATCTCATCCTCTATCCGCTCGGTGCCAAAGCCGCACATACGGAGTTCACCGCCGCAAGTAGGACAAACCGAAGGGATAGATGTTCGGTAACCACAGTAATGGCACCGTAGTTCGCGTACCCGAAGATGAACGGTCAGCGGCACATCACACTGAATGCATCTTGGCGACCTGCCGCAAGATACACATTGCAGCAAGGGCGCATAACCACGACGATTTTGGAACAAAATAACCTGTTTTCCTGCCGCTAATGTGGCGCGTATAGCATCTACTAGCGGATCAGAAAAATGATCGTACATCTCCCGACGAGTATATTGCCGCTTCAGGTCAATCAGTTCTATCTGTGGCAATTGCAATCCCGCGTAGCGCTCTGTCAATGTAACCAATCCATACGTTCCCTTTTGCGCCAAATAATAGGATTCCACAGATGGAGTGGCTGTGCCTAACAATACATGTGCACCATGTGCCTTGGCTAGTACGATGCTCGCTGCGCGCGCATGGTAACGCGGCGAAGGTTCTGCTTGCTTGTAACTACTCTCGTGCTCTTCATCCACTATCACCAATCCCAGATTCGGAATAGGGAGAAAAACTGCACTTCTTGCTCCGATAACCACATGAGGTGTGGTGCGTGACGAGGCCAGATAAATCTCTACTCTTTCTGCGTTATTAAAACGACTGTGGTAGACTAGCAAACGGTCACCGAAGATACGGCGAAGACGTGTCGTCAGTTGCGTGGTTAAAGCTATCTCCGGTACCAGATATAGAACATTCTTCCCCTCTGCCAGTTCATCCAATATGAGTTGGATATAGATATCGGTCTTTCCGCTGGAAGTCACTCCGTGAAGGAGTGTTATCTGCTTGCCTTCTGCGTAAGTTTGCTTGATTTCATCGGCACATTTCTGCTGAACCGGTGTGAGCGAGTGGTGTGGTTCAACTACACCCGTGTAGGGCGCGATGCGCGATACTCCCACTTCGGTCTGAATCAGGATTTGTTTTTCCAATAGCGCATGCAATACAGTGGATTGCTGACACGATTCTTGCAGCAATGCCCGCCGCTCAACACGCCCCGTAGGTCCGCACATCTTCACGGCCGTATCATATACCAACAATTGTTTGGGCGCACGCTTCAGCTGACTGCGAACTTCCTCCTTATCCTGATCCGGTGGACACGATATATAGAGAGTGGTTTGCTGATTGTAGCTGTCTTCCAATATCCCACTTGGAATGGAAGCTGCCAGAACCTCACCGAGCGTACACATATAGTAGTCGCTCATCCATTGCCATAGTTGCAATTGTTCCGAAGGAATCAATGGAGTGGCACTGATTATCTCCTGAACCGGTTTGATACGATTTACCCATGATGCATCTATGGACTCAGTATGTTCGCGCAAGACGATACCACGTAGTGATTTACGCAACAAAGGAACCGTTACTAGCGAACCCGGTAACGGTAAAGACAAATCATCCGAGACACTATAAGTATAGACATCTCGGATGGCTAAAGGCAATATGACATCAACGTACCTCAATATTCTCAGCCGCTAATGCTTTCTGATAACAAGCACGACAGAGCGGTTCGTAAGACTCAGTCTCGCCCAATAGGACACGTTTGTCACTTTGAACCAAACGGTGGCTGACATAAGCCAAATCGCCGCAATGAACGCAAATAGCGTGAGTCTTATAGACATCTTCTGCAATCGCCATCAGTGCGGGCATTGGTCCGAAAGGCACACCTCGGAAATCCATATCCAAACCTGCTACGATGACGCGTATGCCACGTTCCGCTAACTGTTGGCAGACATCTACGATACCCATATCAAAGAATTGCGCCTCATCAATTCCTACCACATCAATATCGTCAGCAAGCAGCAGAATATTCTGACTGGAATCAACCGGAGTAGATTGAATCACATTGCGGTCATGGCTAACTACATCCTCCTCGCTGTAACGTACATCAATTGCCGGTTTGAAGATTTCTACGCGTTGCTTGGCAAACTTAGCTCGCTTCATACGACGAATCAACTCTTCAGTCTTGCCGCTGAACATAGAACCGCATACCACTTCGATGGACCCACGACGCAAAATAGGGCCTTTGGTGTCTCGCTCTGAAAACATGTTGTTAATCGTTGTTTAGTTTGATATCTTGTACATTAATTTGCAAGGTGGTACGTCCACGATAGCTATTCTCCTCGAGGAAATAACATACATCTACGCTCTTGCCATTCTGTAGATACTCGGCCTTATCTCCTTCGCCAAAAGCAATACCCTCAATAGCTACAACACAATCGGTCAAATCAACATGCAAATGGCGTCCATCGCTAACAGCGCGTGTGTTGCGATTGTTAATCAGACCACGAGTTGCGAACAACGGTCGTTCGTTACCCGCGCCGAAAGGTTCCATGCACTGCAGAATACGATAGAGTTTCCATGTCAAGTCGCTCAATTGCACTTCGGCTAATATATTGAGCGTTTGCACTTTCTGAGATGGGGTAATATGCTTAGCGACATATTCCTCAAACCTACGTTTGAACTCCGGAAGATTAGCTATAGGCATTCCCAGTCCCGCTGCAAAACGATGGCCTCCGAAATTCGACAGCAAATCGCTACACGAATCAATAGCTGCGTATATATCGAAATCACTCACCGAACGTGCGCTACCGGTTATCGTATCATCTTCGCCCTTGGTCAATACAATAGTAGGACGATAGTAATAATCCATCAGTCGACTGGCTGCAATTCCCACAACGCCCTTATGCCAATCGGGAGAATAAACCACTGTAGTGTATTTCTGCTCATTCTCCGGATCTGCATGAAGTTGCTCCAATGCTTCTTCGCACGTACGCGTATCTTCGTCGCGACGAGAATGGTTGTAGGTGTCTATGTTCTCCGCATACTCTCGTGCTTCTTCCTCGTTGTCGGTAATGAGAAGTCGCACTGCTTCCGCACCACTCTTCATACGTCCGGAAGCATTGATTCGCGGACCTATCTTAAATACCAAATCATTGATATTAACAGTCTTGCCCTCTAATCCTGCCACACGCATAATAGCTTTCAGGCCAACCGATGGATTCGCATTGAGACGCTTGAGTCCGAAATAAGCCAATATACGGTTTTCGCCCGTTACCGGTACCACATCACTGGCTATAGACATCACCAAGAGAGGTAACAAACGGAATACTTCTTCCTGGTCAATGCCACAGCGCTGGGCGTAAGCTTGTGCAAGTTTGAATCCGACACCGCAACCACTCAACTCCTTGTAAGGATATGGGCAATCTTTGCGTTTCATATTCAGCACAGCTACTGCCTTAGGAATCTCCTCGCCCGGTGTATGATGGTCGCAAACGATAAAATCAATACCGAGCGACTTAGCATATGCGATGTTTTCCACCTCCTTGATACCACAGTCCAATGCCACAATCAGCGTGCATCCTTCTGCTTTGGCCGTATCAATTCCTTCTACCGAAATTCCATAACCTTCACGATGACGATCGGGAATATAGTAGATGAGATTGTCCGTTTGCGTACGAAGGAATGAATACATCAGTGCCACAGCAGTGGTTCCATCCACATCGTAGTCACCGTATATCATTATGCGCTCATGCGCGCGAACAGCTTGCTCCAATCTATTTACAGCCGCGGTCATATCGCGCATCAAGAACGGATCGTGCAAACTCTCTAGTGTAGGACGAATATAGGCGCGTGCTTCTGCCGCCGAACGCAATCCGCGACTCACTAACACACGACTTTCTATCGGCGTTATGTCCAGATCACGAGACAACTGGTCCACTATCTCCTGTTGTTCAGGCGTCAGTTCTTCTATTTTCCAAATAATATTCATCAGCATCTTGCCATAGAGGCAATACTTCTCTAAAATGTCTTAGTTTCTCGATCGAAAAATCTACTATGCGTGTTCCTTCTTCGTAATCATCGAATTGGGCTAAATCACGCAACCATGTATCGTAAGCCGCAGAATGGCCATTGTAGTCCAGTTGCAGACCATCTGTTCCTACCATGTTCACGCCTACCACATAGCATTGGTTCTCGGCCGCACGAGCAGGAAGCAGTGCATCCCAATATTGGACACGGATAGTCGGCCAACAAGCCACCAATACCAAGATATCGTACATATTCTCCTTCTCTTGGCGTAGCCAAACAGGGAAACGCGCATCAAAGCAAACTGCTAGCTTAATCTTCGCTCCGCGATACTCCCATACATCACGCTTCTCTCCGGGACTGAAGAAATCTGCCTCACCTCCATGTCTATACAGGTGCCTTTTGTCCACATAGAGCGGTGTGTCGTTCGGCCGAAACATGAAGCCTCTGTTGCGCAAACGGTCCTCTCGGCATATGAATGATCCCATGATGGCAATATCATATGTGTCTGCCATATGCTGCAGCGCACAACACGTTGGTCCTCCCCATTCTTCTGCCAGGTCCGGCCTATCGGTACAAAAACCTGTGCTGAACATTTCCGGCACAACAGCTATATCTGCCTTCCCTCGCAAAGCAGCCAAACGCTCATCCAGCAAGCCGATATTGGCTTGCGGATTAGCCCAGACAATCGAATATTGCAGTAATGCTATTCGCAATTATTTCTTTCCTTTGGTTGGAGTACCTGCAATATTCTCACGCATGGCTGTGTCAGCCTGCATGTTCTGCATACGATAGTAGTCCATTATACCCAAGTTGCCATTGCGGAATGCATCGGCCATAGCTTGAGGAACAAGCGCCTCAGCCTCAATCACCTTGGCACGTGCCTCTTGGGCCTTAGCTTTCATCTCTTGCTCGCTGGCAATAGC